>NZ_QGGB01000002.1:0-300000 GCF_003150675.1 Rhodohalobacter mucosus | reverse complement strand
TATGGCACTGGGAATGGACTGGCTTTCCACACCTGTAATCAGTGTGGTGGCCATATTAGCCACTATTGGAATTGTCACCTACATCTTGTTTACACTGGATAAAGCCAACCTGGGCTATCTCACCTGTATGGGACTTATCGTCGGCGGGGCATTGGGAAATATCACAGACCGCATCTTAATGGGCCTTTACTTTGGGTATGGGGGCGTTTTGGAGGGCCATGTGGTCGATTTTATCCATTTCACTAAAACCATCGGCGACTGGGCGGTTTTTCCCTACATATTCAACGTGGCCGACATCGCCATCAGCACATCAATTATCATCCTCCTGGTTTTCCATAAAAAAATCATGCCGCTGGATGAAGACGAATCCGGTACCCAAACGGAAAGCACATCTGAAGAACCTGATATGATTGATGAAGCACTCGATCCTGAGAAAGATAATTGAGGGAGAAGGCAGAGGGCAGAAGGCAAAAGTGAAAAGTCCCCTCTGGAGAGGGGATTTAGGGTTGTGTTTCGTGAAGCCTGTACACCAAAAAACATTCATGATTTGTATCAAAACCCGAACACACCCCTCGTTGGTTCGCTAAACGCTCACTGCACGTTTCCCCTCTCCAGAGGGAAATTTCAAGCGTTCCCTTTAACAAAATAAGGACAACTCAGAAGGATACTCAGCTCTGAAAAAATCACTATGTGGCGCAACTCTGCCACGCAGGGATCCCCCTTGTGCGAGAAAAATCTGATTAGGGGTATTGATTGGAATTTGTGATTGGATCATTGAAATTCCGTCTTCCGTCTCCCCCATTGCATTAGCAACCCTTAATTTTGTACGGTACTTGTTTTTAATAGCTTGTATGCAATTCCTAAAGAAAAAAACAGAGTTAAGATGGGAACAGGAAGAAACGGGCATACCATTACTTTTTTGATACAATGCCCTGACAAAAAGGGGCTTGTGGCCTCGATAAGCAGCTTTTTTTATGAGAGAGACTTTAACATTCTGAGTTGCCAGCAGTATACTGATCTACTGAACGGCCATTATTATATGCGTCTGCAGGTTGTACTCAACGACCTTACGATTACCAGGAAACAGCTGGAGAAGGAGTTTGATGAATTCGGAAACCATTTCGGGCTGCAATGGTCAGTACATTACTCTGATGCAGTGCAGAAGATGGCGATACTGGTTTCTAAAACATCTCACTGTCTTTACGATTTGCTTCTGAGATGGAAAGAAAATGAGATGGACTGCGAAATTCCAGTGATCATAAGCAATCATCCCGACCTTGAATCAGTTGCGGATCAGTTTCGTGTACCCTTTCACTGTCTGCCAATTAAAAACGGTGATAAGACTTCACAAGAGGCACAAATAAGACAAATACTAAAAAGGCATCACATCGATCTGGTTGTACTCGCCAGATACATGCAGGTGCTATCGCCCCAGTTTGTGGACGAGTATGAAGAGCGAATCATCAATATACATCATGCTTTTTTGCCGGCATTTCAGGGTGGAAATCCATATGAACGGGCTCATCAGCGCGGAGTAAAAATGATTGGAGCCACTGCGCATTATGCGACGGAAGATCTGGATGAAGGTCCAATCATCGAACAGGACGTGGAACGCGTAAATCACGAAATGGAGCCAAAAAGCTTAAAGCAGATTGGAAGGGATATTGAAAGGATTGTTCTGTCAAGGGCGGTCAAAGCGCATCTTGAGCGCAGAATCATCGTTTCTGGCAGGCGCACCATCGTTTTTTCGCAGGGAATTTGACTTAAAATTTCTTAGAAAGCAAAAGGCAAAAGGCAGACGTGAGACGGGCTGATTAAAATAGCACTGGTTTTAAATTTGGAATTTGGGATTGGGTCATTGGTATTTCCAACTCAAAACCCAAAACTAAACACTCAAAACTCCCATTCCTCACTCCAGCATCAAGCGCTTCAAAAAGCCCTCTTTCTTAACCGGTTTGTCCAGTTTTTCGTCGGGATGATCTGTGTCGATATGATCAACCGGGATTGATACCTCTTCTACCATTTCAAGCCCGAAACTGTTGAGACCAACCCGCTTTACAGGGTTATTGGTAAGAAGCCTCAGTTTGCGGATGCCCAAAGAGTGGAGAATTTGTGCGCCCACGCCATAATCCCTGGAGTCCATCTTGGCGCCCAGTTTCTGGCGGATCTCATCTTTTGTGTGGCCCTCTTCCTGGAGTTTCATGGCGCGGATCTGGTCAACAATATTGCGCTCATGGCTCATCTGATCCATGTATAGAACAACGCCGCGGTCCTCTTTTTCAATCATCCGGAAGCTCTGATGCAGGAGGCCGGTTTTGTCGCTTCTTTTGCTGCCAAAAATGTCTGCGAGCATGTTGGCTGCGTGCACCCGGGTCAGAACCGAATCCTCTTCAGTCCATTCACCTTTTGTGAATGCAAGATGATTTTCACCTGTAAGTTTCTCCTCAAATACATGCAGCATGAAATCACCGTAAATGGTGGGCATATCCACGCTCATCACATTTTTAACGAGAGACTCATGCTTCATCCGGTATGCAATGAGGTCCTTGATCGTGATGAGCTTCAAGTCGAACTTCCGTGAGAGTCCGATTAGTTCGGGCAGGCGGGCCATTTCTCCGTCATCATGCATGATTTCACAGATGATTCCAGCCGGCGCACTTCCGGCAAGCCGGGCAAGGTCTATGGCTGCTTCTGTATGACCGGCGCGGCGCAAAACCCCGCCATCCACGCCAATCAGTGGAAATACATGTCCCGGACGACGAAAATCGGTGGGGCTCGCCTTTGGGTTGATCAGCTCCCTGATCGTGTTGGCCCTGTCGGGTGCGGAAATGCCGGTGGTCGTAAGCTTTTTGTGATCAACCGAGATGGTGAAAGCTGCTTCATCGGGATCAGCTCCCTCGGTAACCATATAGTCCAGGTTCAGCTCGTGGGCTCGGTGCCTTGTGATAGGAACACACACCAATCCGCGTCCGTGCTTTACCATGATATTGACAGCCTCAGGCGATACCTTATCGGCCGCCATCAGAAAATCCCCCTCATTTTCCCGGTCTTCATCGTCCACTACGATGATCATCTTACCCGCACGGATGTCCTCAATGGCGTCGGGAATGCTATGGAATGGAGTTATTGGCATGGATTTATGTAGAGGGAAAATTCTAAAGTCCCCTCTCGAGAGGGGATTTAGGGGTGTGTTCGACTATGATTAAACGGGAAATTGATACTCAGACAAATTCAATTAATCAATAATGAATGATCATTCATCAATCCCTCACTTGTTCTTTCCGGGATTTACATCCGTAATGGACCCTTTCTGAAAACGGGCTTTGACGCCGCTGTCGATCTCCAGTAGAACAGTCTCTTCGTCTATGGTGTTCACAATACCGATCATGCCGCCGGAGGTAACTGCCTTGTCTCCCTTTTTCATTTCGCTCACTTTCTTCTGCACCTCTTTCTGACGCTTGCTCTGCGGACGAATGATGAAGAAGTAAAAGACAAAAAAGAGGGCTCCAAGAAAAAGCAGATTAATGATGGCACCGTCACCGCCGCCCTCCGGGTTGCCCATCAGGAAATAAATAGTGGAAATTTGCATCGTTTTGTTTGATTAAAATGGTGAATAATCGTTTGGCTTTCAAAGATAGCGTATTCTCCATCGGGGAGCAATGTGCCAGTAACCCGCCAAAAAGAGATTTATGAGGCGGGTATTCAAAGGTTAAACCGTCAATCGGAGGATCTGTCCATACCGTCTTTTAAGAGCATGTAGACAGGGCGGCGGTTTTCCGGTTCCATTGTATATTTTTCGAGCCATTTCATGTCGAGTACATATTTCATTACTGCCGGCGCACGACCCGTTACGGAAAGACCAGCCGCAGTGAAAATTGCGCGATCGGGGCCATCCGAAATAATAAGCGGATTAATAGAGTACGGAGAGTATTTGTTCAGCGGTTTTCGGTCAAGCAGCGACTCAATGTTGGCGCGGAGTGTTTTTCCCTGTTTCACTGCATGTACGCCAATCTGTGAGAAGTCCGCACCGTCAACATCAGCGGTGTCACCGGCTGCAAAAATGCAGTCTGATCCCGTAACCAGCAATGTTCTGTCAGTAAGAAGCCGGTTGCCGGACCCCGTTTTAAAATTATGGCTGATATTCACGCTCTCCGGCTCATTTCCGGTTGCCATAATTACCGCATCAAATGGTTCTGTGTCACTTTTTTTGAATGTATTCCCTGTAAGAACCTCAACGCCGCGGTTTCTCAGGATGTGCTCCGCATTGATAGATGCCTTTTGAGGAAAACCGCTCAGCAGGCTATTCTCTTTTTCAATAATCGTAATAGCAGGGCGATACGTGCAGTTTGGATGCGACAGGTTCAGGGCAATCTCCGTTCCGGCAGCTCCCCCGCCAAGAATCATCAGTTTTCTGCAGTCGCCGGATTCAAGCTTTTTTTTGAGGTCAATCAGTGCAGACATCGGTTTTACGGGGTAGATCTTATCACCGCTTGAGTAACCCGACGTTTTTACACCTACGTTAATCAGCAGATAATCAAACGAAAGTTCATTACCCGCATCAATCCCGATAGTGTTTTTTTGGCGGTTCACTGAACCCACCCGTGCCCTGATAAACTCCACACCATATCGGCTGCAGAGCTCTTCGAGATTGATGGCTGTCTCCTCCCATTTGTAAAAGCCGCCCAGGTACTGGGGAAGGGCGCCGGAATACACAAGGTAATTTTCAGCAGATACCAGAGTGACAGACAGGTTTTTCCCCTTCCAGTACCGCCCCATTTTAATTAACGGCAGCGATGCATGTCCCCCGCCTGCAATGATCAGTTTTTTACGGGGGTAGTCAGTCATGATGACTAATCAGAACGGTCATTTTTGACGGTAGAAAGGCCAAAAGGAAGATAGACGGGACAGGTGCCCACCATGCTGGTCAGTATAAAAGCCACCGATACGACACCCAGAATAATTGCAAGGGTTCCTGAGATGGTTCCTGTGAAATAGAGAATGGCAATAACAATTGCTACCATGACTCTGAGGGTTCGGTCGAGGTTGCCCATGTTTTTTTTCATCACGGTCAGTGCTTGGTTAGGGTTAAGTGAGATAACTGATGATCAGCCCGATAGCGCTGAATATAAGAAGGCATATCAGGCAGACTAATACAAGTTTTACCCAGTTTGGTTGATTTTCAAGCATGGCAGATCAAAATGTAAAGTATCTGATTCCTTCACCCCGCATATACTCTGCAACTTCCGGGGGACTGGCGGTGCCCACACCGTCTATAAGATCTTCGCTGGTGTACTCCCGGTTAGGCAGAAAAATACCGCAAACTTCCACAACGGCCCCGCGCTCAATCAGGCCGGACAGAAGCTGTTTGGGAGAACGGTTTGGAGGGGCGAACATGGGTGATTCACTGTTTTTGACAGCCAGTTCACCGGCTTCGCTGCATAAGAGAATGCGCACGTTTACATCCTGATTGATGGATTGCGTGGCAAGTACCATCGCCATCATCTGGGTTTCCGCATCGGCTGAGGTAACAACAACGAAGAGTCCTGAATCGGATCTGTCAATTTGAGGTATGAAATTGGCTGTAAGTGCAAAAAGAAGAAGAATGAGTTTCATAGTAATATTATTTTTAAGGATTAAAAACAGGTACAAACTCTTTAAGGGGCATGTTTTCAAAGCTCCCTTCAGCACCCTGAGATCGTTCAAGGGTCATTTCATACATCACCTTGTCTGTTCTGTAGTAGCGGCGCTGAAAATAGACCGGCTTATTGCCCATGGTAAATGTAGACCGCTCTATCACCAGTAGCGGTGAGCCGGCTTCAATATTCAGCTCTTTTGAGAGTACTTCATCGGCAATATCTGCAGAAAAGCGATAGGTTCCGCGGATCACCTCAATATCATACTCCTCTTCCAATATTTTATAAATGGTTGATTTGCGCAGCTTTTCATCAGACAGAAGCTGGCCGTAAAGAATGGGGAGCCATGTACTATCGAATGCAACAGGGTCACCGTCGCCCAGCCTGAGGCGGTCGATCTGCATTACTTTGGTGCCCTTCTCTATCTGAAGCGGGGCAAGCAGCCAGGAGGGAGCTTCAATTACGCGAAATTCATGAACTTTTGATGAAGCTTTCAGCCCTGCCTTTGCCATGTCTTCATTAAAATCGGTAAGGCGCACGAGGTTGTGCGGAGTACGCTTGTCGCTGACAAAAGAACCAAGCCCTTGGCATCTGTAGATCACCTCGTCGCTTTCAAGCGACTGAAGCGCTCTGCGGATGGTGACGCGGCTTACATCAAATTTTTTTGCCAGTTCGTTTTCAGATGGCAGTTTCTCTTCCGGCTCAAATACACCCTCCTCAATCTGGCTGCGAATCCACTGGGATATCTGACTGTGGCGTGGTACTCCTTTTTTCAGCATGTCATCTTTTTTCATCCAAAATAGAGAATTCGAATCAAATCATCAATACTTGTTAATACATGTAATTAATTGTACATTTTATGTAGTCCATAACCAATCCATACTGCCATGGCAAATTTAACAACGATTTTAGGAAAACAAGTAGATTCAGAAGACGCAAAACCATTTGCTGCACACCATCAGTTTCTGATTATCGGCGGCGGCTCGGCGGGGATAACCGTTGCTGCCCAGCTGCACAAAAAGCTGAAGCACCCTGACATTGCGATCATGGAACCATCAGAAACACATTATTATCAGCCGATGTGGACGTTTTCGGGAGCAGGAGTGATCGGGAAAGAAAACTCTCAAAAACCAATGGAGCAGGTGATCCCCGATAAAACCGCCTGGATAAGGGATTATGCAACTGCATTTGAGCCGGAACGAAACATCGTCATCACGGGATCAGGCGCGCAGTACTCCTACGACTACCTGATTGTTGCACCTGGTATCCAGGTTGACTGGGACGCCATTCCCGGCCTCGCGGAAGGGCTTGGCAGCAACCAGATTTGCAGCATCTACTCCTACAGAAATCTAAACTATGTGAAAGAGTGTATTGACAACACAAAGAGCGGAACGGCACTTTTTACCCAACCGGGAACCAAGTTCAAGTGCGGTGGTGCTCCACAGAAAATTATGTATCTGGCGAGCGATACCTGGAAAAAGGCAGGCATTCTTAATGATATTGATGTGCGGTTTACAACAGCAGGAACGGTGATTTTCGGGGTTACGGAGATAGCTGAAGCATTGCAGCCGGTGCTTAAACGGTACGGTATAACCACACATTTCACACACAATCTGAAGGAGATTAAAGCGGATGAAAAAATAGCCGTTTATGACATTCTGAAAGACGGTAAGCCGGTGGATGAAAAGGAGATTTCTTTTGATATGATTCATGTAACGCCGCCAATGAGTGCGCCTGAATTTATCAAGAAGAGCCCCATTGCAGACGCTGAAGGATGGGTGGATGTTGATAAGTATTCGCTTCAGCATAATCGCTATCCCAATATCTTCAGCCTGGGAGACGCCGGAAGCACGCCCAATGCAAAAACCGGAGCCGCAGTACGAAAGCAATCGAAGGTGGTTACAGGAAATCTGGTCTCGCTGATCCAAAAGGGTGAAATTGATCCGTCACTTAGATATGACGGTTACGGCTCCTGTCCACTTATCACAGGCTTTAATAAACTGATTCTGGCGGAATTTGATTATGACAATAATATGACACCTTCATTTCCGATCAACCAGGCCAAAGAAAGATGGAGCATGTATCACATGAAAAAAGACCTGCTTCCCAAAATGTACTGGTACGGAATGCTGAGGGGCAGGGCATAGCAAACTCATGTTCGTTTATATCGCCGAATGAGGTGGACAAACCAAAAAATACAACTTGTATTGACAAGTAGTGTCAAGTTGTCTATATTTGATGAAACAATTAAAAAATCAACTGAAGCAATACCATGTTTGACTTTCTATATGAACCCTGGCCCTGGTACGTGGCCGGTCCGATTATCGGACTAACCGTACCGATTCTTCTGCTGCTGGGCGGTAAAATGTTTGGCGTGTCAGCAAACCTGCGTCACGTCTGCGCCGCGTGCAACTTCGGGAACGTGGAGTTTTTCAATTACGACTGGAAAACAGCCGGCAAATGGAACCTGACGTTTCTGGTTGGGTCCGTACTGGGAGGTTTTCTCGGTGGATATATATTTGAAAACCCCGAGCCAATCGCTCTCTCCATGAGCACGATCAGCGATCTGCAGGCGCTTGGAATACAGGATTTCGGGGGCCTGGTGCCTAATGACCTTTTTGCCTGGGAGATGCTGGGAACGGGTGTAGGGCTGACTGTACTGGTGCTGGGCGGATTCCTGGTTGGATTCGGCGCACGATACGCGGGAGGATGTACCTCCGGACACGCCATTTCGGGCCTGTCTGACCTTCAGCTCGCCTCCCTGATCGCAGTGATCGGTTTCTTTATCGGCGGATTGCTGATGACCTATTTCATCTACCCGATTATTCTGGGCTAAACGACATTCAATTTATAAGACTGCAAAGAAAGACATGAAATTATCTGAATACATTAAATATCTGCTGATCGGCACCGCATTTGGCTTTGTGCTGGTTAAATCGGAAGTGGTATCCTGGTTCAGGATTCAGGAGATGTTCCGGTTCGACTCTATTCATATGTACGGGATTATTGGCCTCGCCGTCATCGTAGGGGTCATCTCAGTACAAATTATCAAGCGTAAGAACATGAAGGATGTTTATGGAAACCCGATAACGATACCGCCGAAGGATCCGAAACAGGTGACGCGCTATATCGTTGGCGGATCCATATTCGGGCTCGGATGGGCGCTTCTTGGAGCCTGCCCAGGCCCCATGTTCGCACTGCTTGGCAGCGGGCTTACCATTATGATTATCCCGATTTTATCTGCGATAGCCGGCACCTATGCATACGGCATGCTGCGCGACAAACTGCCGCATTGATTCAAGTCACAGAAGCACGGAAAAAGCATAACATATTCCGTGCCTCCGTGGCCAATAAACACACCCCTGATGATTCGCTAAACGCTTCATCACCTGTCCTCTCTCGAGAGGGGACGCATGCAAGAATATCAACAACAAAAAAAGACAAAAAGAACAAACCTATGTATTTCAAACAATTCTTCGACGACAAACTGGCTCAGTACGCCTACATGGTTGGATGCCAGGCAAACGGAACCGCAGTAGTGATTGATCCCATGCGCGACATTGATCAGTACATTGATCATGCTGCCGACCAGGGACTGACGATCGTTGCAGCCGCCGACACCCACATTCATGCAGACTACATCTCCGGGCTTCGCGAGTTTGCGGAAAGAGGAGTGAAGGTCTACGCATCCGACGAGGGTGATAAGGACTGGAAATATGAGTGGCTCAAAGGCAGCGATTATGACTTTGAGTTGCTGAATGATGGGGATTCATTCTCAATCGGAAACATTACCATCAAAGCGTGGCATACTCCGGGACATACTCCGGAGCATTTGAGCTACCTGATCACCGACGGCGCCGCCGCGGATGAGCCTATGGGAGTGGCAACCGGCGACTTCGTATTTGTCGGTGACGTTGGCCGCCCGGACCTTCTGGAGTCGGCCGCAGGAATGCAGGACGTTATGGAACCTTCTGCTCGTACGCTCTATAAAACCGTGGAGCAGTTCAAGAGCATGCCGGAGTATATGCAGATCTGGCCGGGTCACGGTGCAGGCAGCGCATGTGGAAAAGCACTCGGTGCTATTCCGGAGTCTACGGTCGGGTATGAGCTTCGGTACAATAACTCACTGAAGTCGGCGACCTCCGAAGACAATTTTGTGAAATTTATACTCGAAGGTCAGCCGGAGCCGCCGCTTTACTTCGCACGTATGAAACGGGATAATAAAATCGGTCCTGCCCTTATCGGTGGACTGCCTTCCGTGAAGCGCATGACCCTGAAGGAGGTCGGGATTGCAGCTTCAAAAGAGGATGGAGTGATTCTGGATACGCGTGACAGAAATGATTACGAAGGCGGCCATATCCCGGGCTCACTTTTATCACCCCTCACCAAGCAATTCAACACTGTTGCAGGCTCGTATATCACCGAAGACCAGCAAATCTATTTATTGGTTGAGGAGCATCAGCTGACCGAAGCGGTTCGTGACCTGTACAGAATCGGTCTCGACAATATTGCCGGCTTTTTTACGGCACGAGACCTTTTGCTCTATAAGGAGCAGGGAAATGAACTGTCCAAACTGGACACGACCGATTTCAGCGCGGTAGAAGAAAAAGATGCCGATACAGAGATACTTGATGTTCGAAAAGCGTCAGAGTATGATGAAAGCAAAGTGGAAGGAGCGATCAACATCGCACATACACGGCTGCTTCCAAGATTCAGTGAACTCGATAAAAGCAAAAAATACCTTGTCTATTGCATGACGGGCGGAAGGTCAGCCGTAGCGTCTGCACTTCTTAAAAGAGAAGGATATGACGTGACGCTAATCGAGGACGACTTCGAAAAATACAAGGCGGTACAGCCTGCGTAAACAGCTCGGAGATCAGATTTCAGTTACCGGTTGTTTTCCGGCCGGAGGCATCACACTTCAGTCGGAAAACCCGGTTCTGAATTAATAAAAAATAAGAAATAAGAATAGAGATGGAGAAGCTCGGCCGTTTTTTGCCGATCGTGGATACACTGCGCTCTTATGACCGTGAGAAATTATCCGGCGACCTTTCTGCCGGTATCACGGTTGCGATCATGCTTGTGCCCCAGGGTATGGCCTACGCTATCCTCGCCGGCATGCCACCCGTTTACGGATTGTACGCGTCCATTGTGCCGCTGTTGATTTATGCCATATTTGGCACATCCAGGCAGCTTGCAGTTGGTCCCGTAGCCATGGTCTCCCTTCTGGTGGTTGCGGGAGTGGGGGAGCTGGCAGATCCCGGAAGCGACCGGTTTATACATCTGGCTATTATGGCCGCTTTGGGTGTAGGGCTGGTTCAGTTTCTGATGGGAGTATTCAGGATGGGATTCCTGGTCAATTTCCTGTCTCACCCGGTTCTTTCAGGATTTACATCTGCAGCTGCGCTGATCATCGGTGCAAGCCAGATAAAAAATCTTCTGGGGCTTGACCTGCCCAGAACAAAACAGGTGTTTGAAATACTTTCGGGCACCATTCAGAATGCGTCCGAGATCAGTATCTATACGGCACTCATCGGTTTTAGCTCCATCATCATCCTGATTCTTCTGAAACGATGGAAAAAAACGTTTCCATCTGCGCTTGTGGTGGTTGTAATCGGAACAGCAGTCACCGCACTGCTGGGCCTCAGCAATAACGGAGTGGATATTGTGGGCACGGTTCCCATCGGTCTTCCATCCTTTGAAATTCCAGGATTGAGCAGTTCCGACTTCACCAGTCTCATATCAATCATTCTGGTGATCTCCCTGGTCAGTTATATGGAATCAATCGCGGTTGCCAAAGCCATTGCCAATAAAAAAGGGTATAAGGTGGACGCGAATCAGGAACTGATCGCATTGGGTGGGGCCAATCTGGGCGGTGCTTTTTTTCAGTCATTTCCCGTAACCGGAGGGTTTTCGCGTACTGCCGTCAACGATCAGGCCGGTGCAAATACAACGCTGGCTTCCATGATCACGGCTGTTTTGATCGGACTCACCGTTATATTTTTGACACCCCTCTTCTACTACCTGCCGAATGCGGTTCTGGCGGCCATCATTATGGTGGCGGTTGCGGGTTTGTTTGATTTTAAGGAGATGAAAAACCTTTGGAAAACCGATAAGCGGGATCTGGCGATGCTTCTTACCACATTCATATCCACGCTTGCCCTTGGGATTGAAGAGGGGATTGCGGTTGGGGTTGTACTCTCCCTGATACTGGTTATCTACAGCACAACCAGGCCTCACAGTGCAGAACTTGGCCGCCTGGGAGATACAAAGACATACCGGAATATTGAGCGGTACACAAAAGCCAATGTAGACGACGAAATCCTGATTTATCGCTACGACTCCTCACTCTACTTTGCAAATGTAGAGCATTTTCAGGAAACACTGAATCAAAGAATGGATCGTCACGGCGACAGCCTGAAGCTGATTATTCTGGATGCGTCTGCAATCAACACAATCGATTCAACGGGTATCCATGCGCTGGAGGAGACGATCAGCAATGTGAGGGAAAAAGGTGTGAAGTTTTTTATTGCGGGAGCCATTGGACCGGTTCGTGATAAGCTGAAAAAATCAGGCATTCAGGAGGTAATGGGGGAACAGAATTTCTTCTTTGACGTGGATGACGCGGTTTCATTTTACAAAGAGAAAGACAAACAGTTCCGGCGAAAATTTTCTCCTCTACAGACCAATATTTAACAATGAATCAATCAGAGAAAACAGAGCGGCAGTCAACAGCTGATATCCATTGCAGCTGTTCCGCTATAAAATATCAACAGGAGGCGTAGAAAGTGTAATGGAAACAGAAATTATCATCGTACTCACCATCATGAGTTTTACCATCTTTATGCTGGTGACAGAAATTGTACGAATCGATGTCACGGCCCTGATAACGATGCTTGCACTTAGCTGGTCGGGAATATTAACCACCGGAGAGGCGCTGGCCGGTTTTTCGAGCAATGCAGTGGTGGCGATGATTGCAGTAATGATATTGGGTGAAGGTGTGGCCCGAACCGGGATGATGTCGCGTTTTTCAAAATGGCTGCTGAAAAGGGTTGGGAAGAAAAAATCGTCGGTCCTGGGATCACTATCCCTTTCAGTGGGTACGCTTTCCGGGGTGATTCAGAACATTGGTGCTGCAGCGCTGTTTCTTCCCAGTATTATGGATATTGCACGCCGCATCAAAGTGTCGGCATCCGTTTTGATCATGCCGATTGGCTTTGCAGCCATTATCGGGGGTACACTGACCATGGTTGGTTCCGGCCATCTTATTCTGACAAACGATTTGCTTGCAAATGCAGGTCTTGACCCCTACGGCCTTTTTGCTGTAACTCCGGTGGGCGTGGCACTGCTGGTTGCCGCTATCCTGTTCTTCGTACTTCTTGGAAAATACTTCTTGCCGCAGGGTTCATCCGAGGGTGCAGTGGATAAAACCGAGCAGGAAAAAATCATGGACGCATTCAGCCTGAAAAAAGATATTCGCTATTTCAGGGTGGAGCCGATCTCAGCATTGGCAGAAAAGACAATTGAGGAGAGCGGAATCTGGAGCCGGCACGGAGTGAATATTCTGGCGCTGAGAGATGCAAATGAAACAAAATATGGTCCGTGGAGAGAGACGGTTCTTCAACCCGGAGATATCATGGCTTTGTATGGCGATACAGAGAAACTGAACCGTTACGTGCAGGAGAACAACCTCACAGAGACACATGATGAAACTATTTTTGAAGGTATTGATGATCCTGAAGAGGCCGGTTTTGTAGAGGTGATTGTACCTCCAAGCTCGGATCTTGTGGGACAATCCATCCGTGAGTTTTCCCTGAGAAGGCGATATGCGGTAGAACCGATCATGCTCTTCAGCGAAGGGGAGCGGGTTGAAGACGATTTTTCTGATCACAAAATCAGGGGCGGTGATACATTTATCATTTATGGCCCCTGGAGAAACATCAAAGAACTGCAAAATACCGATCCGTTTGTGGTGGCAACAACGGTAACTGCAGATGTGAAGGACCGGTCTAAAACATGGCAGGCCGCGGGCAGCTTTTTGCTTGCGATCGGGCTGGCCATGAGCGGATTTTCGATCTCCATTGCATTTTTGACCGGCGCCGTTGCGATGGTGCTCCTGAACGTGCTCTCCATCCAGGAAGCCTATAAGTCGATCGAGTGGAAAGTGGTTTTTCTGCTTGTAGGATTGATACCGTTGGGAACCGCAATGCAGAACAGCGGTACAGCGCAATTTCTGGCCGAAAACGTGATGAGTTTAATAGAGGGCAGCAGCCTTCTGGTACTGCTGTTTACCGTAGCCATTTTATCAACCGGATTTTCACTGGTGATGTCGAATGTGGGAGCGGTTGTGGTTCTGGCACCGCTGGTGGTTGGTATAGGCACCATTGCGGGCGTGGATCCGCGTCCGCTCGTGCTGCTCGCCGCAGTGAATGCGGGGAACTCATTTGTACTGCCAACCCATCAGGTGAACGCTTTGATGATGTCGGCCGGCGGATACAAGACAAAGGACTATTTCAGGGCGGGAGGGGGCATGACCCTCGTATTTCTGGTGGTTTCCGTCCTTTTCTTCTACTACACGTTCTTTTAATGCCTGCAATACTGAATGAGGCGAACAGTGCCTTGTCAGTTTAGCCAGGTATGAAAGAAGAATTGAATAAGTAATACATATTGAGAACAGAACAGAAATCGAAAAAGGATTAAAAATAAAAAAGAATGAGCATGTTTAGTTTTTTAACACGATCAGACGGAATAGATATCAGCGCCTCCGAATTCAGGGAGAAGCTTGAAAAAGAGAGAGGAGTGGTGATCGACGTTCGAACAAAGATGGAGTATGATGAAGGTCACCTGGAAATGACCGATAAGCTGTACGATTTTAACTCAGGCGAATTTCACGAGAATGTGGATGACCTTGAAATGGATAAAACCTACTATCTCTACTGCCGCTCAGGCAACCGCAGCGGTCAGGCAGCACGCCTGATGAAAAACAAGGGCTTCGAAAATGTTTATAATGTGGGCGGATTTGAGGATCTGGTGAGAGCCGGCTTTGAAGCTGAAGAGTGAGAGAACCATCCGGCAAGGGTTCGGGTTCAGCCCAATACAACAATCTTTATTCTGAACCCGGTTTAATTGGAACAGAACCATAATTATGAGGATCATGAATATATCAGACAGTGCCTACAAGGAGATTGAAAAAATGATTGGCAGCGAAGAGAGCGTGGTTGGCATCGATGCCAAAAAAACACATGTAATGATTATCCACCTGCTTCAGGAGATTATGGATAAGCTGGACCATCTTGAAGAGAGAATCGATGACCTGGATGATTAGGTCAGTTTGGTAACATTTTTATCCGGGTCCGGTTTACGCTGAACGGAACTGGATATTCACCAGGTTTCGGCCCTCCGCATTTCATTCAACACCTCCGGTGTTGCCGTATCCCGGCTATTGATTTACCCCGGGTTTTCACCCGGGGCTAATTACATTGGACACCTTCGGCGTCCGATTATATGCGGGATAGAGTGTATTAATTGAACAAACCCCCTGGTGGTGAAACCCGATATCTGCACCTGAATTTGATCTGTATTGATCCCTTGATGCCTGAAGCACATTACCTGCTGCTTGCTCCGATCCGCCGGATGGCGGATCAACGTCCTTAGCCCCGGGCGGAAGCCCGGGGAAGGATAGGACGCCTGCACCTACAACACCGAAGGCGTTGAACATACAATCAATGGAAAAGGTGTTGGTATTGTCAACCGGTCCAGGCCGGGAATGTGCAATCACGCACTATTCAACACCTCCGGTGTTGCCGGATTTATGCGATCGTTTAACCCCGGGTTTCACCCGGGGCTAATGAGATTGGACGCCTCCCGGCGTCCGGATAATATTGAAAGATGGTGTGAAGATTGGCAATGGGAAAAACTCGGTGAGAAGTATTTGCCGGCCTTTGTTATCTATTTCGAATTGGATTTTTTGGGAATGAGAGTGAATACATTCTATGCATACCCTGTGTTTCCTGAAGCATGACACCAGACTAACCCATAGATCCATCGGATGGCGGATCAACGTAAATAGCCCCGGGTGAAAGCCCGGGGTGGGGCAGAGTCCTGCCCCCGCAACGCCGGAGGCGTTGAATATGCGGTCAGGGGATGGATTGTTGATTCCAGCAACCATTTACGACCGATGTTGACGGGACCTTTCGGAGATTGGCAATTGTTTAATCCCGATTTTTACACATGGTTAATAAATCCGGACACTTTGAGCGTTCTGTGTCTGCTTCCGTGTTTCGCCTCGCGACGAACAGATGAGCCTTGGCAAAACCCAATCTCACATCTGTCCTGATGCCCCAATGGATCATTCATGGAATTGTGACAACAGCCCGAATCACCATCGCTTTACCCCGGTGATAACTGCCTTCATCCAGGTCCGTTTCAATTTCTTCAAAAAGATTGATTTCTGTGGGTTCCAAAAGGGATCGAAGATGCTTTGCATCATATAGCAAATCCGGGTCTTTGGGACCACCTGAATCATGGCCCAGCTGCGCAACAGAATACCCCTCTATGATCAGCTTGCCACCGCTTTTTAGAGAAACCAAAATCTTCTCAATAAGCTGCTTAAAGATATCTTTCGGCAGGTGAACAAAAATGAGGGCTGCCGCATCAAATGTTGCCTTATTCTCTTTCCAATCATCCGCTGAACGGATTTCATATTGAATCGAGACACCTTCTGCCCGCGCAAAATCCAGCGCTTTCTTTTTGGCCTGTTCACTGTAATCAAATGCCGTAACCTCCCATCCCTTTTTTGCTGCATATACCGCATTCCTGCCTTCTCCTTCACCCGGCAATAGAAGTTGTCCGGGCTTCAGACTGTCAATCTGTTTCCTGAAGAAACGATTGGGCTCCTTGCCGTAAACATAGCTTTCGGTGGAATACCTGTCATTCCAGAACTCTTTCATTTTCACTCCATCTTCATGTATTTACACAGCTATTCATCTGGTGACAGATAAATCTATAAAATGCCTCTGCCTCCCTGTTGCGGGCTGCTTCCTGACTTTCAGGGCCGGACGCCGCCGGCAGGGGCAGGATCTGTCAGACTGTAAGACCGCCGTCAACAGGAAGTATGGCACCGGTTATGAACTTGCTGTCGTCTGATGCCAAAAAGAGCGCCGCCGTAGCGATTTCGTCGTTAGTGGCATAGCGTCCGAGCGGAATCATCTGCTCGAAACCTTTTTTTGCCTGTTCTGCTTCGCCCGGTGCAAATCCCTCTTCCAGCGACCTCATCATACGGTTGTCCACCGGTGATGGGTGAATGGAGTTTACACGGATGCCATCTGCGGCACCCTCAAGGGCTGCTACGCGCATAGAGCCAATAACGGCATGCTTACTGGTTACATACGCCATTACGTTGGGTGTACCCTGCATGCCTGCAACAGATGACGTGATGATCACGCTCCCTCCGCCGTTTTTCTTCATATGCGGGAAACCGTGCTTCAGCCCGAGCCAGACTCCTTTAACATTTACGGCCAGCACTTTGTCATAAATTTCTTCGGGATATTCTGTAAGCGGCTTAACCACACCTTCGATTCCTGCATTCAGGAAAAGGATATCGATTTTGCCCATCTTATCGATCGCTTTTTCGGTATACGCCTTTACGTCATCATTGTCAGAAACATCTGCTGTAAAATAGTACACTTTTTCCGATTCCAGTGATTTTGCAGCATCTTTGAGCCGGTCCTCATTCAGATCGATCAGCATAATGCCTTCCGCTCCTTCCTGCAAAAAAATCCTGGCTGTCTCCAATCCGATTCCGCCGGCACCTCCTGTTATGACGGCTGTTTTTCCTTTTAGTCTCATAGGTTTCTCCTTGGTTTGATCAATATTACAGTTTCTCTATCCGTCCGGGGTGTCCCGCAATGCAACTTCGTTTGAAAAATCCCGACCGTGCTCTCGCATAGTTTCACAGACGTTTACGTATGGTTTATGAAATTAACGGAAAGTGCTGCAGAAAGGGTATGGAGCGCTCCCGAACGTGAGAATCGGGAGATTCCCTATGGAGCAATTATGCAGGAACTTTTTTTGAAGCGATTATCTCAACAAGCGACTGCAGTCATGATTATGTGATTCAAGGAAGCCCGGGGAACGCAAAGGCACGCATCTTCAAAGGCCCGGTTTCCCAATTGCATTTGAAACCGATTGATTGTTAACGGCAGACTCTATTCAATCAGGGCTGGTCACTCCGGGTGAAACCGCCTACCGCTTTTGTTCTTATCAATCAGCAAACCGGCAGGTTTGAACCGGTCGCCGTGATCATTTTGAAGGGTACTCATCCATTCGATGATCTTGTCCGGGCCTTCATGGTCGATGTAGCGAAACGGTCCTCCCAGAAAGGGCGGGAATCCCAAGCCGAGTATGGCACCCAGATCACCGTCTGTCGCACTTTGCAGAATATTCTCCTGCAGACAGTAAACAGCCTCATTTACCATCATCAGAGTCAGCCGCTTCTGGATTTCATTTTCAGGAAACGACCTGCGGTCAGATCCTCCAAAGAAGGAGTAGATCTCCGTATTGACCTCTTTTTTCTTTTTCTTATCACCCGAACCGGACTCATATACGTAAAAGCCTTTGCCGTTCTTTCTTCCCTTGTAGCCTTTATCCACCAGTTCCGCAGCCTTCTTGCTGGTTTTTGCACCACGCTCTTCGAAAATGTCGCTTAGTGTGTCGGCAACGTGCGCTCCCACATCGATTCCCACCTCATCAAACAGGGCAACGGGACCTACCGGGAAACCAAAATCCTTCATGGCACTGTCGAGCTGTTCAATGGAGGCTCCCTCCTCGAGAAGCAGAAGCGCTTCATTCATAAATGGGGCAAGAATTCTGGTGGTATAGAATCCGGGGCCGTCATTCACAACAATAACGGTTTTCCCTTGTTTCAGCCCAACCTCAAACGCAGTAGCAGTAACCCAATCGGCTGTTTTATCCGTTTTGATGATCTCCAGTAGGGGCATCTTCTGAACCGGCGAAAAGTAGTGCATACCGATAATCTGTTCAGGCCGCTCAGATTTTGCAGCGATATCTGAGATCGGCAGCGACGATGTATTTGAGGCGAAGATGGTGTTTTCGGATCCTGCCGACTCCACTTCATTCACGATTTTCTGCTTCAGGTCCAGATCTTCAAACACGGCTTCAATCACAAGGTCGATATTCTCAAATCCGTTGTAGGTGGTGGTGGGGTGAATCAGGCTCATTTTTTCATCTTTCTCAAAAGAGGAGAGAATCCGCTTGGAAACCTTTTTTTCGAGATTTTTCTCGATCTCCGCTTCGCCTTCCATGGCATTTTCCATGGTCTGGTCCTTCAGCCATACATGATACCCTTCTTCCGCACTCACTTCAGCAATACCTGAGCCCATAAGTCCGGCCCCCAGAACTGCGATGCGCTTCACCTCACGCTTCTTATCGTCAAGCGGGTTCTTTTTGGCGGCATTCATACCGAAAAAGAGGTTCACCAGGGCCCGCGATTCAGGAGTCACGGCCAACTCGCCAAACAAAAGGGATTCATTTTTAAGCCCTGCGTCCAATCCGTTTTTGAATCCGTATTTTACGCTCTCAATAATTTTGGGAGGAGCCGGGTAATTACCCCGCGTCTCTTTCATGGTACGTTTCAGCGCCTGGTTAAAGAGGATACTGCGTCCGATGGGGTTGCTCTCCAGGGCTTTTTCAGCGAATGAACGTTTGTCTGGGTGATCTGCCTTTTTGTCCCGCAATTTTTTTACAGCCTTGATCCCCGCATCCCGGATAGCGTGTTGATGAATAACTTCGTCTGCGAAACCTGTTTTTCGCGCCTGATAGCTGTACATATTTTTCCCGGTAAGCATGTAGGTGAGCGCTTTCTGGATCCCTATTAGCCTGGGCAAACGCTGGGTGCCGCCCATTCCGGGGAGAAGTCCCAGCTTAACTTCGGGCAGACCAATTTTTGTGGCATTGTGATCGGAGACGATGCGGTAGTGGCAGGCTAGCGCCAGTTCGGTTCCGCCACCCATGCATGATCCGTGAATACCGGCCACGATCGGTTTTTTGCATTTTTCGACACGCAGCAGGATCTCGTGACCCGTCCAGCTCAGCTTCGCCATCTCTTCAGCAGTATCTCGGGTTTTGAACATCTCGATATCGGCTCCCGCAATGAAATTTTCATCCTTCCCGCTTACGAGAAGGGCTCCATTCAGGGAGTCATCCGATTCCAGCCGGTCCAACAGCTCCGAAAACTCCTCAATCAGCTCTTCATTGAGCTTGTTTACCTTTTCGTCTGGCGTGTCGAGCGTAACCACAGCAACGCCGTCAATGATCTCGGTATGCAGGATGTTGGTTTTGGCTTCAGTTGTCATGCTAATAAACGTGTTTTACAGTTGTTCAAATTTTATAAGGCTGATGCGTGAAAAAGTCCCCTCTCCGGAGGGGGCTTAAGAGTGTGTTCTTGCTTTTGAATACGTACGCGAAAGCCAAAGCACCATCGGGGCCCTGTACACACCCCTGAGTTTTAAAAGCAACGCTTTTGCGTTCTTTTATTAACTCTGTCCCCTCTCCAGAGGGGATGCGTGGGGTGTGTTCAGCTGAGCTCGAAAACATATTCGAACTCACAAACCTGATCAGCGGTCGGGAACACACCCCTGACCGACTCGCTAAGCGCTCATCGATCTGTCCCCTCTCCAGAGGGGAGTAATTCTCACTACTCACTACTAAACCTCTCAATCACCATTGCATGGCCCTGGCCTCCGGCGGCACAGGCGGCAATGAGGGCGTAGCGTCCGCCTTCATCGATCAGACGGTTGGCTGCCGTGGTTACAAGGCGGATTCCGGTTGCGGCAAAAGGGTGCCCGATGGAGAGGGATCCGCCATACACATTCAGCTTATCCATGGGTACATCACCCGCTGCACGCTCACGGCCGAGCCGGTTTTTTGCAAAATCATCACTCGCCAGGGCTTTAAGTACCGTAACCATCTGGCCTGCAAACGCCTCATGGAACTCAAATACATCGACATCTTCCATGCTGAGATTCATCTCATCCAGAACCTGGGGGACCGCGAGAGCAGGTCCAATCAGCAGTTCGTCATCCGGCCGGCGTGCTACGTATTTATAGTTTCGGATGACTGCTTTGGGGGTGTACCCATGGCTCAGGGCGAACTCTTTTTCCATTACCAGGGCCGCGGAGGCGCCGTCGGTCAGAAAGGATGCGTTTCCTGCCGTTACGGTGCCGTGCGGTTTCACAAAGGCCGGACGAAGGGAGGAGAGCTTCTCCATTGTACTGTCGCCGCGCACGCCATTGTCTTTCTGAACCACCTTGTTGCCGTTATGAACCGACACCGGGATAATTTCCTTTTCAATCTGACCCCCGTCGGTCGCCTTCGCGGCCCTCAGATGAGATCGGAGCGCAAAGGCATCCTGTTCTTCACGGGTAACGCCGAACTTGGCAGCCATTTTGTCACAGCTCTGTCCCATTGTTTCACCGGTTGAGTATTCCGAAATGGAAGGTATCTCAGGCAGAAGGTCGGACGGCCGCAGCCCCTTGAAAAAACCGAGCCAATCGGAAAAGCTGCGATACTTTTGTGATTCCAGCAGCTTCTGCCGGAATCTCTTTCTGAACCGGATCGGAATATCGCTCATTACCTCCACACCGCCTACAATGGAACAGTGAATATTTCCGGTTGCAATAGCGTTGACAGCGGACGTAAGCGCCACATTGGATGATATGCAGGCCATCGATACCGTTGTGGCGGGAATGCTATCGGGCAGGCCTGCCGCTATGGAGATCTCCCTGGCCACATTGCTGGTGTTGATATCCTGTATCACATTGCCGTACCAGATATGATCCACAAGCTCCTCCTCGAGCATGGATTTGCTGATCAGGCCCGATACGGCGATACGCCCCAGGTCAAAGGATGTCAATTTTTTAAACTCTGTCTGAGATCTCAGAAAAGGCGTTCTGCCTCCGTCTATGAATACAGCTTCACGGTTCTTTGAGGATTCACTCATCCTGTATAATCATTGATTATTGGGTTATTAAGACTGCTTAACAGTGTTAACCTATCTATACTATATACAAAAAAAATTGCGAAATGTGGAATATTACCATGGGCATAATGATGTTGAAACAGGAATTCAGCTTTCATTGAAGGATATGGAATAAGACAGAGGGAGTTTCAAACGGGGACTGTTTCAAAGCAGATTGAAATTAAACTGTACGATATGGTTTTGAGGCATATTACAGAGGTTGTGAATTGTGGATAAGTCTTTTGTATTAGAGGAAACTAATCAGAAAGCGTTCACCAAATTGCTATATAGAAGATCCCTCAAAAATGGTTGGAATTATCCCGTAAACAGAGAAAACGGGATGAGCTGATTGCTAAGTTAAGAAGAGGTACAAGGGGCCAGAGATGCGCAGACTTTTATACGGAATCGCTATAGTGATCGCGGTGTTCACCTTTAGTTGTGATACATCCACTACTCCTTTCGACGATTCCCTTCCGGAAAATTATACGCTAACCACAAATGTAAGTCCGGAAAATAGCGGCACGGTGACACCCTCCGGCGGTGAATTCGTTGACGGTTCACGCATCATACTGCGCGCAGAACCTTCCGATGGATTTCTTTTTGAAGAGTGGCAGGGTGACTTTACAGGCACCCAGAACCCCGCAGAGCTTTTTATCCGCAGGAACCTCAGCATTACAGCCCTTTTTGCTGAACTGCAGGGACAGCTGAATATTACGATTGTGGGTGAGGGCGAAGTGATTCAGGATGTGGTAAGTACTGAAACAACCGGTTCACAGCAGCTTAGCGCACCACCGGATACTGCCGGTCAGAACGGTACCTCAGGTGACAATGCACCGCCTGAAAGTGTTCAGGATACCGGTGAAAGGGATATTACAGGAAACAGGGAAGATCTTGAAGGTGCTTCTGTTTCAGGCCCCGGAAGGCTTAGTCCGCCCAGCCCGGGAACCGTTCAAACGAGCGGAAACAGGGTTGTTCAGGAATTTACAGGTACCATGATGGAGCAGGTTGTGGCCACCTACCGGCTCACCGCACAGCCGGAAACCGGCTGGGAGTTTAACCGCTGGGAGGGAGATCTGACCGGCAGCGAAAACCCTGTGGATGTTGTTGCCGATACGGACAAGAATATCACAGCCGTTTTTGTTCAGGAACAGTCTGAGGAGTTTGACCTTACTCTTTCAGTGAGCGGTCAGGGGATTGTATCAGCCGACCCTGACCTTGTTTCCTATCCTGACGGAACCGAGGTAAGCCTGACGGCTACACCGGATACAGGATGGAGATTCGGCCGATGGTCGGGCGACCTGAACACGACGGATAATCCCGCCACGCTGATCATGGACAGCAATAAGGCTGTAACGGCAGAATTTGAAGAGGAAGGATCGCCGCAGTTTACCATAACCACACAACCGGGTGAAACCGTTGCGGGAACCGCAGTAGCTCCGGCTCCTGCTGTAACACTCATTGATGGATTCGGTGATCCTGTACAGGGTGAGAACATTACGGCTACCCTGAACCAGAATGATTTTACGCCGGGCAGTACGCTGCAGTCCGTTACAGATCAGAACGGGATTGCGGCTTTTGAAAATCTTACCATTGAAACTGCATCCGAAGGATATCAGATTACGTTTACTGCGGATGATACGGCCCTCCCGCAATTGACATCCTCCGCTTTTACTGTGACGGCTGCAGCCGGCAATCCGGCCAACAGCAGTGCAACGGTACCAGACGGCGCAGCAGGCGAATCAACCGCTATCGACATTACGGTATCCGATGCTTTCGGCAACCCTGTAGAAGGTGCGGCATCGCTTATCGCTCTTGAGGTGATTTCCGGAAATACAGGGGCGTCCTTCACATCGGTTACGGATCAGGGTAACGGTCTCTACACATCCTCTTATACTCCGGTATCAGCCGGAACGGATGATATATCCATCACCCTGAACGGCACTGAAATTGCCGGAAGCCCCTTTACCAGCACAGTTATCACCAGCTCCGTCAGTTCTGTAAATTCCAGTGTATCAGCAGACCCGACTGAACTTGTGGTGGGAGGCAGCTCAACGGTTACCGTTTCGCTGCGCGACAGCCAGAACAATCCGGTAAGCGGAATCGAGAATAATATTCAGGTATCAGGCCTGGGCAATGCGTCTGCGGGTGCTATTTCTGAAACTGCCAATGCGGGTGAGTATACCTTTACCGTCACGAGCACGGTTGCTGAAACCATCACCCTTTCTGTAAGAGCAGATGCGGTGACTCTTTCTCAAAATCCGCAAATTACGTTCCTGGCGGGTAATGCGAATGAAATTACAATAGCGAGCGGGAACAATCAGACAGGTACCGTAACACAGGAACTTGCTGCGCCATTTGTGGCAGCAGTATCGGATGAGTTTGGTAACCCGGTTTCCGGCCGTACGGTTTCGTTTGCCATTTCACAGAGTCCACCGGGAGCCCTGGGACAGAGCCTGTCTGCAGAGTCGGTGGTTACGGGCCCTGACGGACTGGCTTCCACAATCCTGACCCTGGGCAGCACACCGGGATCGTATGAGGTGACCGCGTCTGCCGGTTTAACAAGCGACGTGGTCTTTACGGCCCAGGCTGAACTGGGAGTGCCATCAAGTCTGACTCTGCTCCAGGAGCCGGGTGCTGCAACAGCAGGTGAAACGCTTGCCCCGGCGCCGCAGGTTGAAGTGCGGGATGCCGGAGGCAACCTGCTGGAGGGAGTGACTATAACCGTTGCAGAGCAGGGCGGATATTCATTTGATTCCGGGACGCTATCAGCTGCATCTGATGTTTCAGGTATCGTACAGTTCAATGATTTGGTTATTGAGACGGCCGGAACATACAGCTTGATCTTCTCCGAAGACAGCGGCAGTGCGCCTGATGTAACATCGGGTTCGTTCGACATAACGGCAGCTGCTGCGGATGCAGCAAGCTCATCGGCAACTGTACCGGCATCCGGCGTGGCCGGTTCTGAAACCGTAATTACAGTGGAACTGTTTGATGCATTCGGCAATCCGGCAGGCGGCGAGGCGGCCAATATCGGAATTGATATAACCGGGGCCAACAGCGCTTCTCCGGCCGCATCTGAAACAGCAAACACGGGTGAATATACCACAAGCTATACACCAACCGCATCAGGTACCGACAATATAGACATTACACTATCAGGTGCCGCTTTGCCGGGCAGCCCGTTTACCAGTGATGTGACGACAAGCGATATCAGTCCGTCGAACTCAGCGGTTAGCGCAAACCCTGCAAGTGTAACGGTGGGAAGCAGCTCAACCGTTACCGTAGAGCTTCGTGACGGCAGCGGCAACCTGATTGGCGGATTGTCGGCCGGTGATTTCACGGTTTCCGTATCCGGCGATGCCTCGGCAGGATCATTGTCTGAAACCACGCCGGGCGTATATGAATTCAACGTAAA
This sequence comes from Rhodohalobacter mucosus, assembly GCF_003150675.1. Lineage (NCBI taxonomy): Bacteria > Pseudomonadati > Balneolota > Balneolia > Balneolales > Balneolaceae > Rhodohalobacter > Rhodohalobacter mucosus. The sequence continues at coordinate 274,916 of NZ_QGGB01000002.1, read as the reverse complement.
CAACACTACTGCTGAGCAGGTTAGCGTATCGGTATCGGCGAATGGTGTCAGTCTGGATGATACACCGGTTATTACATTTAACGCGGGAGCACCGACCCAGATTACCATTACCTCCCAGCCTCAGCAGTCCGTGGCCGGTCAGCCTGTTGAAGGAACACCCTCTATTCTTCTTCGTGATACCTTCAACAACCCTGTTCCGGGCATTGAGGTTACGCTGTCTGAACAGAGCGGCCATTCATCCATCAGCGGTACGCTTGTAATTCAGACGAACACGGCGGGTACTGCAGCGTTCAGTGATGCAGTGATTACTGAAACGGGTACTTACAATCTGGTATTCACCTCTGCTGCAGGCCTGGTGGCAACATCCAATGCATTTGATGTGATTGCTGCTCCTGCGGATCCCGCCTCAACAATAGCCAATGTACCAAACGGTGCGGCCGGTGACATTACCTCGATCACGATAACGGTTGAGGATGCATTCGGAAATCGTGTGGAAGGCGTTGCGGCAGACCTGGCTGTTAGCGTAAGCGGCGCAAATGCGGGTGCCGCCGTTACGGCAATTATCGAAAGCGGAAACGGGATTTATACAACCGGTTACACCCCGGCATCCACGGGAGATGATCAGATAGCTATCACGCTTGGGGGTGCGGCAATCAGCGGAAGCCCGTACACAAGTACGGTCATCACCAGTGATGCAGAAAATGTGGCCATAACCCAGCAGCCGCTGCAGACAACAGCAGGTGCGCCAATTGGAGGGCCGCCTTCGGTGCTTGTTACGGACAGTTTCGACAATCCGGTTCAGGGTGTAGAGGTTACGGTTTCGGTACAGACCGGTGAATTCAGCTCGGGAACCGTTTCACAGAGTACAAATTCAAGCGGAGTTGCGATATTTGATGATCTGGTGATTGATGATGCGGGCAGCTATACGCTTGAATTCAACGCAATCGGTGCAACGGATAACGCTGTCTCGCAGCCTTTTGATGTTGTTCCTTCTGCTCCCGCGGCCATGAACCTGGTATCCGGCAACAATCAGACGGGTACCGTTACCGAGACGCTTACAGATCCGTTTACCGTACGCGTTTCGGATGGATTCGGAAATCCGGTTGAGTCGGTTTCGGTCGATTTTGCAGTCAATTCGGAACCGTCAGGCGCTGCCGGCACGTCACTTTCTGCAACAACGGTTCAGACGAATGCAGCAGGCGAGGCTTCCACTCTATTAACGTTGGGAAGCGTTGCAGGCAGTTACTCGGTTATTGCATCTGCCACAGGCCTGACAAGCGTACAGTTCAATGCTACAGCGGCAGCAGGTGCTGCAGACCGGTTCGAATTCGGAACAATTTCATCACCGCAGACTGCAGGCCAGCCGTTCGGAATTACCATTCAGGCGTTTGATGCGCAGAATAACGCAGCTTCAGGATACAATGGTACCGCAGCACTAAGCACAACGGCGGGAACCATAACACCGGCCTCGGCAGGGTTTACAGGAGGACAGGCCGTACTGAATGCAGAGGTGACGCAGGCAGGAAGTGCGCAGACCATCTCAGCTCAGGATGGCACCATTACCGGCACATCCAACACTTTTGACGTCGAAACCGGCGGCATCGATGCCGGTAACTCGTCCGTAACGGCCAACCCGATATCACTGCAGGCCGGTGGCAGTTCGGTGCTTACGATTGTACTTCAGGATGCGATCGGAAATCCTGTGAGCGGTCTTCAGAACAGTGCCTTTACGATTGGCCTTACCGGTTCAGCCTTAGCGGGAACCGTTACCGAAACAGCAACAGCCGGTACGTATGAAACAACCATTACAAATGAAACGGCAGAAACCGTTAGTGTTGCCGTCACAGTGTCCGGAGTACCGCTGACTGATTCACCTTCCGTTACCTTTACAGCGGCGGCCGCTTCCGTGATAGAGCTTGTCTCCGGAAATAACCAGACGGGCGAAATATCCACCCAGCTGGCCAACCCGCTTACTGTGAGGGTATCGGATGCATTCAACAACCCGGTATCAGGATATGCCGTCAATTATGCAATTGACCAGACCCCGGCCGGTGCTGCGGGACAGTCTCTGAGCAGTAGCAGTGTTTTAACCGGATCAACCGGTGAAGCGTCCGTACTGTTCACACTGGGTGACAAAGCCGGCACATACACCGTTGACGCGGACGGCGGTGCCATCGGATCGGTCACGTTCAGTGCTGCAGCCGAAATTGGTTCCGCGACGGACCTGGTTATTACGCAGCAGCCCGTTAACACAACAGCAGGAAATATCATTACACCGGCTCCGGAAGTACGGGTGGACGATGCAGGCGGAAATCCGGTTCAGGGCATCGGGGTAACGGTATCACTGCAGGGCGGATCATTCAGTTCAGGTACCCTGAGCGGAGTGACTGATGCAGGCGGAACAGTTCTTTTCGATGATCTGATTATTCAATCCGCAGGCACCTACACGCTTCTGTTTAACGCGGATGCAGCGGGTGTGGCGGATGAAACCTCCTCTTCATTCACAATAAATGCAGATACACCTGTTGCCTCCAACACCACTGCAACGGTGCCGGATGGAACCGCGGGCAACCCGACAAATATCTCCATTACGGTACTGGATCAGTTTAACAACCCGGTCATAGGCCAGGCAGGTAACCTGTCCGTATCGGTGAGCGGCTCCAACAGTGCGTCGCCGGCAGTGACAGAAAGCGGAACACCGGGCGTTTACACCACCAGCTACACACCAACGGTAGCCGGAACGGATAACATCGCCATCACTCTGAGCGGCAGTCCGGTCAGCGGCAGTCCGTTCACCAGCCAGGTGACAACCAGCGATATCAGCGCATCAAATTCAACGGTAACTCCCAATCCGTCAACGCTGCAGGTTGGCAGCAGTTCAACGGTAACCGTACTGGTGCGGGACGGCAGCAACAATCTTATTGGTGGGCTCACAAACACAGATTTTTCCATTAACGTAACCGGTGCGGCGACGGCAGGCAGCGTCAGTGAAACCACAACCGGTACATATCAATTTACCGTACAGAATCAAACAGCCCAGGCTGTTACGGTCACGGTTACCGCATCCGGCGTAACCCTGAATGATACACCGCAAATTACATTTGAAGCCGGAGACGTTTCAATCACCGGCATCCAGACCCAGCCAGGGGAGTCCGTAGCGGGTCAATCCATTGCAGGTCCTCCGCTGGTTCGCCTGATTGATGAATTTGGCAACAGGGTACCGGGTGTCGACATTACCGTTTCCGAGCAAAGCGGCCAGACTTTTGCAGCAGGCACGCTTACGCGGGCATCCAATGCTTCAGGCGAAGCGTCATTCACGGATCTGGTGATTAATGAGGCAGGAAGCTATAACCTGGTCTTTACGGCATCAGGCCAGATTGGGACCTCCGCAGCGTTCAATGTGATTCCAGCCGCAGCGTCCCCTGCTCAAACCACCGCATCGGTTCCGGGCGGATCAGCCGGTGATCCGACAACGATCACCATCACCGCTGAAGATACTTTCGGCAACCGTGTTACAGGGATCGCAGGAAGCCTGAGCGTATCCGTGAGCGGTGCCAATGCGGGTGCAACAGTGGCACCGATTACCGAAAGCGGCAACGGAATTTATACGACCAGTTATACTCCGGTAAGCACCGGTGACGATCAGCTCTCTATCACGCTTGGCGGTTCGGCGATCAGCGGAAGTCCGTACACAAGCACCGTGATTACAAGCAATGCTGAAAATGTGGCGATAACGCAACAACCCCTGCAGACCACGGCAGGAGCAGCAATCTCAGGGCCCCCGTCTGTGACGGTTACCGATGATCTGGGGAATCCGGTTCAGAACGTAGAGGTGAACGTGACCGAGACTAGCGGACAGGCATTTGCATCGGGTACGGTTCAACAGTTTACAAACAGCAGCGGTGTGGCACAGTTCAGTGACCTGGTGGTCAACCCGGCAGGATCGTACTCGCTTACATTTAATGCGGTGGGAGTTACCGATAATGCGGTAAGTGATCTCTTTGATGTGGTGGCAGCAACGGCATCCGCGTCAACTATCTTATCAGGAAATAACCAAAGCGGTACCGTGGCGACCCAGCTGGCGGTACCCCTCTCAGTTGAAGTGACCGATGCGTTTGGCAATCCGGTAGGGGGACAAAATGTCGCTTTTTCATTCAATACCGTACCGGCCGGTGCATCGGGTCAGGCCCTTTCTGTTACCGATGCGGTAACGGACGCTTCGGGTTCCGTATCGACACTGCTTACACTGGGTGATCTGTCCGGCGTCTATACGGTTGATGCGGATGCAGGCGGTGCAGGAATTCAAACATTTACTGCAACTGCAGAGGCAGGTGCGGCCAACAGTTTTGAGTTCAGCACCATTGCCACGCCACAGACGGCCGGCTCACCATTCAGCGTGACCATCACAGCTCAGGATGCATTTACTAATACGGCCAGCGGATACACCGGAACTGCAACGCTTACAACCACGGCGGGAACGGTGGCGCCCAATACCACACCGGCCTTTTCGGACGGACAAATTACGCTGGATCTCTCTGTGAGTGAAGCCGGTACGGATCAAACCATTACCGCCACTGACGGTGCCATTTCCGGAGTATCCAATGCGTTTGATGTGCAGACGGGCGGAGTGAGCGCGGATCAGTCAACCGTGACGGCCAATCCGGTGACACTTCAGGCCGGAACCCCCTCCACGGTAACTATCGAGCTCCGAGATGGCAGCAACAATCCAATTGGGGGTGTAACGGACTTCACGATTGCAGCAAGCGGTGATGCCACAGCAGGCACCGTATCCGAAACCGGCACAGCGGGAACCTACACATTCACTGTTAATAACAATACGGCCGAGACAGTGACTGTTACCGTAACTGCGGATGGCGTGTTACTGCTGGATCAGCCTGATATCACCTTCACCGCTGCTGATCCGGATCTGATGCTGATCACGACCGAACCCGGAGCTTCCACAGCCGGTGAAGCGATTGCGGGTCCGCCCGCGGTTAGGATTACCGATGCATTGGGCAATCCGGTGCCCGGTGCCGGCGTCACTGTAACCGTGCAGGGAGGCACACCATTTGTGGCCGGCAGTGTATCATCCGTAAATACAAATGCTGACGGATTTGCCATCTTTGATAACATCGCAATCAGTACAGCGGGAAGCTACAACCTGGTTTTTGCTTCTGCGGGCGTAACCAATCGAACCTCAAACGCATTTAATGTAAACGCAGCACCGGCCGATGCGGCCTCAACGACGGCAACGGTACCGGCCGGTACGGCGGGTCAGTCAACAGCAATCACGGTAAACGTTGAAGATGCCTTTGGTAATCCGGTAACGGGTGAGGCAGCGAATCTTGCTGCAACGATCAGCGGCGGACCCAACGCGGGAGCAACGGTCAGTGCCTTTAGCGATGACGGGGCAGGGACCTATTCGGCAAGCTATACACCAACCGCATCGGGTACGGATGAGGTGAGCATCACTTTGGGCAGTAGCGTCATCAGCGGAAGCCCCTATTCAACCGATGTCAGCACCGCGGCAGCCGATCCGGCCAACACCACGGCTGTCGTCCCTGACGGAACTGCGGGCAACCCGACTACGATTACCATCACGGTTCTGGATGCATTTAATAATCCGGTAAGCGGTGAAGCCGGAAATCTTTCAGTAGAGGTAACAGGCGATAACAGTGCCACACCAACCGTCAGTGAAACCGGAACGGCGGGCGAATATACGGCAAGCTATACACCAACGGTAGCAGGTTCCGATAATGTTGCCATAACGCTGAACAGCATAGCCATATCCGGCAGTCCCTATACGAGCAACGTCACAACCAGCGATATCAGTGCGGTTAATTCATCAGTGACCGCCAATCCGCTGACGCTTCAGGCAGGAAACAGCTCCACGGTAACCGTTGAACTGCGCGATGGTAGCAACAATCCGATTGGCGGGCTGACAAACACAGATTTTTCACTTGGTGTAACTGGCTCCGGATCAGAAGGTTCGGTTACCGAAACCGCCACCGACGGAACCTACATATTCACGGTAAACAACACCACAGCGGAGACAGTTACTGTAACGGTCACGGCAAGTGGCGTACTGCTGCAAGATCAGCCTGATATTACATTTGAGGCCGGCGCGGTGGATCTGATCGTGATTACGACTCAACCGGGTAGTGCGATAGCGGGTCAGGCCATCCCCGGACCGCCCACTGTTCGCCTGACGGACCAGTTCAACAATCGTGTTCCCAACGTAAGTGTATCGGTTACTGAGCAGGGCGGACAGGCATTTGTGTCGGGAGATTTGACGCTGCTGACCGATCTGAATGGTGAAGTGCAGTTCAGCAACCTGGTGCTGGGTCCCGAGGGACAGTACAACCTGGTTTTCTCTGCTGCCACCGAAGCCGCTACATCGAATGCCTTTACCGTTTCTCCTGCAGACCCGGATCCTGCATCCACAACTGCTTCCGTTCCGAACGGATCGGCTGGTGATGCTACCAATATCACCATTACCGTTGAGGATGCATTCGGAAACCGTGTTGAAGGAGCTTCCGCTGATCTTGCCGCATCAGTTACTTCAGGCCCAAATGCAGGAGCGTCATTCACTGCTGTTGCTGAGACAGGAAACGGTGTTTATACTACAAGCTATACGCCTACCGTAACCGGTGATGATCAGATCACGATCACGGCGGGTGGCGTCCAGATTCAGGGAAGTCCGTTTACAAGTACGGTTTCAACCAGCGACGCAGATGCTGTCGTGATCACGCAACAGCCCGGCACCACTGTGGCGGGGCAAACGATCTCCGGTCCGCCGGCCGTACGCGTGGATGACGATCTGAACAATCCCGTAGAAGGAATTGAGGTAACTGTGAGCGAACAGGGCGGCGCATCGTTCAGCAGCGGAACATTTACCGTTTCGACAGGGCCGGACGGAATCGCAAGTTTTTCTGACCTCGTTTTTACACAAACAGGCTCCTACAATCTCGAGTTTAGTGCAGTGGGCGTTGCAGTCAATGCGGTTTCTTCCACATTTGACGTGACCGCAGCTGCATCCGATCCAGCTCAAACAACAGCCTCCGTTCCCGCTAATGGAACAGCAGGTGAGCTGACAGCCATTTCCATCACCGTTCAGGATGCGTTTGGCAATCCGGTGAACGGGGCAGAGGGTGATCTTGCACTCAGTATTGGCACCGGCCCGAATACAGGCGCGGTGTTTGCCCCTGTAGTGGCTGAAGGCAGCGGCGTGTACAGCAGCAGCTATACACCGACTGCGTCAGGCACGGACGATATTGCCATTACGCTTAATGCAGTGGCTATCAGCGGAAGTCCCTATTCAACTGTTGTGAGTGCGGGTACAGCTTCTGCATTGACCGCGGTATCGGGGACCGGCCAAAGTGCGGAAATCAGTCAGACGCTTGCCCAACCGTTCATCGTACAGGTAAACGATGCCTTCGGCAATCCGGTGGAAGGTGAGTCGGTTGGTTTCAGTATTTCGGGTACTCCCGTTGATGCCGTCGGTCAGTCACTGAGTGCAACGGCTGTTCTTACAGATCCGAACGGTCAGGCATCCACCACTATGACACTGGGCGATAAAACCGGAACCTACAGCGTGGATGCATCCTGGAGCACCGAAACCGTCACGTTTACGGCTGATGCGACAGCGGGTACGTTATCGGGTTTTGAGATAGGAACAATTCCAACTCCTCAAACGGCAGGAGCAAACTTCGGCATTAATGTACGTGCTGTGGATAGCGGCAACAATACCGTGAGCGGCTACAATGCAACCGCTGTTCTTGGAAATACAGTCGGTGACATCGCACCTACATCACTTTCATTTGTAAACGGTGAAGCTACAGAGAGTGTAACGATCACACAGTCAGGCAGCGGACAAGCCCTGACCGTCACCGACGGCGCCATAACCGAAACGTCGAACACGTTTGATGTAAACCCGGCAGCAGCTGATCCGGCCTCAACCACCGCGACGGTACCGGCCGGCACGGCGGGAGCGCCAACTACCATCACGGTGAACGTTGCGGATGCCTTTGGAAACGCAGTGACCGGTGAGGCGGCAAATCTGGCAGCTTCGGTGAGCGGCGGACCCAATGCGGGCGCAACGGTGAGTGCATTCAGCGATGACGGCGGAGGAAGCTACTCAGCCGGCTACACACCGTCAGCTGCCGGTGATGATGAGATTACCATTACACTGAACACGACCGGTATCTCGGGCAGTCCGTATACGAGTACGGTGAGTGCGGGAACCGCAGCATCCTTCTCTTTTGATACGATAACATCCCCGCAAACGGCCGGTGCGGATTTTGGAATTACGATTACAGCGCTGGACGCCGGCAGCAATACGGCTGATGCATACAACGGAACGGCCACGCTGACCACTACGGCGGGAACCATCACGCCGGCGTTGGCAACGTTTACAGCGGGAGTGGCAAGCCTGAGCGTGGATGTGAGCGGTGCAGGAACCGGCCAGACGATTACCGCGACCGACGGGGCGATCACCGGCACCTCGAACAACTTTGATGTGAACCCGGGTGCGGTGAGCGCATCGGGTTCATCGGTTACGGCGACCTCGCCGCATACGGCTGACGGGTCGGATGCTTCAACCGTTACGATCGCGGTACAGGATGCCAATGGCAACCCCATTTCCGGATTAATCAATACCGATTTTACCGTTGATTTGGGGCTTACCTCAGCATCGCCGGGAACTGTGTCTGAAATCGGAACAAGCGGCACCTATACGGTTGATGTAACCAATAGTACGGTCGAGTCAGTTACGGTGACGATAACCGCCGATGGTGTTGTATTGGAAAATACACCCATTATTGAATTCCAGGCCGGCGTGGCGGATGCTACTCAGTCAACGATTGGAGCGGATCCTGCGACGGGATTGACGGCCAACGGGACGGATCTTTCGACACTGACCATCACCGCGCGTGACGGGTCAGACAATCTGCTGGAGGGTGAGGATGTCTTTTTTGAACTAACCTCAGGAACCGGTGGTTCGCTGAGCGCAGGACCCTGGACAACGGATCTAAATGGTGTCGCCACAGCCACGCTGACCTCCGTGGATGCCAACACGATTACGGTGACCGGTTATCTTGGATCCGATAATACAGGCGCAGTGTTGGGTACGGCGGATGTGGAGTTTATAGCGGGCGCGGCCACACAAATCAGTTCGCTGACGATTGCCGATTCTGAAATTGCCCTGGATGGGTCGACGAGTGTAACGGCTACGGTGCTGGATGCTAATGCGAATCCGGTGGAGGGAGTGGCGGTAAGTTTTTCAAGTGATCAAATCACGCGCGCGACCGTGGATGCATCTGCGTTGACCAATGCCTCGGGCCAGGCAACAGCAGTGGTGACCGGATCAGCTAATGAGTCGGGAGCTGTGGTAATTACCGGTTCGATCAGCGATGCAGACGGCAATGTTGAAGCCAGCGATAATGCGACAGTTGGACTGACGGTACTGGCCGGAGCGGCGGATGCTACTCAGTCAACGATTGGAGCGGATCCTGCAACGGGATTGACGGCTAACGGGACGGATCTTTCGACACTGACCATCACCGCGCGTGACGGGTCAGACAATCTGCTGGAGGGTGAGGATGTCTTTTTTGAACTAACCTCAGGAACAGGCGGTACGCTGAGCACGGGTCCCTGGACAACGGATGTAAATGGTGTCGCCACAGCAACGCTGACCTCCGTGGATGCCAACACGATTACGGTGACCGGGTACCTTGGCACTGACGCGACAGGTGCAGTGGTGGGTACGGCGGATGTGGAATTTGTAGCGGGCGCTCCGGCCTCAGTATCGGCGTCGACCGTTCAGGGCAGCGCGGCAGCCGATGGAATCAGTGAGCTTGAATACCTGGTGACGGTTGCGGATGCCAATGCGAACCCAGTTTCGGGTGCTTCTGTGATTGCAAGCGATGATGGAACTGCGATTACCTATCCATCCGGATCAACATTAAATACCGATGCAAATGGCCAGGTAACCTTTACGGCGGTTTCCTCGACGGTGCAGTCGGGTGTAATATTTACCTTCACCGAACAGGTGAACAGCAATAGCACGACGGCTACAGGAAGTTTCACGGATGCCTCGGGCTTTACGGTTGCTGATCCCGGTGGACAGACAGCCGGATCCGGATTTAATCTTGGAATCAGCGATGCGAGCGGCATAGATGGCGTACTTCTGGATGGAAGCATCAACGTTACGGTGACCAGCGACATTGACGGCGAAGTGCACAATACGGTGGTAACATTCACTGCTGGTGCAGGCAGCGTGCCCGTTACACTGACCACGGCTGATACTCATACCCTGACCGTGGACGTGGATGGGGTAACGGCGAATGAAACGGCAGCTGTAAGCGTAACAGCAGCTGCGGCATCCTCTATGACAGTTAACGTGCAGCCTTCATTGACTACTGCGGGAACTGCGATAAATCCGGCACCGGCCGTACTTATTGAAGATTCTTTTGGGAACGCGGTAAACGGAGTGAATGTAACGGCGACATTAAGCAGCAATGATTTTACGGGAACCAGTACGGTACTGGAAGCGAGCGGTACAGACGGAATTGCGGAATTCACAAACCTGGTGATAGAGGCAGCAGCCACAGGATATACAATCACCTTTAACGCGGATGCAGTGGGCGTGGCGGATGTCATCTCCGGCCCGTTTACGGTGCAGGCGGCTTCGGCCTCGGCAATTGAAATAGCGACAATTGCTTCGCCGCAAACCGCCGGCACGCCGTTTTCCATCACGCTGAATGCGCTGGATGATTTTGGAAACCTGGACGCTTCCTTTGCGGAGACCGCGGACCTGACCACCACGGCCGGGACGATCAGCCCTACAACGGCAGCATTTACAAGTGGTACGGTTACCCTGGATGTGGACGTGACGCTGTCGGGCACCGGTCAGACGATCACGGCCACCGGTCAGGGCACCGGAGTGACGGGCACCTCCAATGCGTTTGACGTAAATCCGGGAGCGGTGAGTGCATCTGTCTCTTCAGTTACAGCTGATCCGACAACACTTACAGTTGGAGGCAGCTCCACATTAACTATCGTGCTCCAGGACGCCAACGGCAATGCGATCACGGGGCTAACTTCAGGCGATTTCACGATTAGTCCCGATGGCAGCGCCACTACCGACGGTATCGTAACCGAAACCGGTACACCCGGAACCTACACCGTTAGCGTAACGAATACAGTGGCCGAGACCATTACTGTGACTGTTACGGCAAACACAGTTACACTAAACGATTCGCCTTCCATCACGTTTAATTAGTGATAAAGGAGTGACTGCAAAGCATCTCTGCGTAACTCAGCGAAATCTGCGAGCAAATTTTTATGGCATCGATGTTTGTTTCTCGCAGATGAATCGCTGAGTTACGCAGATTGCTTAAAACATAAATTCTGCATAGATGGAATTTGAATATCAATCATGAAACAGATTCAAAATTCCCGAAAGAAAATGTTTTTTAGAATTGAGATCCTTCTTATCTTTAGAGTCTTGATTCAATCAGGGCAATTAGCTCAGCCCTCCTGCGCCAAGGCTACGGAGGGCAAGCCCACTCCATCGCTAAGGCTTTGGAGGATAGGTCGGTTCCAGGGTTAGTACTTTGGTGAGCGTGCCTGTTTCAGGATAAAGATCAGGGCAATTAGCTCAGTTGGTTTAGAGCACCTCGTTTACACCGAGGGGGTCGGGGGTTCGAATCCCTCATTGCCCACCACATCCAAAGGACAGTTTCTTCATAAAGAGGCTGTCTTTTTTTTTACCGATCAGGCGTCCCGCCGGGACGCTCCTCATTAGAGAATTGAAATCCCGAATTATGGATCAGACCAATGCAGGGGATGGTTCCTGATTAACCTCAGGGATTGCTGTGAAGGCGCTGAGTACGCTGCGTTCTTTGCGCCTCCTCTGCGTACCCTGCGGTAAAAACAGATCCAAATCACCGATTACCAACCGGTTTCACCCAAAAGAAAACCCAATCAGCAATCCCCGCTGCGCTCTTTGCGCTCTCTGCGGTAAAAACTGGCCCAGATTATCAAGTATACACCGGGTTTAGCTAAACAAGCGTAATCAACAATCAGCAATAAAAAGATCACCATTCCCCGCAGTTTCCAGAGCGGTAAAAAGAAGGGTTGAAGACGCAAAATAAGACTAAATTCCAAAAACGGATATGGACGAACGGCATAGATAACCTAAACTGATATGCTGCTTGTAACACTTACCCGACCATTGAGGTGATTAATACATTCAAGCTCGATAGTTTCATCCCGAGCCACCAAACGTTTCTCCGAATTATAAAGGTATTTATGTCAATGTGGGGTTACCGATCAGGCATGCTGCCGGGATGCGTTTCAATCCAGGTTTTTTTACTGAGGATGAGTATAGATATGATTTCGAATCTTCTGAAAAAAGCATAGTTATGACTCGCACCACATTTTTTGTGGACAAAAAAAAGGCAGGCCATAATGACCTGCCTTAACTCTAAAATTAATATTTATGTTAATTCTAGTCGAAGATCACATAATTAGAATCTTCGGTTGTATCGGTTTCAGCCGATGACAAGCGCAGTGAATTTGTAAAGCTGGATATTTTCGCAGCACTTGCAGCAGTTGCATCACATGCACTCGTTCCAACCGCCTCAACTATCCCCGCTGCAATAGAAGATGCGCTAGTAGTAATAGAAAACACAAGCGGATCACCTGTACTTGGGTCGTTGGCACCTGTGAGGTTAGCCAATGCTGATAAATATACATTTGAACCCCCAAATGATGGACCAGTAGCATCAGTTGCAGCTCCATCTGTAGATAATCCTATAACCTGAATACCAAAGGATGTCAGAGCATCAACAGTTTCAATGACACTTGGAGATTCTGACGGTACCGTTGCATTCGGAACAGTATTAGCTGCAGAAGATTTTGCATCTGAAATATCGCCATATCTACTAGAACCAGATGATGAATATACACTACTGCACACAAGCCTTGAGAGTGGCTCTGAGGTTCCAGGTTGCCCTTCAATTGTTGAAGTAAGTGACAATCCAAGTGATGCAGGAACAGGTGCAACTGTACATACATCTGTCGCAAGTATGACGATTTTTTGTGCATCGGTTCGCCATCCTGCACCTCCCAGTGTACCAGATGTTGGCAAGACGTTGGAGGCAAAAGCAGGGACGTCACCACTTGTTCCAGGGCTGGTTTGAGCAGCTAATGATCCTGCGTCACCACTTCCGGTAGTAAGTCCGTCGCCATTTCCATCAAATCCCTCTCCAATTGCTAATTCATAAAGAGCGTGAAGTGCTGTTTCCGGTCCGTCACCACCAAAACCAGGTGCCGTATTACTTAAAGCATCTGAAATCAATGCATCACGAGCTGCTGCACTGCCGGCAACACTCTCTGTAACCAGTGGCTGATTAAGAATAAACGGTCTACCTGTTGTTACTTCTCCTGAAAATCCGGTACCTGGACCACCATAATCTTCAAATCTTGAAACCCCAAAAGCAAAATCTTTATCTGGGAAAGTAGATTCAAGGGTTGAAATAATACTCGGGAAAAGAGCTGCAACGTCATCTACAAAACCAGCAAAACTTCCGGTATCATCGAACAGCAGCATCACATCCACTTTGTTCGGATCAATGGTTCCTTCCTCACACGGATCAGATGGTTCGCCGGGAACAAATACATCCTGCTCATCAGAACTTGTTTCTGCAATGGTTCCGGTTACGCCTTCGAGAAGATATTCATGCTCCGGATCAGAAAACTCACTCATCACTTTCTCAACAACTGCCTTTACAGTTTCTTTGTCATATCTGGGAACACCATCTTGCAGCATGTCAGCAGATAGTTCACTAGCTGTGACTCTATCGACGTTGAATTCTGGTGCAATTCCCATGTCGCCGGCCAATACCCATACAGCTGCCTGAAGATCGTAAATGGATAGGTCCGGGAAAGAAACTTCCAACTCATCGCGAATCAGGAATAAATAATTAAGCGGCTTCCACTTCTCACTGCCTTGAGAAGTGTACCAATTCAGATCTTTATGCTCATCATTGTTTGAACGAATTGTTTTCTTCCATTCCAGACACCATCCACCATGGGTGCCATTTTGCAGGAAAGTGTTCTCGCCAATGCCTTCGATTTCTATTTGGAAATAACTATCGCCTCCTACCTGATCTCCTTTACTAACAAACATGGTAGAATTTGATGCTTCCGGTATAATTTCCAAACCTGTGAAAACGTCGAGTGAGTCCTCAAAGCTTCCACTTGTTGTATTATCACATGCGGTTAGATACAGTGCTCCAATCACTAAGATCAGAAAACTGAGATATAGCTTGCTTCTCATAAGTTACCCCTTTGTTATATTTTAATTGTACCCGAGTTTTTCAGTGATGAGATGAGATTGTACTAGTTTACCCCTATGTATACCAAAAAACTCTTGATGCTCACCTACAGAGTAATGATTGATGCTGCCAATTTGAACTTAAAATTTTCTAATAGCCAATGTAACAACGGGCACAAACTCTTGTTTAAATATTGTTTGTATATGTTATCGAGATTAATAAATTTTAATAATTATGATAAAAAATAGAGCACTCTCTGATAAAATTGAAAAATTTCAAATCATTCATCGAGATTAGGTTGTGCATAGTATTTTGCTAAATATTAGCATGGCTGTTTATTTAGCATAGTCATGTATTTTTTTATTTAAGTGTATATGAATGAATAAAAACAGAATGAAGTTCAAGCAGTTTAAAGGCAGGTATTATTTAATTCCGGGGTGAAAGCGAGTCAAACGCTATTCTTAAAGCATTTCTGTAAAACCCATTGGGTCTCTGGCAGATGGCGGATTGCAAATCACAAAAAGCCCACTATGATGGTCTTGGCATAAGTTCATCAGGTTGATCTTCATTTGAACCTATTCTTTTAACAAAGCTCCAACTATCAAAAAATATGAATCAGGATAACCAATCCGCGACCTAATCTACCCTTCTTGCACGCACATTGTAATTCACATTCTCTGCCGTCCACTCGATCCAGCGCTCCTGCTGCTGCAGAGAACGATCCTCAAGGTAGATATCCGGATCATTCCAGGTCTCCATCACGTCGGAATCCTGCGTCCATATCTTGATGCGCCGGCGTGGCACCTCGGTCTGCCACGAACGACCGTCCACCGGATTGGTGTAAAGCAGCCGTATGGTGATATTACGAGATAGCCGCTCAAGCGGACTGAGGTCAATAGCGCGGAAATCCCTCATCTGCCGGTTGCCTTCTACGTGATACTTCTTGAATGCTTATAATGAGATTATATTGACTATTCATATGAAATTAAACTTGATTCAAGTAGCTTTAATAATAAATTATGAGTAAGCGAAGCTTTATTGATGTTTATTTATTTTTTTGACTAATCAGCTTTGAGAAAAGGATTCCAACTCTTAGAAACCTTTTTGATTTTCGAATCGTGTATTTGATCTACAAAAAGTGCAGGAATATTTCTTGAGCAGTGCCTTGACCATAGGCCGTAAGTATTAGCACCCGTTGACTTTATGACAATGAAGTCGCCTTCTTCTAATAAAGGTAATTTATAATTCCTTGATAAATAATCTCCGTTAAAACATAATGGTCCAGCTATATCATAAATTTTTTCTTTTCCTTCTTTAAGATTTCCTGAAGAGTCCAAACATATTAGTTTTAATTCTTTATCAGGAGCATAGGTATTACGAACAAACATATCTGCACCAATATGGATGTAACAAATAGCCTTTTCCTCAAAATTTCTAATGTATTCCACCCTGGAAAAAGTTACTCCTTGATGCTCATGTACCCATTGGCCAAATTCAGTAATAATTTTAAATTTGGAACTTAATTCTGGAACGTCTTCTTCAATTGATTTTACATACTTTTTAATGAAACCCATGGATTCAGAATTGCTATCACCTGCAGATAGTCCGCCTCCAATATTAATTGTGTCAATTTTTTGACCAAGACTTTGATTTATAAGACCGGCAAGATCTACAACCCGTTTAATAGCATTAAGTGGTCTGCTAAGATCAGTTTCTTTTGATCCGACATGCATGTGTAACTGAGAGATGGAATGTTCCTTAACTGCTTTAAAAATGAGGTCGGTTTTGTTTATAGGCACACCAAATTTAGAGTATTTCCCACTTACATCATACAAATTAAAAGTTTCTCCGCTTACGAGTGGATTAATTCGGAGTCCAAGATTGAAATTATTTTTTTTTGGGATCCTTTGAAGTTCTTCAAGACAATTTGCATTTAATATTAAACCGGAGAACTTTTTCGAAGCATACTCAATCTCGTTTCTGGTTTTTACTGGTGAATTATAAATGATTTTTTGAGGTTCAATCCCAGTTTTAGCAGCCAACAGGACTTCTTGTAATGATGCAGCTTCAAGACCATAGCCCCAATCGCTAATTTTTTTTAAAATATACGGATGAGGGTTAGTCTTTATTGCTACCGAGTGTAAAGATTCAAAACCGTTAAATGTATTTGACAGGTAATTGAGTCTGTACTTTAAGTTCTGTATTGAGTAGTATAGAAAAGCGTCATCTCTCTGATCTAACTTACTAGATTTATGTATTTCCTTCCATATTTCTGAAGCCACTAAGATTTGGTGCAGATTGTCATTATGCTTGCTCATTTACCAATAGATTACTTCTAAAAAAACTTTTGATTATTTTAAAATTATCAAGAATAAGTTCCAGCTTCTTTTGGATGAAATCCATATCAGACTTTATCCGCATGTAAACAAGCTCATCATCTAGCATCGCTATCTCACTGATTAGATTGGAGCTTAAAGCGAGTCGAAAAGTACCTAACCATTGATTATTTTTATTCTTTGCCACTTTAACCGGTTGTCCAATTCGAATCGGTGTATGAGCTATTTTTGATTCAGACGCGATTATATCAGACAAGTCTGTGTACATAGCTTGATAGACAATTTTGGCATCATCATGTGTAAAAATATTATGTTCCGGTAGAGAAACAGTAAAAGTAAGGATGGAATTAATTTCATAAGGGCTTCTGGTTGAAATAGGCACCTTGTAGGCATTTGTTTGTGTAGCTATTTCAACAAGGTTGAAAAACCTTGAATTATGAATCATTTCCTTAGCTATCAAATTGAAAGCATTAATTACAAACTCAATTCTAGGATTTGGTACCTCAAATATTTTATTCATTTCAAATATTGCAGCCTGCCATCGAAGTAACAGTCCAACATTTATTTCTGTAGATAAATATTCATTTATAAAGGACCAACTTTCAGGAAACTCATATCTTGTAAAGAAATCTTTTAAACCTACAGGAAAATGATTCCATTTTTTAATTCTAGATGACATGATTTCAGGCATTATAAGTGCACCGGCAAATGGTGGGCAAGAGTAAAACTTAGAGCCGGTGATCAGAATTGCTGCACCATGAGACAAATACTGGTTCATAATGTGTATAGAAATTCTCCCCTGGCATGCATCCACAACAGTGTCAATTTTATCCTTGTACTTTTCTTGCAGACTTTTGAAAACTTTAAATGATGGTACAATGAGCCCAGTTTTTGACCGGTGGATAATATGCAGAATAGGCCTTTTTCCTTGAGAAAAAGCACTTTTAATTTCGTGGTCGAGTTTTTCTTCAATCTTCGTGTCGTTTTCTACAGAACCATCAGGATTTCGAACTTCAATGTTTTTGAATGAAATAATTTTTTGTGAAAAACCAGCGATGGAATCGCCAATATTACATTTTAAACCTAATGGTAAAATTTCAGAAAAATAGCGGCCTTGTGCTGCGTTAAAAGCCCCACTACCAACTTCATTTGCTTCAATAAGAATGTTGTGGGCACTTTTTTCTGGAGAAGACATTGCCCCTGCAAGAACGAGCAATTCGAGATCAGTTCCCGAGGAACCAAGTATGACATCTGCGCTTTTTGGAAGCTTATAAAAATCACTAATCTTTTTTCTTATGAATTTAAACTCATCGCTTAAAAAAAAGAGATCACCGGATTCATTGTAAAGATTACGAAGTTTATGAAGGTAAGATTCCACAAATGCGTATGCAGAATATGAAATTGTATTACTTGTGCATGAAGAGTAGGAAATGCTGTAATCAGGGATTGGACTGCATCCGTATTTGTTAAGACCACTGCTTTCTTCTAAAGTGATCCTGGCGTCTCCGCCCTGAGACATAATTTCAGTCGATGTAAAATCTAAAATACCCAAATTAAATAGTCTTAGTTAGTAAATCTGAATGATATCTATTATAAACTTTATAAAGTATATCGGATAGTTATATGTGTACAATGTTTCTGAGGCATTTCTAATTATAAAAGATGCTAGAGTTCAAGATTTAGTTAAATTTTTTCGAATTAGATAGAAATCTTGCTCCATTGCTTTGAGCAAAGAAATGAGAAAGGTAATCTAAAATTAAACATAGTTTTTGGTTAGAAAATCCTCTGCTGGCGACTCAGAATGAATGGTGAGATTTAAGCGGGGTATTTAAATAATTAGAAGAAGACTAGGGCGTTTGCTAAATCCAAGCAATCGTAATTAGTACTTGCAAAAAGGGATATTTTTTGAATTCAGGTGAGACCAATGGACATTCCTCGATTTTCGAGTGACCTTTGTAAAGATAAGAAACAGACTACCAATTGGCTGCTGAATTCACGTTAATTGAACCCAACCTTTAATTACTAAACAACAATCGCCCCTCAACAATCAAAAAACCCTCAGTCTACCCTCCGGGCTCGGACATTGTAATTCACATTCTCTGCCGTCCACTCAATCCAGCGCTCCTGCTGCTGCAGGGGTCGATCCTCGAGGTAGATATCAGGGTCGTTCCAGGTTTCCATCACGTCGGAATCCTGCGTCCAGATCTTGACGCGCCGCCGTGGCACCTCGGTCTGCCACGAACGTCCGTCCACCGGATTGGTGTAGAGCAGCCGTATGGTAATATTACGGGATAGCCGCTCAAGCGGACTGAGGTCAATCGCGCGGAAATCCCTCATCTGCCGGTTTCCCTCTACATGATAGTCAGGAATCCCGTCGCTCAGCATCACCACCGAAATTGGACGAAGCACCAGGTTGTGGTTCTCCACGGTACGGGCAATATGTTCAAAGAAGGCGTTGAAATCGGTGATCGGGTCCAGCTGATCCGTTGGGAAGAGCTCATAGAGCAGCTCTTCAATCTCCTCTACCGACTTATTCTGAAACGTCTGGATTGGGTAGAAGGTCTTGGGCTGATCAACGTCCGCGCCCCCGATGGGAGCCACAAAGAGAACATTCGGCTCTTCAAATCCGCCCACTCCGTTCAGGTGCGAGTAGATGTAGTGGGCCAGGAATGACATGGAGTTCTCAAAATAGTCGCTGTTCACGAAGGATCCGCTGATATCAATCCCCACAAACATGGACATGCGCGGGTTGGGTTCACTGTTTGTGCTGCATCCGGGCATAAACAGAATGAAAAGCACTCCGGCTAAAAAGATAGACGGCAGTGACGGTCCTGGTTTGAAAGTTCGTGATACATGTACATTCATGACAGAAAGTGGTTTGTGGAGGGTTTTTGATGTAAGTCCGAAAATGGTGTTTTGAACAAAGATACTCCCCTCCTTTCCAAGGAGGGGCCGGGGGTGGTTAACGTGATTGGCAAATACTAAGGGCTTTGTAATAAGCTATTCAGTCTAACCCAACCACCCCTAAATCCCCTCCTTGCGAAGGAGGGGACTATCGACTTGCCTAAATCAAGTACTTGATATCAATTTCATATTCATGATTGCGTAATCTGGAAAATGGCAAAATCGTATCATCGTTTAAGAATCAACAGACTGTCCGGACTGGCAGGATGATTAAGCATCCCCGCCCGGACAGTCTTGATGTGATCCGCTACGACTCAGCAGGAGCCGCGGGCTTTAAATCTGCGCGTTTTTCCGCTGCCGCCTTAAGCATTTCGG
Source organism: Rhodohalobacter mucosus (assembly GCF_003150675.1). Taxonomy (NCBI): domain Bacteria; kingdom Pseudomonadati; phylum Balneolota; class Balneolia; order Balneolales; family Balneolaceae; genus Rhodohalobacter; species Rhodohalobacter mucosus. The sequence continues at coordinate 254,959 of NZ_QGGB01000002.1, read as the reverse complement.
ACGAATCACGGATGTCGTCCAGTTTCTTGATCGGGGTGTTGAACAGGTGGCTGCCCGTCACAAGAAGCGTGCAGAAATTGATGGCGGCTGCAATCACCTGCAGCGGCGGCAGGATGAACGATGACAAAAGCAGATCGCCCTTCTCCTGCACCCAGTCCACATCCTTTTTAAGCGATTCGATCAGCTCATTTGAGAGATCCGCACCAAAGCCGTCATCGGTCTTTTTGCCTTTTTTGGGCGTTTTGGCTTTTTCCGCCAGCTTAATGCCTTCGCCCTGAATCACCGCCATGATGGTCGGGGTACCGTGTGAGGCAAAGAGGAACCACGACAGACTCCGGATACCGAACCACATGAATGCGGAGACGGCCAGGATGCCGGTCATCGTAATGCTGAAATCGTTCGCATAGAGTGCAAACCACGGAACCAGTGCATCCACGAACTCGCGATAGAGGAACACCACCTCAACCAGAAGCACGATCACCTCAATGGCGAAAATCCCGGCAATCTGGTAGATGTTTTTCTCCTTGAAGGAGTCCACGAACGTGGAGAGCACCGCGTAGCTTCCCAATACGATAAAAAACAGAAACGCAAAAAGCGGAATGCGCACAAACGCCATGGAGAGCTGCTCTCCGGTGATGTTGGATAGAGTGTCCACCACAAGCGGTGTGGTTACATAGGTAAAGATGGTGGCTTCGATCAGCACCCAGAAGAGGGTCAGAACCACCGCAATCCACGGGATGTTGGATTCCACAACCTTCTTTGAAGCTCCGCCAAACAGCCTGAAAGGCATGAACAGGATCGACTGGATCACAAACCAGATACTCAGGATCAACACCTTGAACAGCTCAAGAAGCGCGATCACCAGGTTGAAAAAGAACTGCAGAATCCCTCCCCAGAAGGAGAAGATCGATTTACCCAAATCCCACCAGGTGATAAAGATAGAGGTGACATACTCCTTGCGGTTCTGCCTGAAAATGACGGATAAAAAAGCAGGAATGGTCACCCAGCATCCCAGGATAATAGCCAGGGCAGGCAGGAGAAGGAAGAGCCGCTTGAGGGTCATTACAACGAGTGTATCGCCACCGGCCCAGGAAAACTCCAGGAACGCCTGTTGAAAGTAAAGGGGAAACAATAGGATATAGATCAGAATTTTGGAAATACCATCCACATTGGTAAGCATAGAGAGACCTCCCGTATCGGATCGCGCTTAGACGAACCGTTATTTGAATTTAATAGAACGAATTACCCACGTTCGATTGATTGCTAAATAAAAACACACACATAAATGCATGCAGAACTGCTATTTTGATTCTGCATCGATGTAAGGAGAGGCGGGGAGGGGAGGTGTTACATGAAATTAGAAGAGTGTGCCTTCGATGCAATGGTGATCGGTCTTGTTGGTAGATGAGGTAGTTATATGTGTGAATTTTTACCCAGGACGACATTTAAACTGGAAAACCTGAATTGTGCCGGATAAACCGCGGCGTAAGCGGAGAATGCGCAGTGAACGCAGCGCTCTCTGCGCCAACTCAGCGTACGCTGCGGTAAAACCGGGTAGACTTTGATTGTTGCCAACATTTTAGCCAATTGGCAAATACCTATAACCCATTCACCACCCTCCGGATACCTTGCTTGAGAAGTTTGACATTAAAATTTAGCAGATACCCCAGTTTGTTCTCTGTCAGCTTCAGGTACGTGAGCACCTGCGCAAGGTGAATATCATTCAGTGCATCCACCGCTTTTATCTCAATGATTACTTTTCGGTTCACCCACAAATCAATTCTGTATCCGCACGGCAGGTGTACATCCTTATAAACCACCGGCAGGGATGCCTCGCGAATCACATCAAGACCGGCCTGTTTAAGTTCGTAATCCAGGCATGCCTGATAGGTGGATTCAAGCAACCCTGGGCCTAACAGATTATGAACGGATAAAGCGGATTGGATCACAATATCCCCTATTTGATTTTCATGCATCACTGTTTCTCTCCCTTATGATTAAACACATGCTATTAGTATGAACGGGGAATCTTGAGTTCCTTACAGATTTAGAGAAAAGATTCTCGGTTGAGAACCGATATTGCCAATATATGGGACTCAGTGGTTTGTTAACCGCCGGGAGCGCGGAGAAGGCGCTGTTTTCGCTGTGTGAAATAAATCCGTAACCCACTCACCGCGTCCTCTGCGAAACCCCTGCGTTCACCGCCGTTACAAGTGGATAGATCCTGATTTATAGACTATATAGAGTTCCCGAACCGATCCTCCGGTAGCTTCACTCCGGAATCTGATGATCACCGGATGATCTGCAGGCGGAGAGAAAGATATGTGATGGACGATGAGCCATGAGTGATGTAAGAAGTTTTCGGAATAAGGAGGTTTTCGCTTTTATCAACTCCTTAGCTTGAAGCCTTGTGCATGCGCCCTGGTTGTAACACCGGAATTGTTGAATCTTATTAGCCCGGTGCGAAGCGCCGGTTTATGCGAGGATCATATTTTCAACCCCGAGGCTCGATTTTGAACAACGTCCGTAATGAATTCGAGGGGATTATTGGAAAAGCATGCAAGTGATTAACCTTATCGTGTCCTGCGAGTATTGATTATAACTAAAACACCCATCGTTATTAGTTGTTTCACGGTTTATGGAAGAACGAGTGGATAGATACTTGTCCCAACATACAAATGCACGCATGATGCAATTTGATTATTCGTACACATATTCATTACAATAAACCTCTTAGATCAACACCTTAATCAGTTCTAACACAAATCCGTTTTAACCGCTCGGAATCATGTGGTATTTTGTTGTCAATCTAATATATAAACTGACTGACGAATAACATGCTGATAGATATCATCGCAGGGGCGAGGCCGAACTTTATGAAAATAGCCCCGATCATTAAAGCTATCGAAAAAGCCAATAAAGAATCAGGAGAGGCGAAAGGATCTGAACACTTTCTTGAATACCGGCTCATACATACAGGTCAGCACTACGACCGAAACATGAGCGGCGCGTTCTTTGAACAGCTCGGCATCCCCGAACCGCATATGAACCTGGAATCGGGCTCCGGTACCCAGGCCGAACAGACCGGCCGCATCATGACCCGCTACGAAGAGGTACTCATGGACCGGAAATCCGATCTCTGCATGGTTGTGGGCGATGTAACCTCCACTATGGCATGCTCCATTACCGCGAAGAAGATGGGAGTGAAGATAGCCCATGTAGAGGGCGGTATCCGCTCGCGCGACTGGACCATGCCCGAGGAGATTAACCGTGTGGCGACGGACAGCATTACCGATTTCTTTTTTACCACATCCGAAGTGGCCAATAAAAACCTGAGGAATGAAGGAGTAAGCGATGAACAAATTTTCTTTGTCGGAAATACTATGATCGATACGCTTCTAGGAAACCTGGAAAGACTGGAAAAGCCGGGCGTTGTGGATGAGCAGAATCTTTCAGAAGGCAGCTACTTTGTTATGACCCTCCACCGTCCCGCCAATGTGGATGAAGAGCGCAAGCTGAAAGATCTGGTCGAAAACATCGTGGAGGGTGCAGAGGATGAAAAGATTATCTTTCCGGTACATCCCCGAACCCGGAAAATCCTGGACGGCCTGGGCATTTCCCATCCGAACCTGATTTATACCGATCCTCTGGGCTATCTGCAGTTTATCTGGCTGGTGAAGTATTCTCGCGCTGTCATCACCGATTCAGGAGGAATTACGGAAGAGACAACGGTAATGGGAATCCCCTGCCTGACCCTTCGTGACAATACCGAGCGCCCCGAAACCATTACCCAGGGAACCAATGAGCTGATCGGTACCAACCCTGACTCGGTAAAACCAGCTCTCCAAAAACTGATGTCGGGCAGCTGGAAATCAGGATCCATCCCCGAAAAATGGGACGGCAAGGCCGCGGAACGAATTGTGGGACACATCCAGGCCCTTATGCAAAACGGAAGCCTGAAGCCTCACCAACCCTTTGTGGATGAAGAGCTGATGATGTGATGCAGGTTTAATTAGCAGTGGTTTTTCCTCATACTTTTCGAGGGTTTTGCCAGTAATTATGATCAGAGTAAAGGGCTGGAGCTAGTATAAACGCAGAGGGCGCCGCAAATATGCGGCGAGCGCTTCGGTAAAGAAGTCAGGTTTTCATTACAAACGAAAATGTCGTGATGTAAAAATGAATCTCGAATCAGGTACAGAAGTCGACATTCTGAGTACTAGATTCCAATGGGAAAGAACCTGTCCAGATAGTTGTATAAAGTATTGGCACTGTGAGAACCGGAAACAAAAAAAGGGCGCTGAATATTTCATCAACGCCCAGTTAAAATTTGAAATTGGTTGAGAGATTAAGCGATCAATCCGATAGATAACCAGACATAACAGCATGTGCAATAACGTAAACATCACCATCTAGTCCGTTCACTTCATAAATAACTTCTGTTTCAGTGATTGAAACAACATCATCATTGCTTGCATATTGGCCCGGAGCGAGAGTAATTCTGCCATTTCTTAACCTTGGTAGCGGGTGATTGCTCACATGTAAATGAGTTTCAAGAAAAGATGTGCCATCTGAAGCTGTGAATGTTACGGACGCTTTTCCATCATTATAATCGATCTTAACATCACCCGAATACTGTCCTTTTGAAAGATTGCACAATCCAGCACCTGCATACAGCGGAAATTCATACTCGCCTTCCTCAAGTTTACCGTTTGTCCATCCCCATCTTGCCGGAGCGCGAAACGGGCTTTCAGGGAAACAGTTGGCATAACCATCCAATCCCGGAATGCCCGCAATACCGGCATAATCGGCATCATGATTACCACCGTATGCGAATGCTGTTTCATCACATGGGGTAATAAGTGATTGTGTGTCTTTATCCGTACCTATTACACACATGGTTTTTTTCTTTTTGAATGACCAAAAGTCTGCGGATCCGTCAAATCCCTCAACAGTTTTAGCTGAACTTCTATTTAAAACAGCATCCACGATAAACTGCACCTTTTCTTTGTCAAAATTAGCCTGTCCATTGCTTCTGACTTCTTCAGGCAGTTCACTAACCGGCATATTCATGTCAAAATCCTGGAATGGAGCAAGAACCCAAATTGCCACCTGGATTTCGCGCCAGGTCAGCTCAGGATCATTGTTCATGAGTTCATTTTTTATTGAAAATAAGCGATTTATATCTGCAAACTTTTCATCATCTTCTGTTGAATAGACACCCACCTCTTCATAAATAGCATCGTTTCTGCTGATTGGGTCTTTCCACGCAATACAGTAAGCTTCACGCTCACCATTTGAAATCAGCGTATTCCATTCAACATTTTGTATGTCGACAGTGAAATTGCTGGTAGTGCCATTGTTTACCCGTACGGATGCATTTTCTGCTCCTTCTATTGCGGTAACATTAGGAACAGGTTCAAGTGATTCATCAAGTGCTTTTTCTGATGTCACATCACATGCTACAAATGTGATAATCGTAAAAGCAAGAACTAATAGTGCAAGTATACCCCTGTAAAGCATTATAGTATCCCATTAATAGTTTTTGTTATTGGTTCGATCAAACTCTTTTCTCATTATACATCTGTGACTTTTGCGGAAAAGCAGTAATATCAAATATTAAAAAATTTTTGAATGCGCTAAATTAATAGTCTCTAATAAATATTTTACAGGTATTGGATTCATTTACGAAAAAAAGGATTTGAAATCTGAAGAATGGCTGAATTTTTCCGGGCGTTTATAAGAAGCAAACCTTAAAAAAGTAATTGTCAATTGTACATGGTCAGTGGCTTTCGATGAAATCAGACAGAGACTACCATCAAAACAGCTTTCCGGGTTGGGCTTAATTATTTGGAAGAAGTGATAAAAAAGGAAAAAATCTTACCGATCAAAAAAGGATGAAACTCTTCGTTGATTACGTAATGCATTACCCATTCAAAGCACGAAGCTTAATCTTGATCTACATTTGAATTGTGTGAAAACAATTTTGACTGGCACAAAGATCAGAGAAAATCTGGTGGTGGAAAAAAATACAGTTCGATGCAAACTTGAGACAGCATTTCAGACGTGTTTATTTCGAATAAATAAAAAAGGCGTTGATCTATACAATCAACGCCTTACGCAGATAAATGAATGAAGTACTTACTCTACTTCAGGTACTTCATAACCAGCCATCACAGCATGAGCAACGACATATATGTCACCGGATACGCCGGTCACTTCATAAACTACCTCGGTATCAGAAGATGAAACAACATCGTCATTATTCGGATATTTACCGGGAGCGGCTCCGGAAGCGGGCATTTTCACATTACCCACATATAGATGTGTTTCAGACTCCCCATCTTCCTGGTAGAAGGTGACTCCAGGAGCTGCAGTAAAAGTGACTTTAACTGTTGAGCCCTCATATACAATTTCGACGTCACCTGAATACTGTCCTTTAGAAAGATTGCATTTACCAGCTCCTGCATAGAGTGGGAATGTATAGGTGCCTTCGCCAAGTGCACCGTTTGTCCAGCCCCAGCGTGTATCTTCGATTTCTTCGTCATCAGGGAAGCAGTGGGCATAGGGATCCAGGGATACGCCATCCTCTGTATCACCTGCAAGACCGTTAAAGTCAGCCTCTTTGGTGCCACCGTAAGCGAATGCAGTTTCATCACAGGGTACAATCAGAGTTTGAGTATCTTCATTGGTGCCGATTACACACATGGTTTTTTCGTAATCATCATCAGTTGTGCTGCTGGCCATGCCGCTAAAGGAAGTTGTTTTGGCAGCACTCCTGCTTAGAACCGCATCAACGATATCCTGTACCTTTTCTTTGTTGAAATTGGGCTGACCGTTGCTTCTCACTTCCTCGGGCAGTTCACTTGCAGGCATATTCATGTCGAAATCCTGAAATGGTACGAGAATCCAGACTGCAACCTGAATTTCACGCCATGTCAGTTCAGGATCATTTTTCATAAGCTCATTCTTCATGGAGAATAGGCGGTTAATATTTGCAAATTGCTCATCCCCGTCGGTGGAATAGACGCCAACACCTTCGTAGATGGCATTATTCCTGCTGATCGGATCTTTCCATGCAATGCAATACGCTTCGCGTTCGCCATTTGAAATCAGTGTGTTCCATTCGACATTTTGAATGTCAACAGAAAAATTACTTGTAGTACCGTTGTTTACCCGTATGGAAGCATTATCTGCACCTTTTATGGCAGATACTTTAGGTACCGGTTCAAGTGATTCATCAAGAGCCTTTTCGGAGGTCACATCGCAAGCAGCGAAGGCGAGCAGTGAAAAGGACAGAAATAGCAGTATTAGTTTACCCCTGGATAGCATTATTATCTCCCGTGTAAGATTAACGTTGTTAGATTTGTACTAATGATGAAGTGTACCTCTATTCCCAAAGCCATTAATAGAAGAAAGGTTACTTCAAAAAAGTATACAATTAACCGGTGCAGCCAAATTAATTGTCTCTAATGGAACTGCAGAGATGTATCTCCCCGGTAAATTTTTGGATGATAAACGGGGAGATAAAGATACGATTTGTGTTACATTCCTGCTTTGGCTTTACTATTGTACAACCGTGATTAATGTCTGTACATCTGCAGGAGTCTCAAGGATTACAGCATAGTAGTCGCCTTCACTGTAACTCCATTTTGAATGCTTCTCGTCAACGTAATTTAGAATATCCCTGACAAGATCCCGGCTAAAAAGTGGATTGCCGTTTTCTCGGAACTCCGGTGGAAGATCTTCCAGATTAACCTCGTCAAGATTGAATTCCGGATTTCCGCGCAGTGACCAGATAACAAGCTGGATTTCCCTGTAGGATGCATCCGTGAATAAAGTGCGTAGTTCTCCAATATGGTTTAAAATGTAGTTGATCCTGCTCCACGATTGAACGCCAAGGGTTGAATAGGCTTTTACTCCCGGGTAAACCCCACCGTTTGAATCAATAGGAGTTTGCCAGTCAATACACCAGCCTAAACGGGCCTCACCCAGATGATAAAACTGACCCGAAATATTCTGAATATCCAGAATAAAGTAGCTTTCTTCGCCTTTATTGACAGTAACGGTTATATTATCAGCTCCATCAATAAGTGAGACCTCTTCTATATTTTCAAGTGAGTTATCAATTTGAGAGCCATCAATTATTTCAGAGCAGCTTGTAAGGAATAAAATCAAAACAAATGTCAACGTGAGGTGTATTAGAGCTGAGGGATGTTTTGCAAATGTTGTCATGATGATATGTGATTAATTTTTCACTCTTAATGAAAGGGTAACGGTTGATTTACTGAAAATTATCAAACAGTGGGCTCAGAAACAGTTAAATAAACATAATGATCGATTGAACAGTGTGTATGTGCGTTCTTATTAGATTGTAGTACTCATACGTATTAAGAATTGCTAATTCTGAAGGCCATACTGTTTTTTCTAATGACTTTGGGGTATCATTGCAATTCGTGAGAAAAATCTGTCTTCTATTAGAAACAGAATCGCGGTTTGAATATCATAAACATCCAGATAGAAAATGAAGAGGCGATAGAGGATGTCAAACATTATACAATCAGGGAACGGGAGCAATAAAAACAGCCGGTTTGAATACGTGGATACATATTCTGTCAATCGGAATATGAATAGCTCAGCCACAGAGACGCTGGACCCAAAGAAGATCATCAATATTCTATTCAGGCACAAGTGGCTGATTCTTCTGCTATTGTTGGCAGGCGCTTCTGCGGGTTGGTTTATTGCAGGCACCATCACGCCTACCTATCAAAGCTCAGGAACAATTTTGATAAATACGGGTGGGGGGGCTGATGAGGAGCTTTCCAATATTATATCCCAGGCAACCGGAGTTAGGACAGGTTCGACGCTTGCAAATGAACTTCAGGTACTGCAATCGAGAGAATTTGCAAGGCTGGTAGCCCAGGATATTATCGAGGAGAATCCAGGTAATGCGGACGAGTTTCCTGTTTTATGGAATATTGATGAAGAGGGGGTTGTAAGCCGCGCTTCCGAAGCAGCTGTCACAAACCGAATCCGCCGGGGATTATCAGCGCTCGTGCCGGAGGAAGACTCAGAAGTTGTTGAACTATCATTCAGCAGTTCTTCCCCACAGGAGACCGCACTTGTAGTAAATACTGCCATGAATATTTATGTAGAGCGCTCCACGCTTCAAAATCGCCGGGCGGCCGAATCTACGGCGCAATTTCTGGAGAATGAGATGGAGCGCGTTGAAGAGAGCTTGGAGCGTTCAGAAGCAAGATTGAGAGAATACATGGACCGGACCGGCATTGTCATGGTGGATGAACAAGCCTCCGGAATTGTAAATGAGCAGGTAGCCCTCGAAACAGAACTGCAGCAGCTGAATGTGGAGATTCAGACGGTTAACCAGGCGATATCGAATCTGGAAAGGCAGCTTGACCGTATTCAGCCTGGGCTTTCCGAGCAGTTTACCGAGGCAATTGGGCCTCGAATACGAAATTCGCAAGAACAGCTGGCACTGTATGAATCGGAACGGACACTGATCATCTCAAGAAATCCAGGTGTACTGAATCGTGATCCGCTGCCCGACAGAATGATCTTTCTGGATGAACAAATTGCCCGTCTGAAAAGCGAAATCCGTGAACTATCTGCCCAGCTTTTTACGGAGGATGATGAATTCATGGGTCTGGATTCAGCCGATCGTGCGGAACTTGTTTCAAGTATACAAAGTGATCTTGTAGAGCTTCGAATTGAACGGAATCAGTATGAATCGAGAAGAGACGCGCTGGCCGAACGGCGTGAGGAAATTGACTCCCGTTTTGATTCCCTTCCGGACGGAATGATTGAGTTATCCCGACTGCAGAGGGATGTGCGGATCAATGAAGAATTATATTTGAACGTTTCGAGGCAGTACGCAGACATGTCGGTTCTGAAACAGTCTCAATTTGGATTTGGTCAGATTCTAGATACGGCCCTGGTTCCCGGTTCACCAGTGAGTCCGAATAAAATACTTATGGCAATCATTGGCTTGATGATGGGGGGAGTGGTTGCTACAGGCCTGCTTCTAATCAGGGATTTTATGGACAACTCGGTAAACAGCATGGATATGGTGAAACAGCTGCCGATTTCACTGCTCTCTGCAGTACCCGTTCTTGATAAAGTTCCGGAGAAAAAGAAAAAAGAATTCAAAACTAAGCAGAGTAAAATTCCAAATGAGCTGGTTTTGATGCGGGATAAAGGGCATGTTGTGTCGGAGTCTGTTCGCCGACTGAAGAATAACCTTATCTACCAATACGGACATGTTCCCCCGAAAACTATTGCTATAACCAGTGCTGAAAAAGGCGATGGAAAGACTACCGTTGCTGCAAACCTGGGTATCGCGTTTGCTGACGAGGGTTATAAAACACTTGTCATTGATACGGACTTCAGAAGGTCGAACCTGCATAGCTATTTTGGCCTGGATAATGAGGAAGGTATTACGGAGTATCTTAACGGAAAAACTCCGTTGGTAAAACTGTTTAAAAGCACAGATAACAGTCACCTGAAAGTAGTTACCGCAGGGAAAAACAACCCGTCGCCGGAGAGCGTGGTGAATAACAGGGAGTTCAGGGCATTCATGGACAAAATGAAAGAACTGTTCGATGTGATTATCTGTGACACACCGCCGTTTGGTATTATCAGTGATTCCACGGCACTATTAAAGACGGTTGAGTCGACTATTGTGGTGACAAGATTTCGTAAAACCAACAGGGGAGTTCTGCTGAAAACACTTGAGGAACTGGAGCGAATTGACGCACAGGTTGGCGGCATTGTACTCAATGCATTCAATCACAAGTATGAAGCTGGAACTCACTATGGTTCCGGCTACTACAAATCGGTATATAGCAATTATGAGGCATATATTGAAGATTAGTACATGTTTTTGTAGAAAACACTACATCTGTATTGAGTGAGTGAATTTCATGTTATGAACATAATATAAAACCCGCGCAAGCAAATTAACCAGCTCATTACCACATTTTGCAATAAAAGATATCATGACATGATGAGACGATATAGAATTGCCATACTCTTTATGATGTTTATTGGCTTGACGACCCAGCTGTCTGCACAGTTACCGGAAAACATCAGTGATCGCTATATCCGGGTAGCAGAATTCGGGCAGTTGGTGGACTCTATCAACGTATGGGGAGACGTAAATAGCGGAGGCCGCTACCTGGTACCTGAAGGAACCAATCTGCCGGAGCTTATATCATACAGCTTCGGTTTTTCGGAATTAAGAGACCGTGAAGCTTCTATTGACTGGGCTAAATTACAGATTGAAGTGAAAGTCTCCCGGTTCAATAATGAAAGAAAAATGGTTGAAGTGGCTTTTTTTCGATATCGCTATCATGATCCGGAGCCACCTGAACTCTGGGAGTTTGATCTGCAAAATAATGATGTGGTTACCCTGCAGGTCAGAAGAAGACCGGCCATTGGTGACTACGTGGGTGTTATTGCGCCCATTTTAACGGTTGTGACCACTACTTTTCTGCTCATTGAGAGGCTAACGGAGTAGCAATCCGGGATCGCTTTCATTTAAGGAAGAAATTAACTGATTATCAATAGTTTGTTGCAAGAATCCAATAAAATCTACATCGCCGGCCACAGGGGAATGGTCGGATCCGCCATCAAACGAAGACTGGAATCTGAAGGGTTCCAGAAACTGATCTACAGAACCAGCTCCGAACTGGACCTGCGGAATCAGCACGCTGTCCGGGAATTTTTTGAAACCGAAAAGCCCGATGTTGTCATCGATGCCGCCGCGCGCGTAGGGGGGATCCTTGCCAATCGCGACTATCCCTGGCAGTTTCTCTATGAGAATCTGCAGATCCAGAACAACATCATCGCGGCGGCGCATGAGAACGATGTACAGAAACTGATCTTCCTGGGCAGCTCCTGCATCTATCCCAAGCTGGCGGAGCAACCGCTGAATGAAGAGAGCCTGCTAACCGGACCGCTTGAGCCAACCAACCAGTGGTACGCCATAGCCAAAATCACGGGTGTGAAGATGGTTGAGGCGCTGCGTGAGCAGTACAATCATGATTATGTCTCTCTCATGCCCACAAACCTTTATGGGCCCCATGACAATTTTGACCTGGAAACATCCCATGTACTGCCCGCCATGATCCGCAAATTTCATGACGCAAAAGAGGCGGGCCACAGTCCGGTAACCCTCTGGGGAAGCGGCTCACCCATGCGCGAGTTCCTGCATGTCGATGATGTGGCCTCCGCTGTTCTGTTTACCCTGACCCACAAAATGGAGCACGATCTGTACAACGTGGGAACCGGTAAAGACATCACCATCAGACAGCTGGCCGAAACTATTCAGAATATCACAGGACACAAAGGCGAAATCGTCTGGGACTCCACCAAACCCGACGGCACCCCCCGCAAACTGATGGACGTCTCCCGCATGAAAGAAGCCGGCTGGACCTACAGCATCGATCTCAAGGAGGGTATTCGATCTACGTACCAATGGTTTTTGGACAATATCGAAGACATCAAGGAAGTGAAATTGTAAGGGGTAGAATTGTAGAGGAGGTAGAACTGTAGAATCGTTGAGCTGTAGAGAAGGGGGGTTGTTGATTGAGGGTTAATTAAAAAATAGGGGGAGTTGAAATGGATAAGAGATTTTATACATACAGTTTTGAAAAGCTGGAAGTTTGGCAGGAAGCAAGAACTTTAAAGAAGTTGTTATATAAGATTACTCAAGATTTTCCCAGGGAAGAGATATTTGGCTTGACTTCTCAAATTCGAAGAAGTGCCGCTAGCATTACAGCAAATTTAGCTGAGGGTGCAGGGAGGGCCAGTGATAAGGATAAAGCCTATTTTACAAACATAGCTTACTCAAGCGCACTGGAAATAATCGACCACACTGTTACAAGTTTTGATCTTGAATACATTACAGAAGCGGTGTATGTTGAAATCCGGCAAAAACTTGATGTAATTATTAACAAACTAAATTCTCTTTACAAGCATCACTACAAACGGGGAAAGAATTTAAAGGATCTGGATTTGTAGGGAATAATCGTAGAGGAGGTATAACTGTAGAATTAAGTGATTGGGATTCAATAAATGTTTGGAATAAAAATTTAGTTGAGCTGTGTCGAATTAGAAGTGAATATGCCCAAAAACCCTCTACAGTTCTACCCATCAGTACGGACAATAATTTTCGAAAAAATAATAACCTTAGCATTTTATCGTGACATCAAATAAGCAAAAAACAGCATTAATAACCGGAATCACAGGTCAGGACGGCTCCTACCTGGCTGAATTATTACTTGAAAAGGGATATATCGTTCACGGGATCAAGCGGCGGTCGAGCTCGTTCAACACGGGGCGGGTAGATCATATGTATACCGATCCGCATTTTAACGGGCGGCCGTTTTATATGCATTATGGCGATATGACCGATGCCACGAACCTGATCAGACTGATCCAGGAGACGCAGCCGGACGAAATTTATAACCTGGCCGCGCAGAGCCATGTGCAGGTTTCATTCGATTCGCCGGAGTACACGGCCGACGTGGACGGCCTCGGCGCGATGCGGATGCTGGAGGCGATCCGTCTGCTGGGCATGGAGAAAAAGACCAAATTTTACCAGGCATCCACATCTGAACTGTACGGAAAGGTGCAGGAGGTGCCGCAGAGCGAAACGACTCCGTTTTACCCGCGCTCTCCGTATGGTGTGGCCAAACTGTACGCCTTCTGGATCGTTGTGAACTACCGGGAAGCCTATGATATCTACGCTGTAAACGGGATTCTGTTTAACCATGAATCTCCTCGCAGAGGAGAGACGTTTGTAACGCGGAAAATTACCCGCGCGGCCGCGCGAATAGCGGAGGGTCAGCAGGAGAAACTGTTCCTGGGCAACCTGAACGCCAAGCGCGACTGGGGTCATGCCAAAGACTATGTGAAGGGCATGTGGCTGATGATGCAGCAGGAAGAGCCGGATGATTTTGTATTGGCTACCGGTGAGACTCACACCGTCCGTAAGATGTGCGATTTGGCTTTCAAACACGCAGGCATCGAGATTGAGTGGAAAGGCGAGGGCGTGGACGAAAAAGGAATCAACAAAGCCACTGGCAAGGTGATTGTGGAGGTGGATCCGCAATATTTCCGCCCAACCGAAGTGGATCTGCTTATCGGCGACCCCGCCAAGGCAAAAGAGAAGCTGGGCTGGGATTTTGATTACGACTTCGAAGCCCTGGTTAAGGAGATGGTAGAATCGGACCTCGAAGAGGTAAGGAAAAGTGTTAAAGTGTAATTGTGTTTACGTGTTAATGTAGCGCGATAAAATTATCAAAATCTTTGCGCTCTCCGCGCCTCTGCGGTGAAAATATAAAACCGGTCTACGGTCACCCGTCACCGGTCAATCAAATCATATGCAATGAAAAAAACCCTCTTAACCATTATTATGCTACTGGGCCTCAGTTCAGCCTCGCAGGCCCAGCTCAGGGAGGCCGCGCAACTTGCTACGCTTTCGCCCACGATCCTGGTGATTCGGGCTGACATGGAGAACTATAAAAAGAGCCATTACATGCTGAGTACCATCACCTATATGGGCAGCTACATGGTCCTGGAGTCGAAGTGGAAGGCGGCACTTCTTACTCTTTTAGTGGGTGCAACAAAGGAGCTGGTGTATGATGCCATGCTGGGAAGGGGCGAGCCGCTTTGGGTGGATATGCAGTGGAATACGCTGGGGGTGGCACAGGGTGCGGTTTTCACTCTCTCACTTCAATTTTGATCATCCCTTGGTGGGGTTTGCAATCGTCTGATCTCAATTTGAAACAATCGGGGCATAGACGTATCCTTATCGTATTCATGATATCAGGGGCAGAGAAAAATGGCTTGATCTTTCCCTGCTTGGTTTATCCGGGAACTACGGACTAACCGAAAAAGTGTGCCGGGACCTGGCTGACTTAGCCTGACAACTTGCCGGTCGCCGGTAAATGCAGTTGATATCTTACACTGCAAACAAATGAAACAGCGGCAGGTTGCAAGTTCAACCCAGGGATAAAAATGTAAGCATTTAAAAAGATGCTTCCGCAAATAATCAAAACAGCAGACGTTAAACTGACTAAACCAGGATACACCCTTACATTTGCCAATAGAGCTCTTTAAATGGCTTCAATGAAAAAAAATACCATACAAGTTACGGAACCATTTCTGCCGCCACTGGAGGAGTATGTAGAGCATTTAAAAAGCATCTGGGATAGAAACAGGCTGACAAATGACGGTCCACTGGTTCGTGAGCTTGAACAAAAACTCGCTGATCGATTTGAAATCGATCATGTATTGCTGGTAAGCAACGGGACCATAGCACTTCAGATAGCCATGCAGGCTCTTGAACTGGAAGGCGAGATCATTACAACGCCGTTTTCATACGTAGCAACCACAAGCAGCATTGTTTGGGAGAATTGCAGGCCGGTGTTCGTGGATATTGATGCGGAAACGCTGAATGTTGATGCGAATAAGATTGAGGAAAGCATCACACCTTTAACTACCGGAATCATTGCAACGCACGTATTTGGAAATCCGTGTGATGTTGAAACCATTGAGGATATTTCTGACAGACATGGCCTGAAGGTGATTTATGACGCTGCTCACTGCTTTGGAACTACCTTTAAAGGCACATCGATTTTTGCAAGGGGGGACCTGAGCGTAACCAGCTTCCACGCTACGAAGATTTTTCAAACCGTGGAAGGGGGCGCCATATTTACAAACAACCCGGAGATGGCTGCCCGAATTGAGCTGATGCGAAATTTTGGTCATGACGGATTCGGTAAATTCAGCGGAGTGGGTATTAATGGAAAGAATTCTGAAATGCACGCTGCAATGGGTTTGTGCAATCTGCGCTATATTGACGAAGTAATGGAGATACGCCGCAATCAGTGCAGCTATTACAGCCATGTACTGGATCCGGTGCAAGATGTAGGCTTCCAAAAAATTTTCCGGGATTCTTACGTGATACCGGCTTACTATCCGATACTTTTTGAGAATGAAATGCAGCTGCTTAAGGTTCAGAATACACTGGAGAGTGCAGGCATATCACCAAGAAGATATTTTTATCCGAGTCTTAATACGCTTGACTACGTTTCTGACGCCCCGGCTCCTGTTTCAGAAGATATTGCAAGCCGTATCCTTTGCCTTCCGCTCTATCATACACTCACAAAGGAGAATCAGGATCTGATCGTGGCCATCATTGAAAAAACCCTTCGCAGCGTATGACCCGCCTTGCCGTAATGCAGCCATACTTCCTGCCTTACCTGGGCTATTTTCAGCTGGTGCAGGCTGCAGAACGCTTTGTGATCTACGATGATGTTCAATACTCAAAGCAATCCTGGTTCAACAGAAACAGATTCCTGATTGATGGCAAAACACAATATTTTACCATTCCTGTTAAATCCGACTCAGACTTTCTTGATGTACGGGAGCGGGAAGTTGCACCTGATTTTAGGCAAAAAAGGGAAGGCATACTGTCTCGGCTTGAGTATGCCTACCGAAAAGCACCCTGCTTTGATTCTGTATTTCCGTTTATTCGGGAGATCTTCGGCTGTAATGAAAATAATCTCTACCGGTTTATCAGATTTTCGTTCGATAGAGTTTGTGAACGCCTGGGTATTGATACAGAAATTATCACGTCGTCCGATATTCAGTCTGCAAAAGGGCTTGGCGGAAAAGAGCGGCTGTACGAAATTTGCAATGCCATGGAAGCGAGCCGGTATATCAATTTGCCCGGTGGCCAAAAACTGTACAACAGGAAGGAATTCGGCAAAAGGGGAGTGGAACTCTTGTTCCTGATGCCCGAATTGCCGGTCTACGAACAATTCAACCATGATTTTATTCCGGGATTATCCATCCTGGATGTCATGATGTTCAATTCAACAGAAACCATTCAGGAAATGCTTGGGCAGTACAGGTTAATCTGACAGATGCCGAAAAAGCGGCACTATCTACCTGCAAATGGAGGAAGCCCTATTGGGAATATGAGATTAAAGGAACCCATAGCCGTGAGAACCCAGCAGTGGCCGGATGAAACAGAGCCGCTGGTGAGCATTGCCTGCCTTACCTATAATCATGAGCAATTTATTCGTGATGCCATTGAAGGGTTTCTGAACCAGGAAACTACGTTCAGGGTTGAAATACTGATTCACGACGACGCCTCATCCGATCAAACACCACAGAAGCTGTACGAGTATGAATCAGAGTTCCCCAACCTGATCTCGGTGATTTATCAGGAAGAAAATCAATATTCGCTAGGGAATCATCCCGAAATACTGAACCTGGATAGAGTCCGGGGAACATACATCGCACTTTGTGAAGGTGACGATTACTGGACCGATCCGCTGAAACTGCAAAAGCAGGTGAGGTTTCTGGAAGCCCATCCTGACTATTCTGCATGTTTTGGCGGGTTTATCAATTATATGGTACCGGATAACAGATTCGGTAAAGAAACGATTTTATCTCTGAACGGAAACGAAGGAGGGTTTACATTCACCCTGGAGGAGATGAAGCAGGCCTGGATGACCAAATTGATGACCGCAGTGTTCCGAACAGATGTGTATCGCAGTTTTGATCTAACCACATACAGGTACTACAGGGATATACACCTTTTCTACCATCTGATCAAAGACCACAAGGCCTACTACTTCAGGGAAAATTTCGGCGTGTACCGAATCCACCCGGAGGGAATCAACAGCATGCAGCAGGGCGAGGTAAACAGCCGTGCCGCCTATAACTGCTACAGAGAGCTCCATGAGCAGAACCATGACGAATTTACGCGTCTGATGCGTTTAAAAAGCACCCTCGGGTTTTTTAACTACAGCCTGTACAATGACGTAAAGGGAATGAGCATGAAAGATAAGATGCTGCTCTATTTTGAAGCCGTGCCGCTTGTTCGAAATTTTACAGAGCTGGGGTGGCTGGTGACCGCATTTGTTGAGAGAAGGATGAAGGAAGTGATAAAAAGCGGGTTTCGATGAGCATCTCTCCCGGCATTTGGATGGCTGATGCTGAAGGCCACTATCAGACAATCTGAAAAATGAGTGCTGCGGATCATCCTGCTGATCTTTAAACTTTTCATCTCCAGAATCAGATTTACGTCCTAAGAAGAGGTTCAGATCAATCTCTGTCAGACGGTGAAAGGATGCTTCCGGTAATCCCAATTTTGAACGTTGGAACGCAATTAGTGACGATGAGGCGATTTGCCCTTATCAATGTACCGCCCCTTGATGGTGGTTTCCAGATCCCTGTTTTGATAGAATACCCTGTTCTTTACCCGAAAAGCATTGATGGCCTTTGTGGTACACATTTCCGAGATGGCATTGTCTGATGCGTAGGCTACAGGGGTCTGAAAACCCAGAATTTTTTTGGCACCGTTGTTTGAGACACCATATGCATGGGTCCGGTAGTGATATCCTGCGCGCTGCAGGTTTTGGGAGTAATTTCTGGGGAAGCGCCGTCTGAACTTTGCGGGATTGAACCGTTCTCTGTTGAAGAGATAGAGCAGCGGATAGATTGCCCAGGCTCTAAGCAGGCCGCCTGGACTGATTGCGTTGTTATTATCGGCATATCCCAGGTAGAGCAGATCCCAGTCGGGGGGCAGCTCTGAAAACGATTGCTCCAGTGTGCCTGGCAGCCCGGGGTTGGATTGATCAACGACCAGGTCGTCTTCCAGAATCAGTGCGTTTTTCAGGCCGCGTTCGAGGATGGTTTGATAAATGCCCAGATGAGACAGTGCACACCCAACCTCACCGCTCGAGAGGGGCGGTCTGTTTTGTTGATATCGCCCACTGTTGTCAAGTTTACCCGAGAGCTCCAGCTCATTCAGATCCAGTTCAGACCCGTTTACCCCCCAGAAAATTTCATAATCAAGGCCGTTTAAAATGTCTTTAAGTTTCTCCCTGCGGTCATTGCTTTTTTTGAGCGAGATCAGAAATACCTGATCAAAAGACCGGTTAATCAGTTTGAAAATCGCTTCTTTTGATGACATATAAATGGTTCATACTTGGGATTCATCCACAACTCAGACATAAAAATTAACTCAGATTTTTCTGAGACTATATTAGTATTGGTTAATCAACCGGCCGTGATTATGTGGTACGATAAAAAAACGATTACAATTAGGTTAAATATATGTTGTAACCTGCCGGTCAAATTCAATTTATCCGGGATTCGAGCAGTAGGCATCATCGTACATTGATTATAAAAAAAGTACGATTAAGAAATTCAAATTACGGTTTATCTGAGAAAGGTGATAGATTTCGTAAAATATTGAAGAGACGTTACAGACTGCAGTAGGTTGTGTAAACCCATTTTTCACTCAACGAATACCACATTTTGCTGAAATCATTCAAAAAGTTACTCTACATTCTTCCGAAGAAGGACCCGGTGAAGCTGCTGATCCTCTTCTTTCTGATGATGATCGCTGCAGTGCTTGAGGTAATCGGGATCGGCATGATTCCCGCGTTTGTAGCCATTGTGGCCAGTCCGGAGAGAATACTGGAACTGGAGTGGATACAGCCGGTATTAAGTGCATTCGGCATTTCAACCGCAAGAGAGCTGCTGATCGGCGGGTCGCTGGCCCTGGTGGCGGTTTTTCTCCTGAAAAGCGCTTACATCATCTCCTTCAACTTTTTTGAGGCGCGATTTATCTACCGCCGGCGGTATACGATCAGCCGCCGCATGATGAAATCCTATATGCGGGCTCCCTACACCTTCCACCTGCAGCGTAACACTTCCGAACTGCTCAGAAACATCATCAACGAGGTGAATGTGGTGATCAATATCGTGGTCACGTACATTTTAAGCATGGCCAGGGAATTGGTGATGACGGTTTCCATCCTGCTGTTCCTCTTTGTGGTTGAGCCGATGATCACACTGCTGATTATTGCGCTGGCCGGTGTGGGAATCGGCTCCTTTGTTATCACCATACGGAAAAAAATGAAGCGGTACGGGGAAGAGGAGCTGAACCGCCGCGAAAAGATGATCAAGGCGGTGAACCAGGGTCTGGGCGGCATCAAGGACGCAAGGGTGCTGAACCGGGAGGATGAGTTTATCGACAAGTTCAGTACCGAAGCCGATAAAAGCACCAGGCTATTGGCGCTCCTCCGGTTCATCATGCAGATCCCAAAGCCGATCATCGAGACAACCGCCGTTGTGGGGATGCTTCTGATATCGGTGATCCTGGTCTGGCAGGGGCGCCCCATGGAGCTGATTATTCCGATACTGACCCTCTTTGCGATGGCCACGGTACGGCTGATGCCCTCTATTCAGCTCTTAGGATCACAATACACCAATTTGCAGTACAATCTGGTCTCCGTTGATCCCATCTACAATGACCTGAAGGAGCTGGAGGAGTACAGCCAAAAACTGGAGATGGAGAGGAAGGGTCATAAGAGGCTGGAACTGCGCGAAAGGATTGAGATTCAGAACGTCTGGTACAGCTATCCGGAGAGCGATGAGCAGTCGGTACAGGGCGTTTCGCTTTCCATACCAAAGGGTGCTTCCGTCGCTTTTGTGGGTGCATCCGGAGCCGGCAAAACCACGATGGTGGATCTGCTGCTTGGCTTGCTTGAGCCGGGAAGAGGATCCATCCGGGTGGACGGTACGGACATCCGGGAAGATGTGTCATCCTGGCAAAAAAATATCGGCTACATCCCGCAGTCCATCTACCTGGCTGATGAGACACTGCGCAGCAATATCGCTTTCGGGTTGCCTGAAAAGGAGATTGACGACGAAAAAGTGATGGAAGCGGTGAAGCTGGCTCAGCTTGAAGAGATGGTGAGCCGAATGCCGGAGGGACTGGATACCATTATCGGTGAAAACGGGACCCGGATCTCGGGCGGACAGCGGCAGCGGGTGGGCATTGCCCGCGCACTCTACCACAATCCGGATGTGCTGGTAATGGACGAAGCGACTTCGGCGCTGGATAACATCACGGAAAAATATATTACGGAAGCAATAGATGCCCTGAAGGGGGATCGGACCATCATTATGATTGCCCACCGCCTCACCACCGTACAGAACTGCGACGTGATCTACTTTATGGAGAACGGCAGGATCGAGCAGGCCGGATCGTACAGGGAGCTGATAGAAACCAACCGCCACTTCAGGGAGATGGCCCTGGAAGGTTAGGGTTAATGGATTGAAAATGCCAAAGTTTATCAAAGAGCCAATTGGCATGAATTGTCAGGTTTGTAAATACATGCGCAAGTGATTGACCGGCATCTTATGTAAAGAATATTCATCAATACTGAGAATCAGAACGTTGCAATAAAATGAGCAGAAACAGAGATTACGGGAAAAGCATGCATCAGCTGATCGGGGAGATGTATCCGATCTGCAGAAGCATTACCGGTAACGGCGTCAGAGAGACCCTGGAAATTATCAGGAGCCGCATTCCCCTTGAGGTGGTTGAAATTCCCACGGGAGAAAAGGTTTTTGACTGGCAGGTTCCGAAAGAGTGGAATATCAACGAGGCATGGATTAAAGACTCCGCAGGCCGGAAAATTGTGGACTTTGCAGATCTGAACCTGCATGTAATGAGCTACAGTATTCCGGTGAATAAGAAGGTAACGTTGAGTGAGTTGAAGAAGCATCTCTTCTCGCTGCCGGAACAGCCCGGCCTGGTACCCCACAAGACCTCCTATTTCAGTGAACATTGGGGATTCTGTATGACACATAACCAGCTGAAAGCCCTTGAGGAGGATACATATCACGTTTACATCGATTCCTCACTGAAAGAGGGAAGCCTTACCTATGGTGAGCTGTTCATTGAGGGAGAGACCCGGGAAGAGGTTCTCATCTCCACCCACACCTGCCATCCGTCGCTGTGCAACGATAACCTGTCAGGAATCAGTATTGCGGTTCATCTGGCGGAACAGCTGTTAAAGCAATATCAATTGAGATATTCCTATCGTTTTCTTTTTATTCCCGCAACGATTGGGGCCATCACCTGGCTGGCAAAAAATGAGAAGGTGGTTGACAAAATCAAATATGGTCTTATTTTATCCTGTTTGGGGGATCCGGGCCGCTCCATGACGTTCAAAAAGAGCAGGTCCGGAGAAGCTGACATCGACAGAATTGTGGAAAAAGCACTGTCGGATACGAAGGGGCCTTATGAAATTCGTGAATTTGAACCTGTGGGGTATGATGAAAGGCAGTTCTGTTCACCGGGATTTAATTTGCCTGTAGGATTGCTGATGCGCACTCCCTACGGAGAATTTCCCGAGTACCACACATCTGCCGATAATCCGGATTTTGTGAGACCCGAATCCCTTGCGGACTCTCTCTCAAAGCTGGAGGAGATTCTATACATCATTGAGCATAATGACTCGTACCTGAATCAAAATCCCAGGTGTGAGCCCTTTTTGGGAAAGAGAGGCCTTTATAGCCTGAGCGGAGGGAAAAATAAAACAAACATTGATCAGGAGGCTGTATTGTGGACCCTGAATTATTCAGATGGAGAACACTCTCTGCTGGATATTTCCCGGAAGTCCGGGTTGAGCTTCAGAAACATTGCACGTGCGGCCGAGGCACTGATGCAGATTGATTTGCTTAAACCGGCAGAGTAAGGTTTTTATTTGATAGCATTTAAAACACGTAGTTATGGAGAAGGCAGACAGAACAGTTGAGGAACCCTTTGTTTCCGTGTTGACTCCCGTTTATAACGGAGAAACCTATCTGAGAGAGTGTATTGAAAGCGTGCTGGCACAAAGCTACTCGAACTGGGAGTACGTGCTGGTGAACAACCAAAGCACGGACCGCAGCCTGGAGATTATGGAAGAGTATGCGGAACGGGACAGCCGTATCAGAATACACAACAATGAGGAGTTCCTGCCCCAGATGGAAAATTTCAATCATTCTTTTCATCAGATATCGCCAGACAGCAAATACTGCAAAGTGGTGCATGCAGACGACATGCTCTTCCCGGACTGCATATCAAAGATGGTTGCCCTGAACGAGAAGTACCCGACTGTGGGAATCGTGGGGGCGTACCGGCTGGATGACCGGAGAGTGGGGCTGGACGGACTTCCATATCCAAGCCACTGCATTTCGGGAGAAGAGATCTGCAGAAGCTATTTTCTGGATAACACCTTCTATTTTGGTGCCCCCACCTCGCTGCTGCTGCGATGTGATTTGATCCGGGAGAGGGAAAAAGTGTATGTGGAATCACATCAGGGTACCGATACCGGTGCCTGTATTGAACTGCTGAAAAATTCAGACTTTGGTTTTGTACATCAGGTGCTCACATTTACGAGGCGTCACGAAAACAGCCAAACAAGCACAGCTTGTCAAACGGATTTCACCTGGATCCATGCAAAACTCTTTAACACGCTCGAGTACGGGCCCTATTACCTGAATGAGGTAGAGTATCAAAAGTGTCTGAAAGCTGACTTCCACAGATTTTACAGCATGTTGGCTGCCAATCTGTTTGAGAACCGGTCTGTTGAACGGTTTAAAAGGCAATTGCAGGTTCTGGATGATCTGAATTTATCATTCAACACTTCAACATTTCTGAAATATGTTTTGAGGGGGGCCATACTTCATCTTTTCAAAATAATGAATGTGGAATTGCGAAAAACCTCAGGCCAGAACCGGCCGGTTTTCAGGGGAAACCGGATGAAGACGGCAGGTCAGCTGAAGAACCCGCGATCGGTAATTGAGAAGAGTTACGATCCGCAGCTGAATTGAGTTTTTAGTCACCCTGACAGCTGTTCTTTGCCGGATCCTGGTTCAAACATAATTCAATGAGCGGTTCCGATTAATAAAATATAATTACGCCGACATCATAAATAGTTTTATTATCAATAGGAAGAGAGCGTATAACAAACAGAATTAACAGAATATGAATGTACTTGTTACAGGAACGGACGGATATATTGGGTCAGTGATGGGGCCCTATTTAATAGAAAACGGCTTTAATGTAAGAGGGCTGGATACCGGGTATTACAGGGCGGGATGGCTGTTCAATAACGGGGAGCAGCTCTATCCGTCCTATATCAACAAAGACTTGAGGTCCATCACGGCCGGCGACCTTGAAGGGTTTGATGCGGTGGTTCATCTTGCGGAGCTTTCAAACGATCCTCTCGGGCAGCTAAATAAGGAGATTACTTTCAATATTAATCACAAGGGGAGCGTCCATATCGCTAAATTGTGCAAAGAGGCCGGGATCAAACGCTTTGTCTATGCTTCCTCCTGCAGCGTGTACGGAGCAGGAAATGATTCATACAAAACGGAAGAGTCGGAAACCAATCCGCAAACGACCTATGCAACCTGCAAAGTGCTGGTAGAAGAGGAGGTTTCCAGGCTGGCCGATGAGACGTTTTCGCCCACGTTTTTGCGAAATTCTACTGCGTACGGGGCCTCTCCCCGAATGCGGTTCGATATTGTACTGAACAACCTGGCAGGCCTGGCCTGGACCCGCGGAATTATCGAGATGATAAGTGACGGTATGCCCTGGCGGCCGCTGGTGCATATACGGGATATCAGCAAGGCCGTGAAATGCGTACTTGAAGCTCCGATTGAGTCGATTCATAACGAAGTGTTTAATGTAGGGGATACCGTTGAAAACTACAGAGTCAGGGAAATTGCAGAAATTGTTGGCGCTGCATTCCCAGGGTGTAAAACCACCTTCGGTGATAGTGGCGGCGACAACCGAAGCTACCGGGTTTCGTTCGATAAAATCAATTCTCTGCTGCCTGGCTTTTCTTGTGACTATACCGCGGAGGCCGGTGCGCGAGAGATGCGCGAACTGTTTGAGCGAATTGACATGGATGAAAAACAGTTCCTGGCAAATCCTTATACACGTATCAAACAGCTGAAATTCCTGCTGGGAACCCGGCAGCTGACTTCTGATTTATTCTGGGTAAAAAAGTGAGGTTTCACGAAACAGATCTGAAAGGTTCCTATCTCATCGAACTTGATGAAATTAATGATGAGCGTGGTTTTTTTGCCAGGTCGTTTTGTACTCATGAATTTTTGATACAAGGAATTACATTCAACCCGGTGCAGGCCAACCTATCTTTAAATAAGAGAAAGCATACACTCAGGGGAATACACTACCAGGATCCGCCCCATGAGGAGGCTAAACTGGTTCGGTGTATCCGGGGGTCCATTTTTGACGTCATCATCGACCTCAGGGAAGACTCCCCCACATCAGGTCAATGGGTTGGCGTTGAATTGACTGACAAAAACCGAAAAAGCATCTACATTCCCAAAGGGTTCGCACATGGTTTTCTGACGCTTGAACCCGACTCGGAGGTCAGCTACCTGATGTCGGACCATCACGTCCCCGGTAAAGGCCTCGGAATCCGTTGGAACGACCCTTTCTACAACATTCAATGGCCCGCCGAGCCTGCGGTGATATCTGATAAAGACCGGAACTGGCCGTTGGTTTCTTAAAATTCGTTTTTAGAGGAAAATATCTTCTTATAACCCAGACCGGAGAGGGATACATGTGAGATGGACGATTAGTGATGAATGAAGTTTCCGAAAAAAGAGAACTATATACACATCATACTTACGGCATCTGCAGTTCTGACCCTTATGCCTTTAATCTGGCTGGGTTCCAACGCCGTAGGTGTTGAATATCAATAGCCCCGGGTGAAACCCGGGGTTAGATGGAGCAATCATTTTAAACCCGAGGCCGGATTCTGATCAACGCCGGGATTGGTGTCGAGGGATTGTGGTAAAGCCTTTCCGTTTGATACGATTGGAGATCCCTCCGCGCATTCGTTGCACTCATTTGGTCGGGATGACAACCGGGAATGTGGTAAGCGGGGCGGCGCGCTCAAAATTTGAATGGATGAAAAGTTTCTCTTCCGCGCCGCAGGAAATTATCCATGGCCACCAAACACCGTAGGTGTGTACCATGTCATAGCCTCACGCTTCAGCGTGAGGTAGGTGTTGGCATAAAAGTATAATCCCGAGGCCAGATTCTGATCAACGCCGGGATTGGTGTCGAGGGGGCGTGGCAAAGTTTTTCCGTTTGATTCGTCTGGAGATCCCTCCGCGCATTCGTTGCACTCATTTGGTCGGGATGACAACTGGGAATGTGGTAAGCGGGGCGGCGCGTCGTCATTTGAATGTATGAAAAGGTTATTTACCGCGCCGCAGGATACATCCATGGCCTCCAAACACCGCAGGTGTGAACCATGTCATGGCCTCAATGTTTCCTTACTAATGACGCATTAATTATACTTCCGAAACACAGGCTGCACCGATTTACCGTGGAGGTACTTGTCAATGCCTTCATGGATCGCTTTTTTGTAGACGACCAGCGCCTCTCCGATACCCTCGATGGCGCGCTCGATATCCTTCTCCGTATGCGCGTAACTGACAATGAGAGAAGGAAGAAGAAGACCCTGCTTGATCGCTTCCTGCATAAACAGCGTTCTGAAAGGCTGAGATGGCTGCTTGTTCTCATCGTTAGTGCCAAATACAAGGCAGCAGGGTTTTCCGGAAATGGTAAAATAGTCATGTAGCGAAAGCTCATCGATAATGCTTCGCAGTCCGGACTCCAGCTGCCTTCCCCTTGCCCACAAGGTTTCGATGACCGGCTCTTCACGATATATTTTTATTGTTTCCAATGCAGCAGCCAGGGACCCTGTTTCAGCGCCGTAGGTCTGGGATAACAGGAAGACGCGTTCGCCGTCATGCCGAAGACCGCCGGCTTCCATTAGTTCCCGTTTTCCTATCAGTGCCGCGACGGAAAAACCGTTGCCCATCGCCTTTCCAAAGGTGCTTAGGTCTGCCTGAATATTATAGTATGCCTGCGCTCCGTTCAGATGCCACCGGAAGCCGGTAATGATCTCATCCAGAATAAAGAGGGCACCGTGTTCATGGCAGAGGTCCCGAACTCTGTGTAAAAAATGATCCGAAGGGTCGTCATATTTGGCCGGTTCCATGATCAGGCAGGCAATCTGGCCGGGATACTGCTCAAAAAGAGCTTTGACGCTCTCCAGGTTGTCAAACTCAAATTGTACCGTCATTTTTTTTACTGAGTCGGGGATACCCGCATCCATATCCGTGGTACCGATAAACCAGTCGTCGACGGAGAAGAAAGGCTGGTTTGATGGAACAGCCACCAAATCGCGTCCGGTGTGCGCCCTCGACAATTTTATTGCAGCTGTCGTGACATCCGAACCGTTTTTCCCGAATTTGATCATATCTCCGTGGGGAAGGAGCGACAGCATCTCCTCTGCAAGCTCGATCTCCAGGACGGAAGGACGCAGAAAGTTCGTCCCGTTGAGTGACGCCCTGTAGGCGGCCTCTGCAACCCGCCGGTTACCGTGACCCAGGGTAACCGAACGCAGCCCCATTCCGAACTCCATAAAGGTATTTCCATCCGCATCCGTAACATGACAGCCGCTGCCGCTCACAATCACTTTTGGCGAGTTTTCCGGGTACTGGTCATCTCCCTTTGCGTAGGTATGGCAGCCGCCCGGTATCAGACGGTGTGCTTTCTCCTGGAGTTCCAGAGATTTGGTTATCGTGATATCTCTTCTGATGTCGGCTATGGGTTGCTCCATGGTTTCAATCCGGATGCGGTTTGCTCTTTTATTCAAAAGAACCATTCAGCCCTACTGAATCAAGAGTTGATGCTGGTTTATTTGTACTTAAACTCTCAATTATTTTCATGAATCTGAATTAGAACCTTCTACATTTCACAGTGTCAGCAGGCAGCTTTGAACAAACGGAACAGTGTCGGCAACTCCGGTATCAAGTTATCCCAGCCTGCTGAGAGCGTTCAAAGAATAGATGCCACGTTAGTTGGTTTACAGGTTTACAAAAACTGCCTGTACCGGATGGTCCGTGCAGAGCCAGTATCCGGCCGCCAAACGGTGCTGTTTTGATAAGAGAGGCTAATAAAAATTAAAAGATTAAAATTAGATTTTTTATCCATTAGCCCTAACATTACAGGAAAGGAACAGATGGCAAGGGACACCACACGTTGGCGGCCGTCTTATAAAACATGCATGAAGGGCTGAATGCAATGAGCGCAGAAGTTGCCGCCTTTGTGCAGTAAACCAATCAAAAAAAGACAGAGAAACATATGGCGCAACAGGAAGGGAAGTGCCTGCATTGTAACCATCCGCTTACAAAAACATTTACGGACCTGGGCACATCACCGCTCTGCGAAGAGTTTGTAAAACCGGAAAACCAGAATTCGTCACAAAAAATCTATCCGCTTCACGTTTATGTGTGTGATGAGTGCCTTCTCGTACAGGTTCATGAATACGTAAGCCCGGAGGAGATTTATGAGGACTATTTCTATTTTTCCTCCTACTCCGACAGCTGGCTCAAGCACGCCAGTGACTATGTGGACAAGATGATGGAAGAGTATGGTATCGGCAGCGATCACTTTGTGGTGGAAATTGCCAGCAACGACGGCTACCTGCTGCAGTACTTCAAGGAGAAGGGGGTTCCAGTACTGGGAGTGGAGCCGTCTGAAAATGTGGCACGTGCCGCAATTGAAAAAGATATTCCCACAGAGAAGAAATTTTTCGGGTATGACACCTCAAAAGAGCTGGTGTCGGATTACAAACCGGCGGACCTGATTCTCGGAAATAACGTATTGGCGCACGTTCCCGATATCAATGATTTTGTTTCGGGGCTGAAGGTGATGCTTTCTGAGAAAGGGTTTATGACATTCGAGTTCCCGCACCTCATGCAGCTCGTGGAGAACAACCAGTTCGACACCATCTATCATGAGCATTTCTCCTACTTTTCCCTTTTGGTTGTTGACCGGATTTTTGCCAGGCATGGCCTGAAACTGTTTCATGTGGAAGAGCTGAAATCCCACGGCGGCTCCATCCGGATCTACATTTGCCATAAGGAGAATGATGACCGGCCCGTTCGTGATAGCGTTACCAATATGCTCAGAATGGAAGAGGATAAAGGATACACGGATATTGATTTTTATACCTCCTTCGACGAACAGGTGAAGAGAACCAAGCGTGAACTCCTGAAGCTGTTTATCGAACTGAAGGAGAATGGCAAAACGATTGCAGGATACGGGGCTCCGGGCAAAGGTAACACGCTTCTGAATTACTGCGGTATAGGAAAGGATTTTCTGGACTACACGGTGGATCGCAACCCGGCCAAACACGGAATGTTCCTGCCGGGCAGCCTGGTGCCAATCTACCCGCCGGACAAAATCCGCGAGACCCAACCCGACTACGTGTTTATCCTGCCGTGGAATTTGAAGAAAGAAATTATGAATCAGATCAGCTACATCAGAGAGTGGGGAGGGAAGTTCATTATACCGATTCCCGAACCCGAAATTTTGGACTAAAACAAATAGCATTATGAAGGTAGTACTGTTTTGCGGAGGCCTCGGAATGAGGCTGCGCGAATATTCAGAGAACATTCCGAAACCGATGGTTCAGCTGGGGTACAGGCCGCTGCTGTGGAACATCATGAAATATTACGCCCATTTCGGACACAAGGATTTCATCCTCTGTCTGGGCTACAAGGGAGATTACATCAAGCGCTATTTTGTGGAGTACGAGGAGTATGTGTCCAACGATTTTGTACTGAACAAGGGCAGCAGGAATATCGAACTGCTGCACAGCGACCTGGACGACTGGAACATCACCTTTGTGGATACGGGGATGACCTCCAATGTGGGACAGCGACTGAAACAGGTGGAGCCCTTTCTGGAGGGCGAGGAGATGTTTCTGGCTAACTACAGTGACGGGCTGAGCGATCTTCCGCTGAATGAGATGATCGACGAGTTCAAGGAGATCGACCGGGTCGGCTCCTTTCTGGCCTATCAGCCCACGCAGAGCTTTCATGTGGTGGATATGGGCGGAAACGGCGATGTGAAAAGCATCAGCCATATCGGCGATTCGGGATTGTGGATCAACGCCGGCTTTTTCGTATTTAAAAAGGAGATCTTCAACTACATTGGTGAAGGTGAGGAGCTGGTTGTGGAGCCTTTTCAGCGGCTAATCAAAGAGCGACAGCTGCACGGTTACAAATACGACGGCTTCTGGGCGGCACTGGACACGTTTAAGGACAAGCAGCTGTTCGATGATCTCTATGCGGCCGGACAGACGCCATGGAAAGTGTGGGAAAAAAGAAACCAACCAGGATGATTGAGCTAAATTTACCGGAAAGCAAAGAACGCGGGCTGAACATATTGTGCCTGGGAGCTCATTGCGACGACATTGAAATCGGGTGCGGCGGTACGGTTCTGAAGCTTCTTGAAAAGTACAGCGTGGAAAAGGTAACCTGGGTGGTATTCTGCTCGAATGAGATCCGAAAACAGGAGGCGGAAGTGAGTGCGAACGAGTTTCTGGCTTCTGTTCCCGACAAGGATATCCGGGTGATGAGTTACAGAGACGGCTTTCTGCCCGACTCCTGGACAAAAGTGAAAGAGGAGTTTGAGTCGCTTAAAAAGGAATTCAATCCCGATCTGATTTTTACACACACACGACAAGACCGGCACCAGGATCATCGCACCATCCACGAACTCACCTGGAATACGTTCCGGAATCACATGATTCTGGAGTATGAAATACCTAAATATGACGGGGATCTGGGCAATCCGAACTTGTTTGTCCCCCTGGATGAGCAGACGGTGGACCAAAAAAACGGGATTCTGTTCAGCAGCTTTCAGAGTCAGCTGGAGAAGCACTGGTTCGACCGGGAGCTGATTACATCCATGATGAGGGTTCGCGGGATTGAGTGCGCATCGAAAACGAAATACGCCGAAGCATTTTATAGCCGAAAAATATGCATTTGATAGAGACTGTATGTAAACATTGTTGCCGCGTTACGGATTTCATTGGCACATTATTCAGAGCATCAAAAATGAATGACTAACGTTCCCAAAGCAGGAGCGAGTGCTACAGAAGCAACGGTGGTGATGATCACTTCCAAATGGCATAGATTTAGTTAATTCTCAAAATATTTAATTATATAAGCTGTGGTACCCACAGGCATTCAACATACTCTCAGAAACCTTAAACGCAGCCATGCCCCGGTTGCGAGGCTCCTGAGGTATGCGGCATTGTACAAGAACCTGAAGCCGAACGCCATTATTGTCTATACCATGGGAAAGGTGGGCTCTACCACCGTATCAGGCCTTTTGCAGAATCACAAAAAAGACGCCTTTGTGTACGATGTACACTATTTGAACCCGGAAAATTTAAAGAAGGATCAGCAGTTTCATAGAAAACTGTATAAAAAGGCTGCGGAACAGAACATTCAGGTGAATATTTTGCCCGATTACATTTCAGACGGATACTTCCTGCGGCGGATGATGAAAAAAAAGGCCTGGAGCCGGGAGAGCCTCAGCGTGATCAGCCTGACAAGGGATCCAATGGCCAAGTATGTCTCTTCTTTTTTTCAGAACGCGGAACGGTTCTATGCGTATGATTTTCAGAAAGAACTGAGCCAAAACGGACCAGAAAAAATTGCGGAAGAGCTGAAGGATCTCTTTCTGAATCACTATCTGCATAAGAACGGGATTGATTATTTTGATTCCGATCCCCTGACGTGGTTTGATGAGGAGCTGAAGGCTATCTTTGACATCGATGTCTATGACTCGCCGTTTCCGCACGACAGGGGGTACGGCATGTATAGCAGTGATTATTGTGATGTGCTGGTGATGCGGCTCGAAGATCTTGACGATTGTTACCGAAGCGCAATACAGCAGCTGACCGGCGTGACCGTGCCCCGGTTGAAATCTGAGAACACAGCTTCAAAAAAAGTATATGGAGGAGTCTATCGGGCGTTTAAAAAGAATCTGAGGCTGCCGGAGGATATGCTTGACAGGGTATATGCGTCAAAATACGCGACTCATTTCTATACTCCGGATGAGATTACGGGTTTCAAAAAGCGATGGCAGCAGAAACGCAGCAGCGAAATGAAGAGAGAGACGGCGCTATGAAAAAGAACAATGAACCCTTTGTGAGCGTGCTCACTCCTGTTTACAACGGTGCAACGTACCTTCGGGAGTGTATCGAAAGCGTACTGGCGCAGGAGTATTCAAACTGGGAGTACGTGCTGGTGAACAACTGCAGCACCGACAATTCACTTGAGATCATAAAGGAGTATGCCGAACTGGATTCCAGGATACGTATTCATGACAACGGGGAGTTTTTGCAGCAGATGCAAAACCTGAATCATGCGTTTCGGCAGATTTCGCCCGACAGCATATACTGCAAGGTGCTGCATGCAGACGACTGGCTCTACCCGGAGTGCATTACCCGTATGGTGGAAGTGGCTGAAATGTACCCCACGGTAGGGATTGTCAGCTCTTACCGTCTGGACGATACGCGCGTGGGGTTAAACGGCCTGCCCTACCCGAGCCATTTCAATGACGGACGCGAGATCAGCAGGAGATACCTCCTGAACAATGAGTACTATTTCGGCGCGCCATCCAACCTGCTGCTGCGATCCGACCTGATACGGAAGCGGGGCCGGGTATACGACGAATCCTATCCGGAGTCGGATATTTCAGCCTGCCTCGATTTTTTGCAGGAGTCCGATTTCGGCTTTGTGCACCAGGTTCTCACCTTCACACGCCGGCATGAAGAGTCTCACACCCATACCCTTGCGAAACGGAACTATCACTTCATGATGGGATATCTGAAGATGTATCTGGAATACGGGCCTGTTTTTCTGTCTGAAAGAGAGCATAAGAAACAGATTGCACTTCAGACCTCCATTTTTCATAAACTGCTGGCCCGTGCACTATATGAAGGAAACGGTTTACAGACATACAAAAAATATGCCAGTGAGCTGGATGAAGTGGGGCTGAAAATCCGCAATGCAAGACTGGCGCTGTATGTGATCAGGGAACTTTTTGTCCGGCTTCTTGCTACCATGGGTGTAGAGATGATCAATGTGAAGCGCCGGAAAAAAGTTGGTAACCACGTGCAAATAGCGATCTCTGATGAGCTGGGAAGTTGAAAGCAGTTTTACCATGAGTATAGAAAAATGAATCAACCTGTTCGTTTCAGCGTCATCATCCCCACCTTCCGGGATACCGCAAGGCTTACAGCCTGTATGGAATCGGTATTGAAATGCGGTACGGAACAATCTTTTGAAGTGATTGTGGTGAACAATGCGCCAGAGCACCAGGCATCGGAGTTTCTCTTTGGTGACCCAAGAGTAAAGGTGCTACATGAACCGGCCCACGGTTCGTATATGGCAAGAAACAGGGGCGCTGAAGCGGCGAGAGGTACATACCTGGCCTTTACGGACTCCGACTGCATCGTGGATCCGGAGTGGCTGGCAGAGGCAGAAAAAGTGTTTCAGGGCCGTGACTGTGACCTGCTGGGAGGGCATGTGGAGCTGTTCAAGGTTCCCGGAGCAAACGGCTGGATCTACATCTATGAAAAAAACCACGCGTTCCGTCAGGACCTCACCGTGCCCAGGGGGCAGGGGGTTACGGCCAATTTGTTTGTCAGGAAAAAAGTATTTGATGAGCTGGGCGGATTTGACAAAAGCATGCTGTCGGGCGGGGACTGGGAATTTACATCCCGTGCAGTGAACAGGGGTTTCAGGTTGTGTTATGCGCCAGGAGTTAAAATCCGGCATCCGGCAAGAGAATCCTTTTCGTCATTCTTCAGGAAACAGAAGAGGCTGGCGGCCTGGGGGTATCAGAACGGAAAAATCAAGCATCACCATTCGGGATTGCGTATGCTGGGGAGCCATCTTCTCAACAACGGACGAAATATCTTTGTACAAACAGGGCAAACCGAAAAAAGCAGTGAAAAGCCCCTGATTTTTTTATTGGCGAGCGCCATTTATATCTATAAGACGGTTATACTTTCCGCAATAGTCGTTCACATTATTAATGCTGAAAAGGTGACCGCATACTAATCGTAACTGCTCAGAATTAGCTATTCCACGATCCGTGAACAGAAAAAAATGGCAGGTCACTTGCTCTCCTGATTTTTGCTATAAGTATGAGAGTATGTTTAGGTTCAATTAGATCGTTCATTTGTTATAAAAGGGGGCTCAATAAGGATAACTTAATAACAAGATTATCTGCATAAAAAAGGCCTGTGGTTGTTATAAAATTCAAATTTCAGAGTCGTGCTCAATGATTTTACCTTGGTATTTGATGATGATGACGATAAAAGCAGAGTATAAATAGAACCTAGTTATTGACGCGAGGCAAAAAATTGAAAATACTGATTGTAAGCAGCTCATTTTACCCGATGAACAGTCCGCGCTCATTCCGGACAACGCAGCTCGTTAGGGAGTTTGCCAGGCAGGGGCATGATGTTACCCTGTATACAAACAAGAGAGAGGATATTCATGACTCGTTTGAAAGCGAGTTTGGCGTTACGATAAAAAATTTGGGAAAGCGTAAATACCACGGCGTACAAACGGCCCATAAAAACAAAATGCTGAGGCTGTTCAAGCGCGCGGTAAGGCGCGGATTGAATCTGTTCTTTGAATATCCCGATATCGAGCTCATGTTCATGGTTAAAAACGCATTAAAAAGAGAGTCGGGGTATGACCTGATGATATCGGTGGCTGTGCCGCACCCGATACACTGGGGCGCCGCCCTTGCCAGAACTCCGGATCATTCCATTGCGGATGTGTGGGTTGCCGATTGCGGTGATCCCTATATGGGGCAAACACTAGATTCCTTTAACAAAATGTTTTATTTCAGCCGGTTTGAAAAGTCTTTTTGCAGAAAAGCTGAGTGGATCACCGTGCCCATTGAAGAGGCACGGGATGGATACTATCCGGAGTTCAGGGATAAAATCCGGGTTATTCCCCAGGGATTTGACTTCAATGAGGTGGATATCGACCATGAAGCATATCAAAAGAAGGTCATTCCAACCTTTGCCTATGCGGGAGGACTCATTCCGGGAGGAAGGGATCCTTCACTCTTTCTGGACTATCTGACTGGATTGGACCGTGACTATAAATTCATTCTCTATACAAAGAATATCGAGATGGTAAAGCCCTGGCTGGAAAAATCGGATGGAAAAATTGAGGTTCGGGATTACATTCCCAGGGCAGAACTATTGAATGTGTTAAGCGGTATGGACTTTCTGGTTAATTTTGAAAACCGGTCGTCACTGATGAGCCCCAGCAAACTGATTGATTATTACCTCACCGGCCGGCCTGTCCTGGACATTGGCAGTGAGGATATAAATAAGGATGTGGTTGATCAGTTTTTGAACGGAGATTACTCAAACGGGCATCGGTTCAGGGATATCGATCAGTACCGTATTGAGAATGTATGCAATAATTTTATCGAATTGTGCAACCGATAAGCAAAGACAATACCGGATACTACGCCGCACTGCTTTACCTGGCATGGCCGCTGCTGGCAATGGTATCCGCCTTCAAAAATTTCAGGGAACCCTGGGCGAAAAACGTATTTTGGGCCTTCTGCGCGTTTTACGGCTTCACATTTGCGATCAGTGCGGAATCTGCGGGAAGCGACATTGTAAGATACATTTCACGCCTCGAGATGATGCATGCAAGGGGGTTTAGCCTGGAGAGCACAATCAGCTATTTTGCGGAAAGCGGCGATATAGATGTGTTCAATACGGCCCTCACATTTTTGATATCCCTCTTTACGGATAGTCAGGCCATTTATACCATGGTGATCGGGCTCATCTTCGGTTTCTTCTTTTCCAGAAACGTGTGGTACGTCCTCGACCGGCTGGAGGGGAAGCTTCATATGATGACGGTTCTGCTGCTCGTCATATTTATGTTGGTGAATCCCATCTGGAACATTACCGGCGTGCGGATGTGGACAGCCGTTCATATCTTTATCTACGGGCTTCTGCCCTATCTTGTGGAGGGTAAAAAAAAGGGGCTGCTAATAGCGTCACTCTCCATTTTGGTTCACTTTTCGATGATCGTGCCGGTTATGGTGATGTTTGCTTATATGCTGGCAGGTAACAGGGTCACGATCTATTTTGGATTCTTTCTGCTCACGTTTTTCATCTCTGAAATTGACCTAGCCGCCTTTAACAACATCATTGAAAGCTATGCGCCGGAAATCCTGCAGGAGCGTACGGCCGGTTACAGGTCGGAGACCTATGTGGAAAATTTCCGTGAAGGTGAGATGCAGGCGGGGTTGAACTGGTATGTAGTCTGGTATGGCGCGGCGTTAAAATGGTCGGTCCTGATTTTTTTGGTGCTGATGTTTATTCGGAAGGGTGACCTGGCAAATAATAAGGGCTACCTGAATCTTTTTGCATTCACGCTTTTGGTATATGGCATCATGAACCTGTTCAGCTCACTGCCTTCCGGATCAAGATTTCTGGTAATCGCAAATTTGTGCGCCATATGCACTTTCTTATTATATATTCAGAATCTGGACCTTGAGTCAAGGATTCAGAAGCTTGTTTATCTGACGTTGCCTGCTCTTTTTCTCTTTGTACTAGTGTCATTGCGTATGGGCTTTTACTCATTGAGTGCTGCGGCGGTGATGGGCAATCCGATTGTGGCACTGTTCACGGCAGGTGAGAATATCTCTATGAATGATCTTCTGAGGATGATTATTTAGTAATTTGGTTTAAATACTTAACGATGAAGTCAGAATACCTTAACCGGGTGAAACGCTATCTGGTGAATATTCCCGGATGGCGCACTAACCGGAAAATTGTTGTTTTTGAATCGGATGACTGGGGAAGTATTCGGATGCCATCGAAAGATGTGTACCGGAAGTGTCTGGATGCAGGCTATAGGGTGGATCAGGCACCCTATGAGCGATATGATAGCCTTGCCAGTGAGGATGATTTGGAGCTGCTGTTCGACCTTTTGGCATCATTTAAAGATTATAAAGGCAACCATCCGGTGATTACGGCAAACGCTCTGGTTGCCAACCCGGATTTCCATAAGATCAGGGAATCAAATTTTGAGGAATATCACTATGAATTGATTACGGATACGTTTAAGCGATACCCAAACCACTCCAAATGTTTTGAACTATGGAAAGCTGGACTGGAAGCCGGGGTTTTTTATCCACAGTCCCATGGCCGGGAGCATTTGAATGTATCCATGTTTATGAAGGCGCTTCAGGAAGGAGATGAAGATGTACATTTTGGATTTGATCACGAAATGCCGGGCTCGATTCCAAAAAGCAGATTCAATGAAGGCAACAGATTTGTAGAATCGCTGCGCTATTTTGATGAAGAGGACAAACTACATAAACTGAAAATCGTAGAGGAAGGGCTAGCTCTGTTTGAAAAGTTATTTGGCTACAAATCTGAATCTTTTATACCGCCCAATTATATATGGAGTCCTGATTACGATCAAAGTATCAGTAAAAAGGGAGTGAATTTCTATCAGGGAAACCGGATAATGATAGAGCCAGATTTAAATAAATCTGTTAGATTGAGACGGCATTACTTAGGGGAACAAAATAGTTTTCGTCAAACTTATCTGGTTCGAAATGGATTGTTTGAGCCTTCAATCCAACATTATAATGTAGATGATTGGATTTCCAAGTGCCTAAATGATATTAAAACAGCATTTAGAATGAAGAAACCAGCGATCATTTGCACACATAGATTAAATTATGTGGGATTTATTGATAATAAAAACAGAGATGATACTCTTCGACTATTGAGTAGCTTGATTGACATAATAATTAAAAATTGGCCATCTGTTGAATTTTTTAACTCAGAACAACTTGGGCATCTGGTAAATGAAAATAGCAATTCAATATAAAGAAGGAGATTTTAGCATCGAATGGATCAATTACTGTAAATCGATTGGTATACCTTTCAAAGTAGTAGATGTCTACAAAAACCAAATTATTGATGAACTGAGGGATTGTGATGCATTCATGTGGCATTTCCATCACATGCGTCCGAAAGATCATATATTTGCCAAACAGTTACTTTACTCAGTAGAATCATGTGGCAAGACCGTTTTCCCAAATTTTCAGACAGCATGGCATTTTGACGATAAAATTGGGCAGAAATATCTTTTAGAGGGAATAGGAGCACCCTTGGTTCCAACGTATGTTTTTTACGATAAACAAGAAGCATATAGTTGGGTTGAAAAAGCTCATTATCCAAAAGTGTTTAAGTTACGGCGTGGTTCCGGTGGAAACCATGTCAGATTGGTTGATAATGAAAAAACAGCTAAAAGACTTGTCAATAAAGCATTTGGTAAAGGATTTAATCAGTATGATGCAGTATTGAATTTAAAAGAGCGTTGGCGTAGATATAGAGATGGAAAAACAACTCTATATAATGTTGGAAAAGGGGTTCTTAGGTTAGGCTACACCACTAAGTTCAGTAAAACTGCAGGTAAGGAGAGGGGTTATGTTTATTTTCAGGACTATATTCCGGGAAATAAGTACGATATGAGAATAAGTGTGGTAGCGGGGAGGTGTTTCGGATGTCTTCGTCCAAATCGGCCGGGGGATTTCAGGGCCTCAGGTAGTGGATTGGTAAGTTATGATCTTGAGAAAATACCGGAGAGCGTGATCAGAATAGCTCTTGAAGTAGCAAATCGATTAAAACTTCAAT
This sequence comes from Rhodohalobacter mucosus, assembly GCF_003150675.1. NCBI lineage: Bacteria > Pseudomonadati > Balneolota > Balneolia > Balneolales > Balneolaceae > Rhodohalobacter > Rhodohalobacter mucosus. The sequence continues at coordinate 216,458 of NZ_QGGB01000002.1, read as the reverse complement.
CTGTGGCTTTTGATTTTGTGATGGATGATAAACAACCATTCATTTTAGAAATGAGTTATGGATTTGGCGTGGACCCTGAAGATTTTGATTATGGCTACTGGAATTCTGAATTAGAATTCATTGAGGGTAAGTTTAATCCATTTGGCTGGATGGTTGATGATGTTCTTGTAAGAGCCAACAGTAACAAATAGTTTTTGTTAATGAATGCTTCAGGTAGAATCTCAATTCAATTAATTGTTGCCTGAAATTTTTACAGGCCACTATTCATTTTTTGGCCGCAATACGTCTCTGTCATTGATTTCAAGTTAAAAATCTGCTTTATATGTAGATTTATTGGAACTTTCTAATTTTTTGATAGTAGCAGTCACTTCCTGAACAAAATTACTTCTCTGTTTTTTCGGAATTCTGACTTTTAACAGAGATCAAGTTTTGTAACAAAAGTAAATTTGACCCTTCCTTTTCTACGGTCAAGACATAACCGTTGAACTTTTCTTAAAAATATAGCGGTGAAAATATTTTCTTGCTCTTAAATATTGATTACATGAGATTTACGCTACTTACCATCATATTGCTCACTGCAATTCCCATTAAATCACTGTCGCAAAATCAAAACAGTTCAGATGGAGACCGGATAGCGCTTGAAGCATTATACAGCGCTACCGGAGGGTCCAACTGGAATAACAATTCTGGCTGGTCAGCTTCCGGAATGCGTTTAGATCCTGCACCTTTCGGTGTTACAGTGGAATCTGTCGACGGAGAACTAAGGGTAGTTGAAATAGATTTAAGGAGCAATAATCTTGCTGGAACACTTCCGGAAGAGATTGGTAATTTAAGCAAACTGAGATACATCAATATCAAACATAATCGGTTTACAGGATCAATTCCAGGCTCAATAGGTAACTGGACTCTGATTGAGTATTTATATTTCTCCGGCCGATACCCGGGTGATATCAGCACAAACCCAAATAGAGACCATCATAATGGTTACAATGATGAATCTACAAACAAATTTAACGGAGTGTTTCCTGATGTTTGGGGGAATTGGAGTAATTTGATCGTTTTTGAGCTTCATGGAAGTCACATTACACAAATGTATTATCCAAGTATTTCTGCGTGTGAAAATCTGGGCTGGATTTTCTCTGCCTGGTCGTATGAATTGAATCAAGTTTTGCCTGAAGAGTTGTTCAACCTTCCTAATTTATATCAACTGCGAATAAACAGATCACAAATTATTGGCCCGCTTCCTGCGAATGTAAATTTACCAGAATTAAGGATCTATGACGTAGACAGAAATGAGAGTCTAGGGGGGGCTTTACCTGACTTATCAGGTAGCAAAAAAATGCAGCATTTTTCTGCAAGAAACGACCATACCGATGAATTTCCTGCCTACCTGTTTGATGGTAGTTTTAAAAATTTGCGTACTGTTTACCTTGCCTGGCAAAATATTTATGGAGCGTTGCCTGACTTTTCACCATCTGCTCAAAATATCAGTTTATTGGTATTAGATTTTGTAGGAAATAATCTTGGATTAGATGCAAATGGAAACCAATTGCCAGTCGGTGGTGGCGGTGATATTCCCTCATCTTTGTCACAACACTCCTCCATTATTATCGCGGATCTTAGATGGAACAGTTTTGTTGGTGAAATTCCGCAAACCGGTTGGGGAGAACATTTTCAAACAAGATTTTTAGGCTTTGCAAACAACAATCTAACGGGGCCCATACCTGATGTACTTCCAAACAGCCCCGACCTGCAATATCTCTATTTTGGCAATAATAATCTTTCCGGAACAATTTCAATGGATGGAGCCAAATATGGTGATTCATCAGCCTATCCCAGGTTTAAATACATAGATATAGCCGGCAATAAATTTCAAGAATCTGACTATAGTTCTCTGTTATCCGAATTGGGTAGTGACAAATTACGCGTCGGTCAACAAAATCCGGATGACGGTGGCTCTACTGATTCTCCGAGCGTACCACAGCTTAGTTCACCGTCAGATGGTGCAACAAACATATCCGTAACACCGGTTTTTGAATGGGGGGCGGTGGATGCTGACAGCTATCAGATTGAGGTGCAGAATTTAAGCACATCTTCCACGGTCATCAGCACCTCTGTCACCGGCACCACATTCACGCCATCCAATCCTCTCGCATACGGAACCTCCTACAGATGGAGAGTACGATCGGTCCGCAGAGGAGTCGCAAGTTCGTGGAGTACATATCTGGGTTTTACAACGGAAGAGGACCCCAACAATGGCGGAGGCGGAACGGCCACGCCGGATGCACCGGCACTCCGGTCTCCGACTGACGGTTCCATTGATGTAGCGCTTGCCCCCCAATTTTCATGGAGTTCCGTGGATGCGGACTATTACATCCTTCACGTGAGCGGATCAAATCCGTCGGAAATGGTGTTAGAGGAACAGGTGAATGATACATCTTTTACGCCAAGCGTTAACTTGTCAGAAGGGCGAAATCATCAGTGGCGCGTTCGGGGTGTGAAGGACGGGGTGGAAGGCACCTGGAGTCCCATCTGGTCATTTACGACCCTGGAGAATTCAGGCAATAACGGGAAGGGACCGCAGAAAATTACGCCAGCCAAGGATGAGAAGAATACGTCGAAAAAACAGAAATTTGAGTGGCAGAGCGTCGAAGGAGCGGATGCGTATGAGATTGAAGTAACGAGTGTGGAAGAGCAGCAGGTTGTGATTGATGAAATTGTAACGGATACAACGTACACTCCGGGGCAGGATTTTCAGCCGAATCACCGCTACGAGTGGCGTGTAAGAGCCATTATTAACGGACAGGCTGAGGAGTGGGGCGACTCCTGGGCGTTTACCACGGGGGACGATGTTCTGGCCACCAAGGTGGAGCTGGAACAGAACTATCCCAACCCGTTCAACCCAAGCACAAACATACGATTTGCGTTAACACAGCAGCAGGAAGTTAGTTTAAAAGTATACGATATGGCCGGACGCCTGGTAGCCACTCTGCTGAATGGTGAACTGCTGGGAGCCGGTCCGTACAGCGTCACGTTTGATGCGCAATCGATGGCCAGCGGCATCTACTTCTACCGCATCATTACCCCCAGAGAAGTGGTAACACGAAAGATGACCCTGATGAAATAAAAATGGATTATAAGGAAAGTACAAAATCGTGCGAAGGTGTTGTTTTGGAATCTTGCAGTGGCGCCTTTATCACGACAAAGCATTTCTTTGGTTAGGAATAGCACATAGCCGGGATGGCATTTTTCTTACCGTTAAGCAGGTTAGGTAAACTCAATCTCGATTCTCTGCTGTCACTCACTGTGCCGGACTTCATCATTAGATGGTACGATGTTTTTCCGTTCACAGGATACTAGTTACCCCACTCTGCGCCCCTTCGACTCATTGAATATTCCTTTATCTTATTGGAATAATCTTTTACGCCTATCTTGAATAAGCAGATTATAACAATAACTTCTTGCCGGAAATGCTATCGTTTCATCGAGCATCAAAGGAAGAGTATATTAAAGTTTAAACCACCGAAGACATTATGTTAAGAGATTTCAGTCGGATCCTTGCTATGCACGCAACCAACTATCGCGGGTGGCGTACGGATCGTAAAATAGTTGTGATTGAATCGGATGACTGGGGCAGCGCCTGTATGCCTTCGTTGGATGTCTTTCAAAGACTGGTTCAGAGGGGCATCCGGGTGGACCGGTGTCCCTATACGTCATTTGACGCCCTCGCATCTGAAGAGGACCTGGAAGATCTGTTCAGCGCATTAATGGAGTTCCGCGACAAAAACGGGTCGCACCCCGTTATCACGGCCAATGCGGTTATGATGAATCCGGATTTTGAAAAAATCCGGAGTTCCGGATTCATGGAGTATCACGGGGAACCATTTACGGAGACATTGAAAAAATATCCGAGGCACGATCGCTCTTTCAGTCTCTGGAAGCAGGGCATGTCGGATAAGCTATTTGCGCCGCAATTTCACGGGCGCGAACACCTGAATGTAAAAGCGTGGATGCAAGCAATGCAAAAGCGGGATTCAGTCGAGCGCGCCGTATTCAATGAAAATATGTTCTGGGCCGGCAGCGGAGAAGAACAAAAAGGGCATTTGAGTATTCGCGCAGCTTTTGATTTGAAAGATCTTTCGGACCTTGATACACACCGGGAGATACTTCGTGACGGCCTGACACAGTTTGAACATCTGTTTGGCTATAAGTCGGAGAGCTTTATCGCACCCAACTTTATCTATCACCCAGACCTGAACCAGCCTCTTGCAGAAAAAGGGGTGAGGTTACTTCAGGGCATGAAGTATCAACTGTTGCCTATCGAAGATCATGAAAAGAGAAAAATGGTGCGCCGCATCCAGGGCAAACAGAATGAGCTCGGACAGTTTGATCTTGTAAGGAACTGTGTTTTTGAGCCATCGCAGAAGGCGGATAATTACGACAATATCGGTACATGCATGAAAGGGATCTGGAACGCTTTTTTCTGGAAAAAACCGGCTATCATTACCGCACATCGCCTCAATTTTATCGGGTATATTCATCCCGGCAACAGGGAAAAAAACCTTGCCCTTTTCCGTGCGCTATTGAAAAAAATGCTGAAAAGGTGGCCGGATATTGAATTTATGACCAGCCGGGAACTGGGTACGCTGATGAGTAATTCCGGCAATAAATCGAAATAGGGCTATTTCATGGATGTTAAGAGTATTGGCAGGATAGGTATAACATGCCAAACCAGATATGGTTCGAAAATTGCTGCAAGGGAAGGTTGGATGATATTAATTTGCAGATCAGCAGGAAATGCAGATTTTAGAATACTTCGATATTGAACACAAGAGAATGGTACAGGGGCCGGTTCCGTGAGCCAACCTCGACCTATTTGCACAAGAAACACTTGTAATGACTGAGAAGAGAAAAATTCTGTTCCTGATGCCCTCTCTGAGAGGCGGCGGGGCCGAACGAACGCTGATTAACCTGTTGCATAAAATTGATCAGGATCTCTATGAGATCGATCTCCTGGTAGTGTTGAAAGACGGGCCGTATGTAGATAAAATTCCTGATCACGTAGAGGTCAACTATCTTTTCAAGAGCCGTTTCTTGGCCCGGTTTTTAGGCTACCTTCACAGGATGTATGGCTTAAGCTGGTTTTTCAGAAACAGGATGATGGCTTTAGACACAGAGTACGATGTGGGGATCTCTTTTCTGGACAGCCACTACACAGACCTCCTCTTCCATATGAAGAACCTCAAGAGGCGTGTTGCTTTTGTTCACAGCTCCTATCTGTCACACAGCGATTATGAGAAGTTCAGTTCTAATGATAACCTGAGAAAAAAAGCAGATCTCAATCGTTACTCAAGGCTGGATGGCATCTATTTTGTTTCGCATGACTCGATGGCCGACTTTGTTGAGCTGTTTGGAGAAGGACCCAATATGGGGGTGGTCTACAACATTATTGACAGGGAAGCGGTTCTGCAAAAAGCCAGGAATGAAAGCGGTACTGCCATAAAAGACGATTTATTCAGTTTTTCGGCCGTTGGAAGCTTGCTGCCTGTGAAAGGATTCGACCGGCTTATCCGTGCTTCAAGGATCGCCAGGGATAAAGGATATGAGTTTAACGTGCATATAGCCGGTGCGGGGCCTGAGGAGGGCGTTTTAAAAAATATGATCAAAGAGTTTGGATTGGAGAATACAATTATACTGCATGGATTTGTAAATAATCCTTACCCTCTGATGAAAAGCAGCGATGTGTTTGTAATGAGTTCACTTTCGGAAGCTCTCCCCACTGTGCTATGCGAGGCGATGATCCTTGGCGTACCCAGCCTGGTGACCAACTGCTCAGGATGCCGAGGTCTTGTGGAAGACGGTGAGTATGGAATGGCGGCGGAACAGGATGACCACGATTTCGCCAAAAAGATGATGTTGTATATGGACAAACCGGAACTATTGGAACATTACAGTAAAAAGTCACTGGAAAGGGCCATGCTTTTTGATGATGATCGCATTTTGAAGAAATACTACAACATATTTGAAGGAAAGGAGCCCAATCCGGCATAACAGTTATTCTGTTGGATCTTACAATTCATAATAGTGATCACCTGTATTCAAATAGCCCGATAAAATGGAAAAAATTTGCCTGGTCATACATTCGCTGGGGAGGGGAGGGATGGAGCGCGTAATGTCGCTTCTGGCAGAAAATTTTTCGCTTAAGAAGGGTTTACAGGTTGAATTAATTTTGATAGGAATGAACCGCAGCGTTGATTACGATATTCCCAGGGCAGTAAATATTCATCGGCCGACTTTTGAATTTAATAACTCCAGGCGCTGGATCGATACCGTTCGTACGATGGCTTTCTTGCGAAAAAAAATCAAGGAAATTGGCCCGGACAGGGTATTGAGTTTTGGGGAGTACTGGAACAGCCTGGTATTGTTGTCAACCTATGGAACCGGATACCCGGTGTATGTATCGGACCGCTGCAAGCCGGATAAATCGCTTGGAAGAGTGCACAACCGGCTGCGGAAACTTCTCTATCCCGGTGCTGCCGGCATCATAGCCCAAACAGATTACGCAAAAGATTTTTATCAAAGAGAGATTGATCATAAAAACATACAAGTAATAGGAAATCCTATCCGTGAAATAAAAGAACCTGAAAAGGGTACGGAAAAGGAGAATGTCATTTTAACGGTAGGCCGTCTGATTCAGACGAAACATCATGACCGGTTAATCCGCATTTTTAAAAAGATGGGCCTCAATGACTGGAAGCTGGTGATCGTCGGTGGCAATGCGATCAAGCAGGACGGAATGAGCAGGCTCAAAGAGCTGGTTCATGAGCTGGATATGGATGAAAAGGTAGTTCTGACAGGTGAGGTGGAAGATGTGGATCAATACTACAGGAAAAGCAAATTATTTGCCTTTACATCCAGCTCCGAGGGATTTCCGAATGTAATCGGGGAGGCGATGTCGGCGGGGCTTCCTGTGGTGGCCTACGACTGCATTGCAGGACCTTCAGATTTGATTGAAGACGGAATGAACGGTTTTTTGATTCCGCTTTTTGATGATGAGCAATACAAGGAAAAATTGATGATGTTGGTTGAGAACGAAGATTTGCGTAAAAGGATGGGGGAGCAATCTGCCAAATTGGTTAAAAAGTATTCATCCGATTTCATTTGTGATGTGTTTTACTCATTTATTAATGACTAATAGAATATGAGAGTAGTTCAGATAAATAGTGCACTGAATACAACGAGTACCGGCAGAATTACTGAAGCAATTGGTAAAAGCGTGTTAGCCGATGGCCATGAGAGCTATGTGGCCTGCAAACGGGTGGGGCCAAACGGGAGCAGCTCCGAAATTATCCCTGTAGGGAATAAACTGGATGTGTACATGCACGGCCTCAAAACGAGACTGCTGGATCGCCATGGGTTCGGTTCAAGAAAGGCTACCCTGGAATTGGTTGGCAGGGTCCGGGAGATTGACCCCGACGTGATCGGGCTGCATAATCTGCACGGCTACTATCTGAATGTAGAGGTACTTTTCACCTATCTGAAAGAAGTGCAGAAACCGCTGGTATGGACGTTCCACGACTGCTGGCCATTTACGGGCCACTGCAGCTACTTTGACCGTGTTGACTGTACAAAATGGAAGTCGGAATGCCGAAGCTGCCCCATGACGCGATACTACCCGGCCAGCTACGGTTTGGATCAGTCGAACAGAAATTTTCACCAGAAAAAGGAGTTGTTTACCGGATTGGACAATATGACCATCGTCACTCCATCGTACTGGTTGAAAGGCCTGGTAAATGAATCTTTTTTAAAAGAGTACCCAGTCGAGGTAATTCATAACGGAATCGATTTGGAAACCTTTAGCCCGGGCACGCATCATTTACCGGATGCAATCCGCAATATCGATAAAAAAATAATTCTGGGTGTTGCAAGTGTTTGGGATGACCGAAAGGGGTTGTCGGATTTTATCAAGCTCTCTGAAATGGTGTCTGATGATTACCAAATCGTATTGGTTGGCCTGAATGAGAAACAGCTGAGTAATTTGCCGAAGAGGGTTATGGCCATTGCCAAAACAGAAAATGTGCATGAATTGGCATCAATTTATAGCGCGGCAGAGGTTTTCGTGAATCCAACCTACTCGGACAATTTTCCTACCACAAACCTGGAAGCATTGGCATGTGGTACGCCTGTAGTAACATATGATACAGGAGGAAGTCCGGAAGCCGTGAGTCGTGAAACAGGAAAAATTGTTCCAAAACCGCAAGTTGAAGCACTATTAGATGAAATATTGGAAGTGGATACCTGGGACAAGGAAAGTGTTAAAAAGAATTGCAGAAATCGTGCAGAAGCGCTATTTGACAAAAATCAACGATTTAAGGATTATCTAAATCTTTTTAAAAAAATTGACGAAAAAAATTATAAGTATCATATCAAAATGAGTACATGAAGGTATTGTTTATAACCATTGCCTGGCCAGAGCCGGGGAATCAAAATTTATATAGTGATCTGATGAATGAATTTGCAGATAATGGGCATCAGGTTACGGTATTGGCCAGTCGGCCAAGACGTGTAAAAAAACCTACAACGTTTACAACAGAAAACAATTTAAAAATATGCCGGGTTAAAACAGGTAACATAAGTAAAAGCAACCCTTTAGAAAAAATGCTTTCTCTTTTTTTCTTAAACAGGCAGTTTGAAAAGGCTTTGAACAAATATCTTGCAAATGAGAATTATGATTTAATCATTTTTAATACTCCGCCTATAACTCTCAGTCCTTTTATTGAAAAGTTAAAGGATAAATACGGGTGCAAGTTCTACTTGCTTTTAAAAGACATTTGGCCTTATGGATTTGTCGATTTTGACCTTATCAGGAAAAACGGACTGATTTATAACTACTTTAGAAAACACGAGAAAAGATTGTATAGAGTAGCTGACCGTATTGGGTGTATGTCACCATTGGGAATTGATTTTGTGCTGTCCAAAAACCCTGAATTAGACCCGGAAAAGTTGGAAGTGTGTCCTAATGCAATTAGGGTTAAAGACGTTAATAGTACAAAGGAATTGGATATCAGAAAGAAGTATAAAATTCCAGAGGATGCAACGATTTATATATACAGTGGAAATATAAGCTTGGGACATGGTATTGAATTCCTCGGTGAAACCATTACGGACTTGAAAGGATATAAAAAAGCGTTCTTCCTTATTGGAGGTTCCGGATTATATTTTGAGAAAATTCGAAGCCAACTGAAGAAAAGTTCAGTGAGTAATGCATTAGTCTATGATTATCTCCCTAAGGAAGATTTTGAAAACCTCCTGTCAATTTGTGATGTCGGCTTAATTCTGCTAAGCAGTAAGTATAACTATCCGCAGTTCCCATCCCGTCTTCTATCTTATCTTCATAATAGGATGGCGGTGTTATGTGCTGTAAATACAAGTACCGACATAGGTCAGATTGTAGAGGAAAACCAGGCTGGATTGAGTGTGACTCATGGAGATCGAAAAAGATTTATTGAAGCAATTAAGAGTATGAGTGAAAATACTCAAATGCTGAAAGAGATGAAGGATAATTCATTTCATTTGCTGAATGAAAAGTATACCACTGATATAGCTTACAGAACTATTCTGAATTCGATAAAATAGAAGACGTTAATATCCATGAATCAGGATGAAGAATTGGGATAAAACTGCAATTAAAAGAAGGTTAAAGGTGATATTGTATTCCGATAGTAAAAATCAATTAACAGTTAAAAGCAAAGGGGTATGCAATGAGTCAAAAGATAAAGTATCTGTTATATCTTATATGGTACACAATAAGCCTTCAGGGGTTGTTCTATCTTGTTAAGATGTATGCATACTACATGATTAACTATTATATGGGCCAGAAAGTAGCAGTGAAAGGTAAAAATGCGAAAATACATCCAACAGTTATTATCAGATCACCCAAAAGAGTACGTATTGGCGACAACTGCTTTTTTAATCACAATACAATTTTAAATGGTGGAAAGCATAAGGCAATTTTAAGTATCGGGGATCATGTGCAGACCGGCCCGAATGTTTGTATATATGCCTATAATCATAAATTTGACAAGATGGATATCACATTCGATAAGCAAGGGTATACTGATTCCGATGTGACTATTGGAGATGATGTTTGGATTGGGGCGAACACAACTGTATTGCCGGGAGTAACTATAGGGAAAGGGTGTATTGTTGGCGCTGGTTCAGTGGTTACAAAAGATTTACCGGCGTATTCCATTTGTGTAGGCAATCCGGCAAAACCAATTAAGTACAGGAAGTAATGCTATTAAATAGAGATGACTTGATATTAATAATAGTTGATAAACTAAATAGCCAGATTAAAATATGGTTGAATATCAATATATCGGTGAACAATAAGTGAAAGTTTTAGTTCTGGATCCGGGAAGGCAGGCATTGCCATTTTTAAAGTCTTTGACAAAAAAAGGTCATGATGTGATCATGATTTGTTTTAACAGGTTCAGCCTTACCTATTATTCTCGTTATCCATCGCAAAAAATATTTTGGCCCAACTACAACGTATACCAGGATAAGTTTTTAGAGTGTTTGCTTGATTATATAAAACATAACCAAGTTGATGTGACTTTAGCGTTAGGCGATGTCACCGCTGAAATTTTAAGCAAAAATAAATCTGAGATAAGCAAATACACCAAAATTACAAGCCCTGATTATGAGACCTATGATCAGACTACGGACAAGTTAAAACTGATGCAGTTCTGCATGCAGCATAAAATTCCCTGTCCCAAAACGTATGAACTGTCTGATTCATCGGATCTGAATGTAGTCTCTGAACATTTAACATTTCCTGTGATTGTCAAACCTCGTAAAGGAATCGGGGCAATTGGAGTTACAAAGGTCTCAAGCCTGGAAGAGCTCAAAGTGAAATTAACTTCAATGCGGAAAGACTTTGGTGAGTTGTTAATTCAGGAATACATCCCCTTTGAGCAAAGTGAGCAGTACCAGGCTGAATTTTTTCTGAATGGTAATCAGGAAATCTGCGCAGGAGTAATTATTTCAAAACCAAGGTTTTTCCCCGTTTACGGAGGCACTAGCACGGCAAATTTGTCAATTAAAAATGATGAAATATTTTCGGTTGGAAAGGAATTGCTTCAAAAATTAAAATGGCAGGGCGCGGCTGATATTGATTTTATCCTGGATAAGAGAACCGGCGAACCAAAAGTAATTGAAGTTAACCCAAGGGTAACAGCTGGTATAAAAATTGCGTTTAAGGCAGGTGTGGATTTTGCAGACTTACACATGAAACTTGCGAAGAATCAAATAATTGAGAGGGTGCAGGATTACACGGTCGGTATATACTGCAGGAACTTAATTTTGGATTTGCTATGGTGGTTTTTTTCCACAAAAAAAATGAAAAAAGAGACAAAACCTTCATTCTATAAATTCTTTGGGAAAGATGTATGTTATCAAGCTTTTAGTCTCGACGACCCATTTACAGGATTAGGTTTTATATTAAATATGATATATAAATACTCAAATATAAAAGAAATAAAAAAGAAAATCTTTACCTGAATTATACTGTTTTTTATTCTTGAAATAAACATCAAAAAAATGAAAAATTTAAGTGATAATAGTGCCAATCAGGTTGTTCATTTGTGCTGGACCGGAGGGTGGGATTCTACATTTCGTTTATTGAAAAAAAAAATGTACAAACTCATTATTTGATAAGACCGCAAGAATGTACTGATAAAGAAATAGATACAATTATTAAAATTCAGGAAAAAATATGGGTTAATCATCCAGAGGCCAAAAAGATTTTACGGCCAGTAAAATTTATGAATATTAATCATGTGCGCGCTGATAGTGAAATCACCAATGAATATGAACGAATAAAGTCTAAACAGTTTATTAGTGTTCAGTATGAGATGCTCGCGCGATATAGTAAGCATGAAGGCTTGGGTTCAGTAGAAGTGGGTCACCTGAATCAAGCAACAGAAATCTTTAATACGAGTCCGGTATTTTTGAAATATTTGGATCTTCCGGTTCTCGGTCTGGAAAAATTAGATATGGCAAAAATATCTGAAGAGCATGGATGGATTGGATACATGAAAATGACAAATTTTTGTAGAAGACTTCGAAAAGGAAAGCCATGTGGTATTTGTGGTCCATGTACAGACGCGGTTATTGCCGGATTAGGTTGGAGGTTACCGCTTAGCAGAAGGATCATTGCAAATATTCAACTTCCATTTCGTAAATGGTGGCGCAATAATTATGACAAGCAATCATCTGGACTATTTAAAAAGTTTAGAGAGTTTATTTATAGGAAAGATATGGTTTAACTAAAATTTATTACTCAAAGTATTATAGTATGCAATATTATTAATAATAAATTATATTATTTCCATATAGAACATTTTAAAATAGATTATTATATTAATAGAAATATTTATAAAAGTAAATTATTTTCTCGGAGAATATTACATAATAGTGCTGGGTAATTAATCTTGCGATCATTACAAATAACTCTTCCGCAGATAATTAAAATTAGATAGATTATATTTGAAAAAATAAATGATTTAAAGATATTCTAATAACTATATAAAGAATTAAGTATTAGTCATTTATTTAATTTAAACAGAATCTACAAAAGTTGCTATTGTATGACTGAGCAGAAAATTGTTTGTTTTACCTTGGATGTCGAGGATGGTGTTAGCATTGCCATGCGAGATATATTCGGGAAAAACACAGAGCAAACGGATCGAGTGGTCACATATACTAAACAAATAATTGAGTTACTGGGCAAACACGGAGTTACTGGAACTTTTTTTGTGCTAGGCGAAGTGGCAAAAAAGTTTCCAGACCTTTTAAAAGCCATAGCTAAAGCCGATCATGAAATCGGTGTGCACGGTTATCACCATTTGCAATTCTTTAGGATGACCCCAGATGAAGCATTTCAAGAGCTGACAAGTGCAAAAAAACTGATTGAGGATTTAACCGGGAGTGAGGTGGCCGGCCATAGGGCGCCTGCGTTCTCCATTACACCCGAAACTGAATGGGGCCTTGATGTAATAGCAAAGGCGGGATTCATATATGATAGCAGTATCATGCCGGTTCGGGGCAGGCGATATGGGTGGCCAGGCTTCTCAAAAGACATCACAACTATCCCTACAGGCTATGGAAATTTAATTGAAGTGCCCATGTCGGTCGGTTCTGTATTTGGAAAAGAAATGCCCGTATGCGGAGGCGGGTATTTGCGTCTTTTCCCCTACCGTTTTACGAGAAGAATGATAGAGCAGATCCTCCAGAAGCGTCCAGCCGTGGTTTACATGCATCCCTACGAGCTGGATACGGAACCGTATCCCGATTACTATTTTGAGGAGCTCCGGAAAACTGATTTGTTGACGCAATTGAGGATGCGTTCTATGTGGATAAACAGGAAAACCATTTTTTCAAAGCTGGATGATCTGCTTACTCAGAGTAACTTTGTACCAATGATCCATCTGGTAAATGAGTATATAGCCGGTGTTGAAACTGAAGGATCAACGGTATGAGCATTAAACAGAGTTTTTCTTCAAACCTGAAAAATATTCCGGGATGGCGTACCCGCCGAAGAATCATTGTATTTGCAGTGGATGATTACGGTAACGTAAGAATCGACTCAAAAGATGCCAGGAAACGCATTCTGAAGGCCGGGGTTCAACTAAATGGCCGTTTCGATGCCTTTGATTCGCTTGAAACCAGGCAGGATCTTGAAATGCTCTATGACGTGCTCGGTTCTGTGAAGGATAAGAATGGAAGACATGCCGTATTTACAAGCTATGCCGTTCCCTGTAATCTGGACTTCGAAAAAATTGCGGAATCCGGATACAGTGAGTTTTATAATGAGTCTTTGACTGTAACATTCGACAAGCTCTCCGAGCTTCAGCCCGAAGCCTACAACGGAGCCTGGAAACTATGGCAGCAGGGTATGTACGAGGGCTTCATGGTGCCCCAGTTTCACGGTCGCGAACATCTTAATCTGAAAGTGTTCAGGGAGTTGCTTGAAAAGAAGGATCCAAAGGTGCTCATACCGCTAAAAAATCGCTCCTACTCGGGATTCAGCGGTAGCGGATACAGCACCATTTCTAATACGGCGGCATTTGATTTCTGGGAGTTCGATGAAAATAAGCAGTTCGGTGAAATCATCAGGGAGGGTACCCGAGAATTTGAGGAGGTATTCGGTTATAGTGCAGTCAACTTTACGCCACCGGCATATAATATTCACTCATCTCACGAGAAAGTATTGAAGGAGTGCGGTATTCGGTATATCGATACGGCACTATTAAAAAAAGAACATCTGGGGCTTGGAAAGTACCGAAGGGTATTTAACTACACAGGAAAAAGAAGTAAGGCCGATCAAATTTTTTTGGTCAGAAATGTGGTTTTTGAACCGACTGAACAGCGCAATATTGATTGGGTTTCGACAACCATGAGTCAGATTGAAGCCGCATTTCGCTGGAACCGTCCGGCAATTATCAGCTCGCACAGGGTTAATTTTTGCGGACATATCGATCCTGACAACAGGGAAAAGGGGTTGCGAGCTCTTCGAGAACTCCTGCATCGAATTACAGAGAGATGGCCTGATGCGGAGTTCGTGGCGGCCAATGAGCTGGGAGATGCCATACGTGAGGGTAAATAGAGCAACATAATCATGTACGAAACACTAGAAAACCAACTGAAGTAGTTTGGAACGGAAATATGAGTATAAAGACCATTATCTACATAGCTGGTGAAGGCCACTCGGGTTCTACACTGCTGGATATTATTTTGGGTAGCCGGGAAAAGAGTTTCAGTGCCGGGGAGCTGGTTTTTTTGGCTGAAAAAGGAATAATCAACGGTGAGTATTGCGCCTGCGGCACCGTGGTTCCTGATTGCCCTGTGTGGAGTGAAATAATTGAAGAGTGGAATGAGACTAGAATTTTGGATCTGGATTCATACTCCCGAATTCAGAAAAAATTACTCAGTAAAAAAAAGCTGTTTCAGGCAAATAAAATTCTTAAAAAACAGCCTGAAGAAATCAAGAACTTTTTAAGAGATACTGAAAATTTATACGATACGATTTTCAAAGTTACCAACAGTGACTGCATTATTGACTCGTCAAAAGGGCCGGCTATGATCCCTGTTTTGAGAAAGCTTGGCTATAATGTAAAAGTCATTCACTTAACCAGGCGTTTTGGAGACGTATTGAATTCATACAAAGTCCACCTGAAAAAAGACCCTGAAAAGGGAGTAGAACATGAAATCAAGCCTTTGAACACATTTTATGTTCTCTTTTCATGGTTTTCCAAGAACTTGTTAACCAGATTTTATTCAAGAGGGCTGGAATATCGAAGACTAAGATATGAAGATTATATTAGTGATCTGAAAGGAAGCATACAGGAAATTATAAACGTTGACGCGGCAGTGATTGAAAAACTAAAAAACAGAGGGCCATTCCACCCGGGCCACATGGTGGCCGGCAGCAGGATTCGAATGAAGAAAGAGATCACCGTAGCCAGAAAACCGGTGGACACATCTTACAAGCGCCTGAACTCATTTGACAGACTATTGGCGAGATCCATAGACGCCTTTTACTGAGGTGTACATGGTATGGAATGTGAAACAGTAACTTTTTGAAGAAAACCTGGTTGTTAACGTTAGGTAATATCGATCAGAAATTGTTGATCCATCAGGCTTTGGTACTTTTCCCGTTTTAGTTTTAAACAGAACGGTTCTGCCCGGTGCAGGTTTCAAACCATTGTTTTGTAAAAAAATGATTCAAATCATTATAAAGAGATAATTCAATCTTCAGAGAGATTATCTGTAAGTTCCACTGGTAACAAGAATAATCTATAGAGCGATGGATCTAAAGAGAACACTTTACCTGGGATATTATCTGAAAGAACTTGACCGCCAGAAGTGGAGCAAGTTTTTGCAATATGCAAGCGGGTTGACAGGTCGTTCGATCTCTTTGCTTCGTACAGATGCATTGAAATCTGTCTTTCGCTATAACATATCACTGCTTGAATTTTTCCAGTTTCGTTTCTTTGAACTGAATGATGAGCAGCGAAAAGCGTGGGCCGGAACAGGGTATATGTATGAGTATCAGCTTAAAATGAATCCGCTTTCAGAGCGGCACATATTGGATGACAAGCGCCTTTTCTATAAGCAGTATAGTGAGTTTTTTGTGCATACCGCCGCTGACGCAGATGATCTGATAAACCCCGGCATTGCAGAAAAACTGATAAAGAACGCATCCGGTAAGCTGGTTTTCAAGGCCGCTGACGGAAAGTGCGGTTCTCAGGTTGAAATAAAGCACTGTTCGGAGTTTTCATCCGGCAAGGACCTGATCGCTTTTATGCAAAAGCATCATTACGGGCTGGTGGAAGAGTTTATTGTACAGCATCCGTTCATACAGCAGCTTTCCCCGTCGGCCGTGAATACCATTCGCATTTTTACCCAGCTGAATAGCGATGATGAGGTGGAAATCCTTGGCTGCAGATTGCGTATTTCGGTGAACTCACCCGTTGATAACATGGCAGCCGGCAATCTTGCCGCAGCCATCGATGAGCAAACGGGTCTTGTAAATGGACCTGGGGTATACAGCGATATCACCAAAAAGCCGTGCATGAAACATCCGATTACAAATGTAGATATTGATGGATTTCAGGTTCCCATGTGGGAAGAAGTTCTGGATCTTGTGAAACGTGCAGCTAAAAAGCATCCGCAAAATCGCTCCATAGGATGGGATGTGGTTGTGACCGAGCGGGGCCCGGGGCTGATTGAAGGAAACCATGACTGGTGCAAGCTGCTCTGGCAGCTTCCGGTGCAGCGGGGTTTGAAATACAGGTTGGAAAACCATCTCCATACTGGTAATAGATCCATGAAGAACAGTGAACAGAATATGAAAGCCGAGGAAAGTTCATATGCTGAAGCGGACATTTGATATTGTAGTTTCCGTAACCGTTTTGGTTGTATTGTCTCCTGTGTTGATTATTACATCCCTGTTGATAGTGTTGAAGCTGGGCAGTCCGGTTTTCTTTACACAGATACGGCCTGGCCGGGATGGTAAGCCATTCAGAATGATCAAGTTTAGGACGATGACAAACGAGAAAGACAAGAATGGGAAACTACTGCCAAATGAGAAAAGAATGACGAAATTCGGTACTTTTTTACGTTCTGCAAGCCTTGATGAGCTGCCGGAACTTTTTAATGTACTAAAGGGTGATATGAGTTTGGTGGGCCCCCGGCCGCTGCTGATGGATTATTTGCCCTATTTTACGGATGAACAATACCGGCGTCATGAAGTAAAACCGGGCATAACGGGTTGGGCGCAGGTAAACGGAAGAAATGCCATTGGCTGGGACAAAAAACTGGAATTGGACATCTGGTATGTGGAGAATCAGTCATTCCTGCTCGATCTGAAAATCCTTTGGCTTACCCTTATAAAGGTAGTGAATAGAGATGGAATTACTCACGAAGGGCATGTGTCAATGCCGCGTTTTGACGATTACATTGAGAGTACAAAGTGACCGGGCACCGAGCTCTTCTCCAGGTTAACAAAAGGTTCATTTATGGAAAAATTGTACATCATAGGAGCCGGCAGTGTTGGTGGCCATATAGCAACCAATTTAAAAGACTATATTGGTGAGTATGAACTGGCAGGTTTTTATGATGATGATGATGAAAAACAGAAAAATGACTTTTATGGGTTCAAGGTCCATGGCCCGGTTAGTGACGCCCAATTATTGGATGGAGCGTCAATAGTGATTGGCATTGCCTTCCCAAAAATTAAAAGGAAACTGGTTTCAGAATTGAGCCCTAATAAATCACTTCATTTCCCTCCGCTAGTACACAAAAAGGCGTGGGTTTCTACGGACGTACCTATCGGGAAAGGCGCCATTATATATCCTGGTAACTCTATCAATTATGGCTCTGAATTAGGTGAATTTGTCTTATTAAACATGAACTGTGCATTAGGGCATCATACAACCATTGGTAATTTTTCGAGCCTTGCACCGGGTGTGAACACAGGAGGCCATACAAAAATAAATGAAGCTGTGGACGTTGGCATTGGCGCGTCAACCCTTCAGGATGTTTGCATTGGAAAAGAGTGTATCATCGGAGGGCAGAGTATGGTCATTAACAATATAGAAGCCGGCCGTACGGTAGCAGGTGTACCTGCTAAAGTTATTCGCTGATAGGTGACTATCCTTTAGATAAAGCGTATGAAAAATGCTTGAATCTGTTGTTAAATTCATGATCGATCCGCTGAATATTCTGCTGATCATGATCATGGTTACAGTTATATGCAGGTTCAATCACCGTGAGAAATTGTATCGATGGATGGTTTGGGTATCGATTTTTTGGTTTCTCCTCATATCAACTCCCATGCTCCCCTTTACACTGATCAATTTTCTGGAAGATCAGTATAGCCCCGTTATAATATCGGATTTAGATAATCGTGAAGCTGAATATCATATCGTAATTCTTGGCGGCGGTCACGGAATCGATGAAAACCTTCCCGCAAATTCTAAATTATCGTTAAATGCGCTTGGGCGGCTGAATGAGGGGATAAGATTACACCGCAAATTACCGAATAGCAAACTTGTGCTGTCAGGATTCTCCGCTTCAGGTGGAACTACTCAAGCTGAAATGCTCCAAAAAACTGCACATTTACTGGGAGTAAGAACTGAAGATACAATACTCCAAAATGAACCGGCCAATACAAGGCAGGAAGCTGAATTTTACAGCAGAAGGTTTGGAAATAGAAATGAGGTAATTGTAGTTACAAGTGCTTCGCACATGAAGCGTGCTGTAATGTTGTTTCGGCATTATGGTATCGATCCAACACCTTCGCCCACAAATTTTCGGCTGAAAGGAAGCTGGAAAACGAAATGGTTTGGGTTTCCGTCTATACAGAACATAGTGTACATGAGATTGGGAATCTACGAATTCAGCGCAATACTGCATGTAAAAACTCTTGGGCTTAAAAATAGCTACGAATGAAAAGGGAGAAATATCAAAGCCAAGTATTGATTATTTGGGATATTTCAATACGTCAAAGTCTTCTTTATAGGCTTTATAAACAATTTCTTTTGTGTCCGCATCATAATAATTGGCCCACGACAAATTTTCTGAAGAGGTCCGGTTCATAGTCATGAGGGATTTTGAGACACCAAGTGTACGGCAAATATAGTTATAATCACGTTCAATGTTTTCAAGCCTGCCGATAAAATCAACCTGAGGTGACAAGTTATTATCGCAGATAAAGTGACACTGAGGTAAAAAGTGGTAGTAGGTTTTTATGTTTTCTTTATTGACCCATTCTTTCACAAAGGCATCAAAACTGTTGTAGCCTGACAAATTCTGATCGGCCCAAAGCTCGTTCTTCCTGTTCATGCCACCCTTTTTCAGAAAAAGATATGCGGAGAGGAGCCTGCTATAGGGATTTCTGACAAAAGTGAATTTGAAATATTTATGAAATGTAATTGGCCCAAATATTTTTTTATACTGAACTGCCGTTAAATGGCCCCCTCCCTTATTCCCGAACAGAGACATATTTATTGAGACCCCTGCATTTTTGGGGATATGGATAAAAATTGAATGCAACCTGTCAAATCCCGCCAGTGAATATTCCGATCCCGGCTTTCGGAGCTCATTGAACTCTTTTCGGTTTTTTACATGCGAGAGAAAGGAAACCAGCTCATCGGTAATGTTCAGGCTTAAGGCGCTCATTTGCTCCCATTAAAGGTTTTCAAGGTAGCGGATCAGACTGTCGGCTTCCGCGCTTTTCAAATTGGCTTTGGGCATCGTGGTGCCTGCAAATTCGGAATCAGGGTTTGTAAGAAATGTTCTCATCAGCGGCGGTGCCCAGGTTCTGCTGTCCGACCGAAGCGTCTCCGAATAGTTAAAGTTTTCCAGGCTTCCTATTTGCCGGCCATAAATGTCGTCCAGATGAGGGCCAATGGCGTTGGTGCCGGATCCGTGACAAACCGCGCAGTGGTAGTCAAAGATGGCTTTAGCCGTTATGTTATTTGTATCCGATTCAGTCGCCTCCTGGGTGCCGGTTATCAGATTACCGAAGCCCTCAAGCCGTGCTATGCGCTCATTTTCCGCGGCGCCCATCTCTTCATGAATAACCCCTCCGTCATCAATAAAAATCAGGTAGCCGTCATCCGTAAAAAGCACCAGGGTATCGTCAGGCAGGGTGGCGATATCCCGTATTCTATGGCCCAGCTCAATTCGCTCGTCGTAGTCAACATTCTGAGCATCATCCAGCCGTATGCGGCGAATACTTTGATCTCTCATGGTGGTAACCAGCAGGTCTCCCTGCCAGAGTTCAAATTTTGTGCTCTCCATTCTGATGATGCCGCTGGGAGCTACTGCGGGAATCCACGAGAAAACCGGGGATATGTATCCGGAATGCTGCCCGCGTGGAACACCGCCTGGGAAATCATAATCCAGATCGTACCAGAGTCCGTTTGATACCATGGGCCAGCCGTAGTTCTCGTTCCTTTCCACGATATTCATTTCATCGCCTGCCATAGGCCCGTTTTCTACCGACCAGATGGTCCCGGTACCGTCGATATGCAGTCCTGAAGGATTCCGGGTGCCCCTTGCAAAGACGGACCACTCACCGGTCTCTTTATCCATTAGAATATATTTGCCGTATGGATTCGAGTCATCCATGGCCCACATCTCCGCATTGTTCAAACCGTGCCGGTTGTAGTCGCCAACCGTGACCAAAAGAGTATTTTCATCAAAGGTTGTTATCTCACCGCCGGAAATGTGGCCCGAGTAGGGAGTGGCAGCCAGCCAGTTTTCAGGCACCGGCTCAATACAGGGTGTTGCCGTAAAAATGGTTTCCCATCCGCTTGTGCTGCTCGCGGTAGATCCGGATACATTTATGTCGAGCCGGCTCACGTTGTGGGTGATGCAGTCATTTTCCTGAATGTACCCGTTATGGGAAATGAAAAGTGTATGGTTTCCGGACCCGCCGGACTCCGCATGAACCCCATTCACCCTGAACCAGGGCATTCGGAAATCGTTCTGGTAAGGGTGCCCGGAAGCGATAAATGCATCAAAATTCATAGGGGCTCGCGGAATAGTGCCGCTTTCGATCGCTGTTTGGGTATCCATATTAAAGACAAAGACCTGACCCTTATTTGTAACGACAAAAAGCACATCGCCGGATATGAAGATCCCGCCTCCGGAGCCGATATTTTGACCAAGCTGAACTTTTTTCAGCAGAAGTCTCTGCAAAAAAGTGTTCTGCACTTCAACGGAAGTGACATTGCCGCCATCGACTGATTCAAAACTTCCAAACTTGGTTTCAACATAGTGTTTGGCGGCCATCAGCTGGTTAAACGGAAATACTTTGTACGCCCCGAACAAAAAGCCGTATAGAAATGCCAAAACAGCAAAAAAAAGTAGTAAGAAAACCCTGACCTTATTCGACAATGTTACCCCTCTGAGAATATTTTTATGAGATTCATTTCCATTCAGGCGGTCAAAAGATGGTCGCACCGTATATAAGATAAGTTCTTAAAAAAACCCGACGGTTGGAATTAAAAATATCAAATAGAGACACCCGGATAGTTCATGTAAGGCGTGGCCGCAACTGCTGCAGGCATTCCATTCATCCGTATCGGGGTAGCAGTCAAAAAAACGACACTATCTTTTTTTTGATTGTAGATAACCTGCCGGGACTCTTGTTGGCATGAGGAAAAAGGGTATCGGGATTTTGCTTGTCCAGAAAACGGCACAGTTTTTCCCAGCCGTCACCCCGTTCCCAGCAAAGTTCTATAAAGTCGGAATCGCGGCCGTGAAAATAAGCTCGCACCTCTGCGTTGTGTTTATTGTAAAATCGGATATGCTCATTCTTTTTATGATGCGGATCGGTGTATCCGTAAACCAGCTTCCTGGCTTCCGTCGGCCCGGTTCTCTCCGAGTGTTTCACCAGGCTTCCGTACCATTTTTGTGGTGTGATGCGGGTGGTGAGAATAAATTTACTGCCCGGGAACCGGGAATCCAGTTCTTTGTACAACAGCGGCCAGGGCCAGTCTTCGAAGCCGTCGTACTTTTCGGCGTACTTCAGCACCTCATCTGTGCGGCCCTCATAATGTTTTTTCAACAACTCAAGATCATAGCTTTTGTGATTATAGCCGAGAATCTTCATGCACCGCCCAAGCGTAGTTGTCCCGGTCTTATTCAATCCAATTCCGAAAACCTTGATTGTGTCTGACATGGAAAGCTGATAAAGAAATGAACCTAAACATTTACTTTAAATAAGGTTTTCATTTGATAGAAAAAATTAGGCATTTCCAATGTGCGTTACCTTTCATTCAGATTCTCTGGGAACATTCTTCACTTGAAACATAATACAGAGGTAATCGTCCTTTAAAATCGGATGGTTATTTTCGATAAAGGGATCTGTTTAAGCTGAATTCAGATGAATAATTAATTTTCCATTTGGTCTCATTTTTTTTATTGTAAAGGTCCTTTTCTTTTTGTGCCTGTTTACAAACTAGGGGGAAGGCATGAAACATGTAACATTATCGCTCATATTCATTCTCACGTTTGCAGCACTGCCTGCGAGCGTTTTTGGTGAAAACTTATTTTCATCTTTTTCTCCCTTCCCGGATACCACGGGATTTCCTGTTACGAATCTGCACAACCATTTCACCGCAAAAGAGGGACTGATTACGGATGGCAATCGGGTAACAGAATGGAGGGATCAGGGCGGCAACGGCTATCACGTAACGGTTCCCGTTGATAAAGATCCTGATTTCACCGGCCCGCGAATAGACCTTGAAACGCTGAACGGCTTTCCGGTACCCAAATGGCTGGAGAACAGCGGCATGAGGCTGGAAAGAGAGAGCTTTTCGCCCGATCCGCCGCTTCCCACTGCAAATGTGAACATGTACTATGCGGTAATCAAGGCGCCCCATGCCCAGGGAACCTGGCGTTTTTTTTGGGACGCTGTTTCAGCCTACGCCCGGCAGCCTCTCTATACCACCTATTCGGACGGACGCTGGTGGGTGCGAAACGGATCCAATTTCACCTACGTGACCGTTCCGGACAATGAATGGGTCATCGTCACTATCCGGTACAGAAATTCTTCTGCATCGGATCAGGGAGCCCAGGTGTATGTGAACGGAGTGCTGGTATCCGACAATCCAAACTCCGTTCGGATGTCGGGCGGAGACGGTATCCGTTTCGGGAGCGCGGGTAATACGAGCGGGGAAAGACCGCCTTTCAGCAGCACGGAAGGGGAGTTTGCCATGGCGGAAAGACTGCATTATGATGGCGGCCATACCGAGGAGGAGCGCAGCCAGGTTGAGCACTATCTGAGTACTGAGTGGGGGATTGCACTGGACCCCGTTATTAAGCCGGTGATTACCAGCCCTGCACTGGGTACCGAAAATATCGGCTTAACCCCTGAACTGCAGTGGACCATTGACAATGATGATACTGAATTTGAACTCGTTCTTGGAACAGAATTCAATTTTTTAAGTGACGTGCTGATTGATACAGTTGTGACGGGAAAGGCTTTTCAGGTTCCTTCCGGAGTTCTGAACTACAATACGGAATACTGGTGGAAAGTGAGGTCCACAAATCCGGAGCATACGGCCTGGTCACAAATGGGTGCCGGGTTGTACCAGACGGGCGGATTTGCATTTAAAACCGGGTCGGAGCCTTCTGAACCGCCGGGTGCGGTGACGCTCCTGTCACCGGCTGACGGGTCAACGGATGTGAGTACCGACCCGGTATTGAGCTGGGAAGCGGTAGATCAGGCCACAGGCTACAGGCTACAGGTAGCGACCGATACGGGTTTTTCTTTACCGGTGGTCGATGAGGCGAATCTGACCGGAACCGATTTTTCTGTAACGGGCCTGGATGCTGCAACGGTGTATTACTGGCGCGTCATGGCTGTGAACGCGATTGGGGATGGCCCCTGGAGCAGCTCGTGGGCGTTCACAACCTTGAATTCAGGTACGGCCTCAGCCATGAGCGTGACCCAACAGCCGACGGCAGCGACAGCGGGGGCTGCCATCAGCCCGGCTCCTGCGGTAACGGTCACCGACGGGACCAACCCGGTGAGCGGGGTGACGGTGACGGCCAGCCTGAACGGGGCTTCCCTCACGGGGGCAAGCACGACCACAGCCATAACGGGAGTTGACGGGGTGGCCTCTTTTGCGAACCTTGTCACCGAGACGGCAGGCACCGGCTACACGCTCACCTTTGAGGCGGATGCGGCGGGCGTGGCCAACGTGGATTCCGACCCGTTTGATGTGAGCGCGGCAGCGGCCTCAACCCTCAACGAAATCTCCGGCAACGGACAAACCGGCCCGATCAGCACCACCCTGGCGGAGGCCTTCGTGACAGAAGTGCAGGACGCCTTCGGTAACCCCGTGGCGGGCGAGACCGTTGATTTTTCGATTGCGACGACACCGGCCGGGGCAGCGGGGCAGTCACTGAATACTCTTTCAGCCACGACGGATGCGGCCGGACGCGCAGCCAGCACGCTCACGCTGGGCGATACAGCCGGAGACTACACGACGGATGCGACATGGAATGCGGCAACCGTATCGTTTACGGCCACGGCGCAGACCGGCGCCGCGACTGCTCTTCAGGTAAATACCCAGCCCGGCACAACCACCGCGGGACAGACAGTTGCAGGCCCCCCCTCGGTATTGGTGACGGATTCGGGCGGCAACCCGGTAAGCGGGGTGACGGTCTCGGTGAGCGAGCAGGGCGGATACATTTTTGATGGGGGAACGCTGTCGGCCGTAAGTGACGGGTCCGGAGTAGCCGCGTTCAGCGACCTGGTGATCAACACGGCAGGAACCTACACCCTGGAATTTTCTTCAACCGGCCTTACCACTGTCGCCTCCACGGCGTTTGATGTCACGGCTGCTGCGGCATCCGATCTTGCCATTGCTTCCGGAAATACGCAGTCGGCCCGGATCAACCAGACCCTGGCTCAGGATCTCACGGTAGAAGTGACCGACGCCTTTGGCAATCCGGTATCTGGCATTACGGTTGATTTTGCCACTACCTCGGTTCCGGCCGGCTCCGCGGGCCAGTCTCTGAGCAGCGCCTCCGCTGTAACCGGCGTTGACGGGTTAGCCTCGGTATCGCTCACGCTGGGCGATAAGGTGGGCGACTATATCGTGGACGCTTCCTCGGCCGGACTGACTACGATTCAGTTTACCGCCACGGCAACCACCGGTGATCCGTCAGCGATGAGTGTAACGACCCAGGCCGGACTCAGCACAGCTGGGCAGGCTATTGCAGGCCCTCCGGCCGTTACGGTTCTTGACGCGGGCGGCAACTCGGTGAGCGGGGTAAACGTATCGGTGAGCGAAAGCGGCGGCTACACCCTGGATGGTGGAACCCTCACGGTTGCAACGAATGCCTCGGGTGTGGCGGAATTTTCGGATCTGTTTATTGAGGCGGCCGGGGACTACACGCTGCTGTTTAGCGCGGATGCGGCGGGTGTGGCCGATGTCACATCGGGACCGTTTACCGTGCAGGCGGCCGCGGCATCATCCATTGGAATTTCGAGCATCGCCTCGCCTCAGACGGCCGGCACGCCGTTCTCCGTCACGCTTACGGCCGTGGATGCATTTGGCAACGTGGACGATTCCTTTGCTGAGACCGCGGACCTGACCACCCCGGCCGGCACGGTCAGCCCGGCAACGGCAGCCTTTGCCGGCGGCACGGTTACACTGGATGTAAGCGTAACGCAGGCCGGCAGCGGCCAGACGATTACCGCGACCGACGGGGCGATCTCCGGTACCTCGAACACCTTTGATGTGAATCCGGGTGCGGTGAGCGCATCGGGTTCATCGGTGACGGCGACCTCGCCTCATACGGCTGACGGGTCGGATGCGGCGACGGTGAGCATTGTGCTGGCGGATGCCAATGGCAATGCGATTGGGGGGCTGACGGATGCGGACTTTGCGGTGGGCCTGGGTGGGAGCTCTGCCTTAGCAGGCACGGTAGCCGAAACCGGCACGCCGGGGACCTATACGGTGGGCGTTACCAATACGGTGGCCGAGTCGGTGACGGTAACCATCACAGCCGATGGGCTAGTGCTGGATGACAGCCCGGTGGTTGAGTTCCAGGCGGGCCCGGTGACGCGGCTGACCATTGTTGAGCAGCCTACGGTAACGACAGCGGGAGCGGCCATCAGCCCGGCTCCGGCGGTAACGGTGACCGACGGCACCAATCCGGTGAGCGGGGTGACGGTGGATGTGGCTCTGACCGGTGCGGCGTTTGCGGCCGGCAGCACGACCTCAGTGACAACGGATGGCAGCGGAGCGGCAGTTTTCTCCAATCTGCTGATCGAGACGGCGGGCAGCGGGTATACGCTGACCTTCAGCTCTTCGGGGCTGAGTGATGTGGTATCCGGATCGTTTGATGTGAACCCGGCAGCAGCTGATCCGGCGTCGACCACTGCTACGGTACCGGCCGGCACGGCGGGAGCGCTAACAACCATCACGGTGAACGTTGCGGATGCCTTTGGAAACGCAGTGACCGGTGAGGCAGCGAATCTGGCGGCTTCGGTGAGCGGCGGACCCAATGCGGGAGAGGCGGTGAGCGCGTTCAGCGATGACGGCGGGGGCAGCTATTCGGCAAGCTACACGCCGACAGCTGCCGGGGACGATGAGATTACGATTACGCTGAATACAACCGGTATCTCGGGCAGCCCTTACACGAGCACGGTAAGTGCGGGAGCGGCAGCATCCTTCTCTTTTGATACAATAACATCCCCGCAAACGGCCGGCGCGAATTTTGTGATCACGATTACGGCCCTGGATAGCGAGGGCAACACAGCGAATGGTTACAACGGAACGGCCACGCTGACCACCACGGCGGGAACCATCACGCCGGCGTCGGCAACGTTTACAGCGGGTGTGGCGAGTCTGGGCGTGGATGTGAGCGGAGCAGGTACCGGCCAGACGATTACGGCGGCAGACGGGGCGGTAGCAGGCACCTCCAATACCTTTGATGTGAATCCCGGTGCGGTGAGCGCATCGGTCTCATCAGTGACGGCCACCTCCCCGCACACCGCAGACGGTACGGATGCTTCGACCGTTACAATTGATGTACAGGACGCCAATGGCAACCCCATTTCCGGATTTATCAATACTGATTTTACCGTTGATTTGGGACTTACCGCAGCATCGCCGGGAACTGTGTCTGAAATCGGAACAAGCGGCACCTATACGGTTGATGTAACCAATACCACCGCTGAGTCTGTTTCAGTGACCATTACGGCAAATGGCGTGGTTCTTGATGATACTCCTGAAATAATCTTCCAAACGGGTGCAGCTTCTGCCATGAGCGTCACCCAACAACCGACGGGGAGCACGGCGGGAGCGGCCATCAGCCCGGCCCCTGCGGTAACGGTGACCGACGGGACCAACCCGGTGAGCGGGGTGACGGTGACGGCCAGCCTGACCGGGGCTTCACTGATGGCCGGAAGCACGACCTCGGCGGTAACCGATGTGAACGGCGTGGCCTCCTTTGCGAACCTTGTCACCGAGACGGCCGGGACGGGCTACAGGCTGACTTTTGACGCGGATGCGGCGGGCGTGGTCAACGTGGATTCCGACCCGTTTGATGTGAGCGCGGCAGCGGCCTCAACCCTCAACGAAATCTCCGGCAACGGACAAACCGGCCCGATCAGCACCGCCCTGGCTGAGGCGTTCGTGGTGGAGGTGCAGGATGCTTTTGGTAACCCGGTATCAGGCGAGGCGGTTGACTTTTCCATTCAATCAACCCCGGCCGGCGCCACAGGACAGTCGCTGAGTACTTTGTCAACGACAACCGATGCGGCCGGACGCGCAGCCAGCACGCTTACCCTGGGCAATGCAGCCGGGACCTACGATGTGGACGCGGTTTGGAATGCGACAACGATCTCCTTTACAGCCATAGCCGAAAGTGGAGCGGCGGCAGCCCTTCAGGTGAACACCCAGCCGGGCGCCACCACCGCGGGAGAGACGATCTCCGGCCCACCTTCGGTACAGGTGACGGACTCCGGCGGCAACCCGGTGAGCGGGGTGAACGTAACGGTGAGCGAGAGCGGGGGCTACATCCTCGATGGCGGAACCCTCACAGTTGCAACGAATGCCTCAGGCGTTGCAGAATTTACGGATCTGATTATCGAGGCGGCCGGCGACTACACGCTGACTTTTGACGCGGATGCGGCCGATGTGACATCGGAACCGTTTACGGTGCAGGCGGCCGCGGCATCGTCCATTGAGATTTCGACCATCGCCTCGCCCCAAACCGCCGGCACGCCGTTCTCCGTCACAATGACAGCCTTAGATGCCTTTGGCAATATAGACGATTCCTTTGCGCAGACCGCGGAGCTGACCACCACGGCCGGCACGGTCAGCCCGGCAACGGCAGCCTTTTCCGGCGGTACGGTTACCCTGGACGTGAGCGTAACGCAGGCGGGAACCGGCCAGACGATCACGGCGACCAACGGGGCGATAGCCGGCACCTCCAATGCCTTTGATGTGAACCCGGGCGCGGTGAGCGCATCGGTCTCTTCGGTGACGGCCACTTCGCCGCATACTGCTGACGGGTCGGACGCCTCCACGGTGACCATCGTACTGCAGGACGCCAGCGGCAATGCAATTACGGGGCTGACGAATACAGACTTTACCGTTGACCTGGGAGTGAGTTCAGCAGCAGCGGGCACGGTAGCCGAAACCGGCACGCCGGGTACTTATACAGTCAGCGTGACCAACACGGCAGCTGAGCCGGTCACGGTAATCATCACGGCCGACGGGGTTGTACTGGATGACAGCCCGGTGGTTGAGTTCCAGGCGGGCCCGGTGACGCGGCTGACCATTGTTGAGCAGCCGGCGGCAGCGACAGCGGGAGAGGCCATCAGTCCGGCTCCGGCGGTGACGGTGACCGACGGCACCAACCCGGTGAGCGGGGTGACGGTGAATGTGGCTCTGACCGGTGCGGTCTTTACGGCGGCCAGTACGACCTCGGTGACCACAGATGGCAGCGGAGCGGCAGCTTTTTCCAATCTGCTGATCGAGACGGCGGGCAGCGGGTATAGGCTGACGTTCAGCTCTGCGGGGCTGAGCGATGTGGTCTCGGGGGAATTTGCGGTGACCCCGGCAGCAGCCGATCCGGCCTCGACCACGGCAACGGTGCCGGACGGCACGGCGGGAGCGCCGACAACCCTTACGGTGAACGTTTCAGACGCCTTTGGAAACGCAGTGACCGGTGAGGCTGCAAACCTGGCGGCTTCGGTGAGCGGCGGACCCAATGCGGGTGCGGCGGTAAGTGCGTTCAGCGATGACGGCGGAGGCAGCTACTCGGCCAGCTATACGCCGACTGCCACCGGCGACGATCAGATTACGATTACGCTGAACACGACCGGCATCTCCGGCAGTCCCTATACGAGCACGGTGAGTGCGGGAGCGGTGAGTCTGGTTTCGCCGTCTGATGGTTCAGTCGGTGTAAGTGTGAATGTCATACTGAGATGGAGTGAACTGGCGGGAGCCACAAGCTACAGGGTGCAGGTGGCGGAGGATGCAGAATTTATGACATTGGTCAGTGATGAAGCAGCCCTCACAGATACGGAGTACAGTCCGGGGATGCTCAATTACGAAACCACATACTATTGGCGGGTTTTGGCAAGAAATGGTGCAGGGAATCTGGATTGGTCGGAAGTATGGAGTTTCAGAACGGTACCGGAGCCGATTTCACCGCCTGGCGCAGTGAGTCTGGTGAGCCCGTTAAATGGTGCTTTGGATGTGTCCGTGGATGCGTTGTTGAGCTGGCTGCCGGTAGCGCAGGCTGCTGATTACAGGGTTCAGGTATCGACGGATGCCGGATTTGCAACTTTATCAGAAGAGCAGGCTGGTTTGTCTGCTACAGAGTTTAGCACCGGATCACTCGATAATTCAACCACCTACTATTGGCGGGTGCGGGCGCGGAATGATGCCGGTGAGGGAGCATGGAGCGAAGTTTGGAGCTTTCAAACAGTTCAAACCGATCTCGCAAAAACAATGATTGAGTCGGTGTATCCGAATCCATTCAATCCTACGGCAAACATTCAATATCAGTTGGCGGAAAATTCCGATGTGCTGATTGAAATATTCGATATGGCAGGAAAACGGCTTCTGGTGCTTGTTGATGCCCGGCAAAACAGAGGCAGCTATACCATCCCGTTTACTGCATCCGGATTATCGTCCGGGATCTATTTTGTCCGGTTGCGGGCCGGAAATACGGTGTCGACGGAAAAATTTACGATCATCAAATAGTGTCAACCTGTCATCAATTAGTGGATATAATATTGACCGCTTGTTTAGTTCCTATGAGATGAGAAGGTTTCAAATCCATCAAGAAGAATTTTGAAAGGGTTAATACTTCATTCCATAAGGGTTCAAAGGACCAATTTTTTTCAGATCCATTCACAGCTACATCTATTACAAAATTGTATTCCGGTATCAAAAGCAAAATATTTCCGCTTCCCTTTTTTACACTGCCACTTCTTAGAATAGTTACATCTTCACGGTAATCCTTATGAATATCCCATGGATGATTTGTAATTACACTCCAGCCAAGTGCAACCTCTTGATTACGGATATATTCACCATTGCGATATTTTTGAGGTGATGTGAACTCATGAAAAATTTCAGGTGATACAAATTCAGGATCCGTAAGTAAAGCATTTCCGATTTTAACCAAGTCAGTAGGTGTGGCTAACATTCCGCCTGCCGCCCAGTCGTAGCTTAAATTTCGGTCATGGAATAGAATTTTAAGGGTCGGCCATACTTTATAATTGCCACCGGTGGTTTTGTAAGAAACAATTTTATCTGTTTTTGCAATAGGTTCCGGATAATGATCCGGCATAACCGATGAAATATCGAGAGGAGAAAGCACAGAATCCCGAAGCAAATTGTAGAATGAGAGTCCCGTTTTATCTTCCAGTATTTTGGAAATCATAATGTAACCATAGGAACTGTAATGGTATTCATGGCCCGGATCACGGGTTAAATCATACCCATTAACCAGGCTCATTGCATCACTGACCGAATCAAACTGCATGCATTCGCAGAGTGAATTGAGCTTTGCAGCAATACCCAAATCATCATGATATCCAATTCCGGCGGTGTGTGTTAATAGCTCCCTTGTTGTAAAATCTGGATTGTTGCCGTCTATGTTCGGGAAAAGATGATTTACCGGCATATCTAGGTCAATCATGTTGCTCTCCACCATTTTCATAATTGCTGCAGCCGTGATCGATTTGGCAACGCCATTGGTGCGATAAAGGGTGGTGGTAGTTGCCGGGATGTGATTGTCAATATCCGATAGACCAACGGCTTCTGACCATACAACTTCGCCATTGATTCCTACAGAGACGGAGATCGAGGGCACGGAAAGTTTTTCAGCGGCCACTCTAAGATATGCTGAAGCTTGATCAATGGATTCAGAATACTCGCTGGAACTGGCATCTCGGTTCACCAGAAGCAATCGCTCTTCCGGTAAGGGCTTGAATGGATTTGCCATGAAACCGGCATAAATGATACCGGATGTGAATGCGGTGATTATTAACGCAAATAGAAGTTTACTCGCTCTTGATCGCAGCATAACAATTAAATAATGTGATGTACAGGATGTTTCTATTAGTACCGAAGGTACCCTGTACGTCAGGCTGTAGTTATCTTTGATGAATGATATTTTGAGTTACAATAAATAGTACAGGACAATTGACAAACCAATATTATGAGGTTTGAAATTTACATTCGCAAAATCTCCCGAATCCAGCACTGAATAGAGAATTCTAAGGTCAAGTCCGATTTTGTTCGTTGACCCGTATTCGATTCCGCCCCCCAGAATGACACCACCATCATACTCCTTATATTGATCTGTAACATTCTCAGAAAAAGCCCCTTCAAAAGCGATGCCGATCGGTGCTCCGGTATTTGTACCCGAAAAGGTGGCATCAAACAGATAACCTCCAAATAGTCCTCCGGATAAGTGATAGGTGGTTTCAGCACGCTCGCGACCAAAAACCACTCTTTCAGGTGGAGCCGTTGAGAACTGGATAATCAGAGGAAGTTGCACGTAGTACAATTTGGTGCGGCTGTCGGAATCAAAATCAAACCCCCGAAGAACGAAATCATCGTTGTACGTTGCTCCCATCATGGAGAAAGTGGGTTCCGCCTGGAAACGAAAATTTCTGGAGATAGGCCGCCGGATGATAAGACCTCCCGTAAATCCGGTTGCCACACCGGGATTAAAATCAAGATCGATATCCCCGGATACAAACCTGAAATTATTAAGATGGGATGTGACATTTATGCCAACCTTGGCTCCAAGGCCCAAATTTTGAGCGGATGCGGAGAAGGGAGCAAAGAATGAGCTGCCAAGTAAGAAGATAATAGCCGGCAAAAAAAGCTTACTTAGAAAATGCATACTATAATTACACCATCTGAATATTCGTGCAAATGACCGTATTTACAGGCCAAAAATTATTATTGAGTGCAAATCTATAAAAAGAAAACGGAAAATCAGGATTATTTTCCCATTATTAGAAAGGAATAACGACGATTCGTGAGAAGATGCTAATTGGCGCGGTGTGGTGGAGAATGGTTAGTTTCTGTTTGCAGGGTGCCCCGAAATATCGGGACTGCGAACTACTCGCAGCAGGGTGCAAGCAAAAGGCGGTTGACAGTTGGCAACTTTAGAAACCATATTTTGAAGACTGTCGAGTGTAGATGGTGGTTCCGGGAATTCTGGAAAGACTGCACCCAAATAATCAATAATCACTAATAAATAATAAATCTTGAATCGAATCTATTTGTCCTCCCCCCACATGGGCGGATCCGAACTTGACTACATACATGAAGCTTTCGAGACCAATTGGATTGCTCCGCTCGGGGCCAATGTGAACGGATTTGAGCAGGATCTGGCATCCTATACAGGACGCAAAGAAGCTGCCGCAATCACATCGGGAACCGCGGGCCTGCACCTGGCTCTGATTCTCTGCGGCGTGGAGCCGGGGGATGAGGTTTTCTGCCAGTCATTTACCTTTGCCGCATCGGCCAATCCGATTCGTTACCAGGGGGCAGTGCCCGTTTTCATTGACTCGGAGCCCGATACCTGGAACATGGATCCAGATTTGCTTGAGAAGGCTCTTGAGGAAAGAGCCGGCCCCTCATCGGATGAATTCGCTTCATCCGATGAGTCGCCTGGGAGGGTTGCGGCAATTCATCCGATCAGGAGAACTGATCGGATGAAGCCGCAGATGCCCAAAGCCATCATTGTGGTTCATCTATACGGCATGCCGGCAAAAATGGATCGAATCATGGAGGTCGCGAATAAGTACGGTGTTCCGGTGATTGAGGATTCGGCAGAGGCGCTGGGCTCGTCAATTAACGGGCGCAAGTGCGGGACTTATGGCAAGTTCTCTGTACTTTCTTTTAACGGGAACAAGATTATTACCACCTCAGGCGGTGGGGCACTGCTCAGCGATGATGAAGAACTGGTGAAGAAAGCGCGTTTCCTTGCAACGCAGGCGCGCGATGATGCTCCCCACTATCAGCACTCCCAGCTTGGCTTCAACTATCGCATGAGCAATATTGTTGCGGGAATCGGCCGGGGGCAAATTAAAGTGTTGGATGAGCATGTCGCCAAACGCAGGGCGAATCATGAGTTCTATTTTGAGAATCTGGGAAAGACCTGGTTTCAGGGTACAGGGCGCAAGGTACAGGGTAAAAGCGCCAATGAACAGGGTATGGAATCCGAAAAGAACCCCCCTGTGTCCCCCCTTGGTAAGGGGGGAATTTTATTTCCGTCCCAAACACGTGTTGAAGATAACCTTGAACCTGAAACTTTAAACCTGAAACCCAAAGGTTCCCCAACCGGAATCTACTTCCTGCCCGAACCACCTGGCTACTTCAGCAACCGCTGGCTAACCACCATCCTGGTAAATCCGAAAGAGACGGGAGGAATAACCCGTGAGGATATACGTCTGGCATTGGAAGAGCAGAACATCGAAACACGACCGCTCTGGAAACCGATGCACATGCAGCCACTCTATGAAGGGTGTGAGTTTTATGGCCATCCTCCGTCTGACGAGTTCACCTCGTCAGACGAATCGGACGCCATCGGTCTCTGCGGCACGCTCTTCGAATACGGCCTTTGCCTCCCATCGGGAAGCAATCTGACGGATGAAGAGCGGGAGAGGGTGCTTAGAGCAATTAAGAAAGTCTTGAAAAAAGGATAATCAAGAACTATGTGCCAAGACCATTCATATGCGGCGGGTGAGACTGAATGCAGTATTAAACCATATTTTGATACCCGCCATTGACAATTCCGCCATTGTCATGTCGACTGAACGAACCGTCCCGAGCTTTTGCGGACGGTGAGTGAAAGGAGACATCTCCTAACTAATAGTTTTTCTCAGAACACTGAACCGCCCCTTCCAAATACTTTCCCCTGTTTAACCGCAGTGTCCGCTGAGGAGACGCAGAGAGCGCAGAGGCAGTTCCTGTTTAATAATTGGGTAACGACCCTTTGACACACTGTTGGCACTGACACACTGTAGCCCTGACAAACTGTAATGTAAGATGAACAAATTCTATCTTTAATAGAGTAAAAACGGCCTTATATTGACATTTCATTATTCATGAGACGATTTAAGGCAATCATCCAAACGAAAGCGATTAACCTGAATGGCATTTGAGGGAATATTTGTACTTTTTGTCATTCTGATCTGTCTTCTGACGCTTCTTTTTTCCAGGATTCAGGCAGATTTGGTATTTTTGGGCGGACTCACGCTGATTATTGTTTTTAACATCATTCCCGTCACGGATGCCCTGGTCGGTTTTTCGAACGAGGGTATGCTCACTATTGCGGCTCTTTATGTTGTTGCGGCAGGTTTGCGCGATACGGGTGCCATACAGTTTATCATTCAGAAGCTTCTGGGCCGGCCAAAGGAGCTTTGGAGAACGCAGGCGGTTATTATTGCACCTGTTCTTTCCATGAGTGCATTTATGAACAATACGCCCATTGTAGCCTCGTTCATCCCTGCTCTTCAGGAGTGGGCCCGCAAGTATCGTATTCCGGTCTCCAAAATATTGATGCCGCTCAGCTATGCTGCCATCCTGGGCGGTACATGTACACTCATTGGTACCAGTACCAACCTTATTGTAAACGGCCTGCTGATCAGTGAAGAAAACATGGCGCTTAACATCTTTGAACCGGCCTATGTAGGTATACCTATTGCAATCGGCGGCTTTATCTATCTGCTGCTGTTTGGTAGAAAAGGCCTTCCGGATGGATCTTCCTCATTATCCAGCTTCGAAAATACGCGCGAATACACCATAGAGATGATGATCCGGGAAAGCAGTCCGCTGATTGGCAACACCATTGAAGATGCGGGGCTTCGGCATCTGCCAGGACTGTTTCTGGTAGAGATTGTGCGCGACGGAACCATTCTGGCTGCTGTAGAGCCGGATGAGATCCTGCAGGAGAATGACCGGCTGATCTTTACGGGAATGGTGGAGTCGATCGTGGATTTGCAACATATTCAGGGGCTCGAGCCTGCAACGGACCAGGTTTTTAAATTGAATTCACCCCGTCGTGACCGGCACCTGGTTGAAGCCGTTGTATCACCGTCAAATGCATTGAACGGTAAGAGCGTAAAAGAGGGAGAATTTCGAAATCGGTATGGTGCCGTCATATTGGCTGTATCCAGGCGAGGTGAGCGTATCAGGAAGAAAGTGGGGGATATCATGCTGCAGACCGGGGATATCCTGCTGCTCGAGACTCCCCGGAATTTTGCGGATCGCTATAAGTCATCCAACGATTTTCTTTTGGTGAGCACTCTGGATCAAAGCGGTACGCCGGATTATAGCAAAAGCTGGGTATCCTGGGTGATATTGGGCACAATGGTCTTAGCAGCTGCGACGGGCTTATTGTCCATGTTTCAGGCTTCTTTTCTGGCGGCGGGAGCCATGCTGATCACGCGATGTACCCGTGGTGGAACAGCCCGCAACAGCATCGACTGGCAGGTGCTGATTGTGATCGGCGCAGCATTAGGCATCGGCAACGCCCTGCAGCTCACGGGTGTTGCCGAAACACTTGCGGCCGGGTTTATCGGTTTTGCCGGGAATCATCCCTACATGGCGCTTATCGGTACCTACCTGGTAACCTGGATGCTGACGGAAATGATTACCAACAACGCCGCAGCGGTTCTGGTATTTCCCATAGCCCTGTCCACGGCGGCATCACTTGGAACAGACTTCATGCCGTTTGTGATGACCATCATGTTCGCCGCATCCGCCAGTTTTGCAACACCGATAGGGTATCAGACTAACCTGATGGTTTTGGGCCCGGGGGGTTACCGGTTTACGGATTATGTGAAATTCGGCCTGCCGCTGAATCTGATTGTGGCAGTGATTACATTGCTACTGGTTCCGGTGGTCTGGCCGTTTTAGGTTAGGACCGGTGACGGGGGACCGACGACCGATGACCGGGGACGGTGAATCTGGGTCAGAAGATTGTAATAAATGTAATTATCATAAATCCTTTTACCGTAAATGTATTATGCCGAGACAACAGTTAAGTTCTGACAAGTATCGAAGTCAAACGGTCTTCCGTCTCCGGTCTTCCGCTTGCGGATCCGGTCGTAACAACTCATAAAAAATCATACAAAGATTTCAAACCAGGTAAAATGCAAATAGATATCAATACCCTGAACACCATCGCCCGGCGGGCAGGCGAGAAAATACTTAAGCACTATCACAGCGGTATTACGGTGGATCGAAAAGACGACAACTCACCGCTGACCAAAGCGGACATGGAGGCTCACAGGGAGATCGTAAAAGGCCTGCAGGAGTCATATCCGGATATACCCATTATCTCGGAGGAGTCGAAGGTCCCGGAATATGACGTTAGAAAAAACTGGCGCCGGTTTTTCATGGTGGATCCGCTTGACGGCACCAAGGAGTTCATCAAACGAAACGGAGAGTTTACGGTCAATATCGCACTCGTCGAAGAAGGTATTCCCGTTATGGGTGTCGTTTATATTCCTGCAGATGATATTTTATACTATGCCAGCAGGGAAGATGGGGCATTTAAAAAGCAAGGAAGCTCCGACCCCAAAAAAATTGAGCATATCCCGTACAAAAAAGGCGATCCTGCAAGGATCATGGTGAGCCGCTCTCATGGAGGCAGCAATACGGTGGAAAAGCTGAGCGATATGGGCATTGAGGTCTCCGAAGAGGTGCCATCCGGCAGTTCCCTGAAATTTTGCCTCGTCGCAGAGGGCAGGGCGGATCTCTATCCGCGGTTCGGCCCTACCATGGAGTGGGATACCGCTGCTGCGGACGCCGTATTTCGCTATTCCGGTAAGAACGGCCCCAGGAAGTCCCCCCTTACGTACAATAAGGAAGATTTGCACAATCCTGAATTTATAATTGGACTTTGAGTGACAGCGGGACCGGGGACCGGGCAGACTTTGTCTGCTGACCGTTGCATGTGGATCGGTGACGGAAGACCGGTGACAGTTGGTCCTGATAATTTTACTGTTTTTAATCCATTCTGTAACAGCAGAAATGTTCTATCAAAGCTCTTATTATCAATCGGTCATCGGTCAGCCAACTGCGGTCTCCGGTCATCCGTCTGCGGGTCCGGTCTCCCCTCCTCCTTAAAAACACTAAACACTAAAAACCAGCCCCCAAACACTCAAAACTATATAATAACCTAACATCCAATTCCGGCATAGATTTTAGCCTGTAAAGAGCCTATTTTTTGAGCCTGGATAAAAACAACATCTACATTGAACAATTATGAAGATAAAGAGACAGAGTCATCTCAAACAGCTTGAGAATGAAGGGATCTATATCATGAGAGAGGTGGCCGCGCAGTTTGAGCGGCCCGTACTGCTTTTTTCCGGTGGAAAAGACTCCATTGTTATGGTGCACCTCGCTCTCAAAGCATTTTACCCCGCAAAAATACCATTCCCGTTGATGCACGTGGATACGGGGCACAATTTTCCCGAAACCATTCAATTCCGGGATGAGCTCGTCAAAAAAACCGGTGTGGAACTGATTGTTGGATCCGTACAGGAATCGATTGATTCGGGGCGTGTAAAGGAGGAGACAGGGCCTGATGCCAGCCGGAATGCGCTGCAAACCGTAACCCTGCTTGACACCCTGAAGAAACACCAGGTGGATGCTGCACTGGGAGGCGGCCGTCGTGACGAGGAGAAGGCGCGTGCGAAGGAGCGATTCTTCTCCCACAGGGATGTTTTTGGTCAGTGGGATCCCAAAAATCAGCGGCCTGAGCTGTGGGATCTTTATAACGGACGCAAAAACATGGGCGAAAGCTTCAGAATTTTTCCCATCAGTAACTGGACGGAGATGGATATCTGGCAGTATATCGCCCAGGAAGAGATAGATATTCCGGATCTCTATTTTTCACACGAAAGAAAAGTATTTAACCGCCGTGGCGTATGGCTTGCCGATACAGATTTTGTGAACCGGATGCCGGATGAAGAGATCGTAACCAAAACCGTCCGTTTCAGAACAATAGGGGATGCCACCTGTACCGGAGCGGTATTGTCAACGGCTTCCAATATGGAGGAGATTATTCAGGAAGTGGCCTCCGCCCGTCAAACCGAACGCGGCAACCGCCATGACGACAAGCGCAGCGAAACAGCAATGGAGGACCGGAAGAGGCAAGGATACTTTTAGTTTTGAGTGTTAAGTTTTGAGTTTTGAGTGTAAGGAATCAACGGATTTTGATTCTTACTACTGAACGCCAACAAATCACTCAATTCAATGAAATATAAAGGGCCAATTTATGATAAGTCATTTGAATTCGGCTTGATATCGATTGACTTGTATAAAAAGCTAAAATCGATGAAAGAATATGATCTCTCGAGACAGATTCTTAAATCAGGAACCAGTATTGGTGCAAATGTTAATGAGGCAGGTGCAGCAGTTTCCAGGAAAGATTTTGTAAACAAAATGTCAATAGCTCTCAAAGAAGCCAGGGAGTCCTGGTTTTGGTTGGAGTTACTTAAAGCTTCTGACGCAGTAAAGGTTGATGTCGATCAACATATTGAGAAGTGTCAGGAGCTAATAAAAATTCTGACATCCATTGTTAAAACTACTCAGAGAACAATCAAAAAATGACAAATAAGAACTCAAAACTCAAAACTCAAAACTCAAAACTGAGTGTTGATCAAGAGACCAAATACCTCGACATGGACCTCCTGCGTTTTACGACGGCCGGGAGCGTGGATGACGGAAAGAGTACGCTGATCGGAAGGCTTTTATATGATTCGAAGTCGATTTTTGAGGACCAGATGGAGGCGATTGAGAAGACGTCGAAAAGCAGCGGGGAGGAGGAGGTAAACCTGGCCCTACTCACGGATGGGTTACGTGCAGAGAGAGAGCAAAAGATTACCATCGATGTGGCCTATCGCTATTTTGCCACGCCGAAGCGAAAGTTTATAATCGCCGATACACCGGGTCATACCCAATACACCCGGAATATGGTAACCGGAGCCTCCACTGCAGAGCTGGCCATAGTGCTGATTGATGCTTCGAAGGGAGTGTTGACACAGTCGCGACGCCATGCGTTTATCTCATCACTGCTTCAGATACCCCACGTGGTTGTGGCCGTCAACAAGATGGATCTTGTGAACTATGATGAGAAAGTATTCAATGAGATCGTAGCCGATTTTCGGTCTTTTGCAAAAAAACTGGATGTGGATGATGTAACCTACATTCCCATTTCTGCATTGAAAGGCGATAATGTGGTCGATAAGGGCGACAATATGCACTGGTACAATGGATCCACGCTGCTTCACCATCTGGAAACGGTAAAAGTGGACGCATCTGAAAATGTGATCGACTTCCGGTTCCCCGTTCAGTATGTGATTCGCCCCAACCAGAATTTCAGGGGTTTTTCAGGAAGGGTTGCTTCGGGCAGGATCGGCGTGGGAGACGAGATTACGGTACTGCCGTCCAAGCTGTCCAGCAAGGTAAAGGAAATTGTGACCATGGACGGCAACCTGGAGCAGGCCTATCCGGGCGATTCGGTCGTTCTGACCATTGAGGATGAAATTGACATCTCCCGGGGAGATATGATTGTCCGGAAAAAGAATGTTCCCCAGGATACGCGTCAGCTGGAAGCGTATCTTTGCTGGATGAACGAGGAGGCGATGGAGAAAGGCAAGCAGTATATCCTGATGCACACCACCAAAACAACGCAAATGTTCATAGACGAGGTGATCTATCGGATGAACGTGGATACCCTTCACCGCGAAGACGCTGAAGGCCTGGAGCTGAACGAAATCGGTCGCGTAAAACTGACTACAGCGCAGCCTTTATTTATAGACGCCTATCGCTCCAATCAAAAGACGGGCAGCTTTATTGTGATTGATCCCGCTACAAATGTGACGGTGGGCGCGGGCATGATTCGATCTAAGACAACCGAAACCGATAGTGAGACGTCAGACGTCAAACGTGAAACGAAAACAACTAAGCACTCAAAACTCAAAACTCAACACTCCCCAAACGTAGTTTGGGAATCCTGGAATATCCCCCGCGAGGAGCGCGAGAAACGAAACGGCCACAAGGCGGTGGTGTTCTGGTTTACCGGAATTTCGGGTGCGGGTAAAAGCACCATTGCCAAAGCCATGGAGAAAAAGCTTTGGGATGAGGGCAAGCATACTGTTCTGCTGGATGGTGACCAGGTGCGCCATGGTCTGAACGGGGATCTTGGGTTCAGTCCGAAAGACCGAACGGAGAATATCCGCCGGGTAGGAGAGCTGGCGCGGCTCTTCTTTGAACACGGAAACATTGTGCTCTGCACCTTTGTATCACCCTATAAAGAGGATCGCGAGCGTGCCAGAAGCCTGTTTCCGGATCAACGATTTGTTGAAGTACATGTGACATGCGATCCCGAAACCGCACAGGAACGTGATCCGAAAGGACTCTACGCAAAAGCGAAAAAAGGAGAGATTAAAGGACTGACCGGCTTTGACGGCGATTATGAACCATCGGAAAACGCAGACCTTACGCTGGATACCGACAAATCATCGGTTGATGAACTCATCAGTGAGTTGATTCAGAAAGTAAATGATATAGCCTGAGCATCCTTCGACTTAGTACCCTTCGACTGAGGACTTCACGTCGTCTGTCGAATCGAACACCCCGGCCTCTGTCTGCCTTCCGGAAGCAACCTGAGGGATGAGGAGCGGGAGTGGGTGCTGAGCGCAATAAGTAAAGTTCTGAAAAAAGGATAGACAATAACTTCGTGCAGGGACCATTTATGCACGGCGGGTGAGGCTGAATGCTGCATTGGTTCAGATTCCAACACCCGCCATTGACAATTCCGCCCACTGTCATGTCGACCAAATGAGCGGAGCGAATGCGTGGAGACATCCCCCCAAACCAGCAATATGCCTCAGAATACGAAAAGAGCCTTTTCAAAAACTTTTCTCCGGTTTAACCGCCGTGTACGCGGGGAAGTCGCAGAGAGCGCAGCGGCAGTTCCTGTTTAATGATTGGGTAACGACCCATTTGACACACTGACAAACTGTACCCCTGATACACTGTAACTCCAGACATCTCCTCATTAGAGGGTTATCCGGAACCTCAATTTTTCCTTCAATTAATCATTCCCCGGTTTAACCGCTGTGTCCGCTGAGGGGACGCAGTGTACGCAGCGATAATTCACAGTTTATGATTTGGAATACGGAGCCAAAAAAGGATGATCATGGCGAGTAAGACTGAATTGCTTATTAGCAGGATCTTGATACCCGCCCTTGTACAATAGCATCAATTGTCATGTCGAGCGGAGCAAAGCGGAGTCGAGACATCTCCCAAACAATAATTTGGCTCAGAACATGAAAAGAGCCCTTTCAGAAACTTTCCCCGGTTTAACCGCCCTGGCCGCAGAGAAGCCGCGGAGCACGCAGCGGCAACCTCTTCCTAATGACTGGGAAACGCACCATTTGACACACTGACATAATGTTGGCACTGACACACTGTATATCGACACACTGTACTCCAGACCCTCTTTTTAAGCCGAAAAAAGATTGTTTGATAAAGTGATAGAAAACAGTGAAAATGTACGCATTACAGGTTGCAGGGGGTAACGTCATTGTTACCGTAATGTGAAATGATTCCTTATTAGACGATTGTAATCTTAAGTTCCCGTATAATTAAATACATTAGTTGTCCAAGCAGGGAAAAGTTCATCAAAAGTGACTATTGATAAACATAAATAAATTTAAATCCATAGTGCGTTGTTCGGTAGATGACGTACTATAAAATAGTTCAGCGGACAGAGTCTTTTTTTAGGGTATGAGTTGTGTTAATTGTTTTATTGCCTTTATAGCCGTCCGGTGAACTCAATCTAGAGTGGGGTACAAGAAGATGAGTACAGAGATGTATGACGTTAGAAGTAAATACATTAATAAATTCACAAGGGGATTGATCTTCATGGCGGGGGATGCAGTCGCACTTCTTCTCGCCACTGTTTTTGCATTCATTATTCTGGCGCCATTCTCCGGAGGTGAAAGAGCTTTTCCTGTGGGCTATTCACTGCTTTTCGCAGGCTCTGTACTAGCCGGACTCATGATCTTTCGCATGTACCTGGTAACCTGGCGCTACGTCAGCCTGCGTGAAATGGTGCGCATCGTTAATGGTGTAGGTGTGGGAGCCATTCTGGCTGTTTTGACGGGAAATTTGATATGGAACATTTCCAATTTTGAGTTCGCTTTTACCGCTCTGGCGGCGCTTATAGCCATTCAGTTTATCGGAGGATTCCGAATCAGCAAACGGGTGCTGATGGAGCTTTTAATCCAGTCGCCCCGAAAGCAGATGAAGCATACTATTATTTATGGTGCGGAAAGCGAAGGCGATCAGATTCTGCGTGATATTTTGCGGAACAAGCAGATGAAACTATCCGTCCATGGAGTATTTGACGATCGTGCCATACCCGGGCTCTTTTTGCATGAGACAAGGATATTGGGCGGTATGCAGACCATGTACGACTATCTTAGAAATCAGCCTGTAGAAGCGCTTATTGTTGCTTATCCGGAAATGCCGAAGAAGGATCTGAAAGCAATGATCGATCATGTGAAGTCTATCCGGCCGGGTATTGAGATTAAAATACTTCCTTCTTTTCACTCATTGTCTGATGATCCGGTTGGCGTGCATCATATCAGGGATATCAGTATTGAAGACATACTTGGACGCGAACCTGTTTCTCTCGATATGGATATGATCAGTGAAAGCATTACGGATAAAACCGTGATGGTAACAGGTGCAGGCGGTTCCATCGGCAGCGAATTGGTTCGGCAGTGTGCCAAGCTGAAACCGGCTACACTGATTGCGCTCGACGTAGATGAAACAGAGCTTTTCCATGTTGAGAATGAATTGCGAAAAATCGGAACGGAGATTGTACCGTGCGTAGCCAGCGTCACCGACTACCGCAAAATGGATCTTATTATGGGGTCGGTGCAGCCGGACGTTATCTTTCATGCGGCGGCCTATAAACA
Organism: Rhodohalobacter mucosus; assembly: GCF_003150675.1. Classification (NCBI taxonomy): domain Bacteria; kingdom Pseudomonadati; phylum Balneolota; class Balneolia; order Balneolales; family Balneolaceae; genus Rhodohalobacter; species Rhodohalobacter mucosus. Next base: position 172,870 of record NZ_QGGB01000002.1, on the reverse strand, counting down.
TGTGCCAATGATGGAAAGCTTCCCCGAGGAGGCAATCAAGGTAAATGTTGGGGGCACCCAAACCCTGGCCGAACTGGCGTGCAGACACCTTGTGAAGAAATTTGTGATGGTATCTACCGATAAAGCCGTGAACCCAACAAATGTGATGGGTGCGACCAAGCGTGCGGCAGAAGAGGTGTGCATGTCGTATAATGACACCTGTCTGACGAAATTTATATCCGTACGCTTCGGAAACGTATTGGGCTCCCGCGGATCCGTTGTTCCGATCTTCATGGAACAGATTAAGAATGGGGGGCCTGTCAGCGTTACAGACCCTAAAATGAAGCGTTATTTCATGACCATACCGGAAGCCGTGCTTCTCGTTATGCAGGCCGGTTCCATGGGAGATGGCGGTGAGGTATTCGTGCTCGACATGGGTGAGCCCGTGAAGATCACCGATATGGCCAGGGATTTAATTCGCCTGCACGGACTGGAGCCGGATAAGGATATCCAGATTGTGTACAGCGGGCTGCGTCCCGGTGAGAAACTCTTTGAAGAGCTTCTGAACGCTGAAGAGGGTGTATCCGATACGCAGCACAGAGAGATCTTTAAAGCCGTGTGCAGCCGCAATATGTCGAAGGAAGAACTGAACTACTACATAGCTGACATCTTCAATATGATAGATGCGGGCCAGACTGAACTTCTCCGGGAAGGCTTGAAGAAAATTGTGCCTACCTACTCTTACAAGAGTGAGCTCAATGGAATGGGCCTGACCAACAAATCTCAGCAGGAAGCGATGTAGTGGTGTCGTTAGTTGGATGATGCGTTTCCCGTTGCCCGCTGTTGGTTGTTAGTTTCCGGTGTCATGCTACGTGCAATTGGGGCTGACTTAATCAGGTATTCTGATTTGGCACATTAAAGCGTGATTCAGCGGGAGATGTCGGTTCCTTAAGTCTCCATTTGAAGGGTAAGAGTCCGCCGACTGACGTAGGGTCACTTTCTAAATAATTCTTTCTACTGCCTCTGATCAAAATACCTCTTCTCTGCGCTCTCCGCGTCTCTGTGGTGAAAAAAGTGCAAATGGGGACTAACCGCCTTAATTGAGAGCTTCTTTATGATGAGAGTCCTGGGCAATTAGCAAAGGATACGTACTACGCTTCAGACCCCTCTTTTCTTGCTGAGGTTAAAAACGAGGATTGTATTCCGGAATACATGCCGGCTGAAGAGGGCTCGGCCATTTTTTCCTGATTATACAGATCCATAATTTTTTTGCCAAGAATTGAGCCGTTGATTACGAGTGCACCAATAGTCAAAATGGACGCAATGATTGTCCAGTTCATCCAGCTGAATAGCAATCCTGCCGTCAGCAAAGCCGCTGTAGCGGCAAATCCATACATAACGGCTTTGGTTTTTTTTGAGAATTCCATGAGCAATGGGGTTTCTGTAATGGTATGATGGTATAGCTTCTATTGATCTCTGATGTTCCTTCATCGAACTTAAATAATCCTAATGAATATTAAAAATCTCTAATGAAAAATATTTTCACAATGCTCCTGAGCCTTATGTCAATTTATTATAATAAGTTATGAGTGACGTCCGTGCTTGTGCCTTATTTTTTTTTGATAAAACGCCAGATGAGTGATCCCGAAAACCCGGAAATCAGTCCCACTCCAATGGCCATCAGCAGTGAAAGGATGAACTGGGTGTGAACCATGCTCGATACAAGAATTCGGCTCACAAAGTATAGAATAACCGCAATCACATAGCCTGAGACGAAAGAACTTGCCATGTCACGCATATTCAGGTTGATGACAAAAAGCGAAAAGAATGACGCAGCGATGCCAATGGCAGCCCAAATGGCTAAAAAACTGTAGGATGTGAAGTCAATGGCTGAGCCGGAATAGGTCCATAGAGGAATACCCGCCGCAATGGTAGCAATCGCAAGTCCTATGTATTTATAATTTTGACGGGTAGTTTCCAGCATGGAGGTATGATCTCAGTCTTTGTAGGGTCGACCGGAATATCGCCAAGGAAGTTTATTGAGGCAATGGTTTGTGACGTTTTTATGGAATCGGAGTTTTTAAAAGATAAAGGTCACTTTTGAGTGCCCTGCAGAGAGTGCGGATTGATATTAGATGGACGATGAGTGATCAGTGATATATGAAGTTTCCTTATGTAATAGATTCGCCTTTTATAAAAACTGTATCCAGATAAATGCATTTCGCTCTCGCGTTCAAAAAATGAGCACTTCGTGAGAATCGCCATTGGCTCAGAGTGAAGTCTCGACCCTTCGGAATTGTATGCGGTCTGCCCCCAACGCCGGAGGCGTTAAATCTCATTAGCCCGGTGCGAAGCGCCGGGTTGGATGATGACCGTATTTTATCCCCGAGGCGTGATTTTGATCAACGCAAAAATCTGTATCGAGGGGTTAATGATAATATGTGCGGTGGTTGATACAGATGCTGATTTCCAATGCGGAATCCGCCTGCAACCTCCGGAATGTATTCCATGGTTATTCAACGATCCGGCCCGGAGGTTTGGCCGTTGGCGCCCGCTGGGCTACCGATCAGATGTTCCTCCGGAACATGGAAGGGAAGTAGAAATGCCTGATCAGTAAATTAGCAACTGCGCTCTTCATAGCTTTGCATACAACGCCGGAGGCGTTGAATCTTATTAGCCACGGGTAAAACCCGGGGTAAGAATGAATCCCCAAGTTGAACCCCGAAGCCAGATCTTGATTAATACCAGAATTCGTATCGAGGGGGTTATGGAAACGACTTGATATTGTATTCCCATGTTTGTTTACAGATCTGTTTAAAAAAAAAGTGGCAGGATAAAATTTTGCTAAATAGTCCAACGTAATGTGATAAACCGGCAAATGTTAAAGTCGAAAATTGAATTGGTTACTGTGGTTTGAAAACTAACACGCGGTCAGACTAATAAAGCGTTCATTTATTCTTGGTAAAGAAATGTTTCTTTAATGAATGGGTATTTACAGGTTATATGCGGAAAGATTGTACTATACCAAAACAATTGCATTCAATATAATAGTGAGATAAGGGTTATTTCTCTTACGTAAGAAATTAATTTATCCGGATAGTGTTTTAAGGTTTACATAAGGGATGAAATAAATTGTAAACACAATCTTTATATTAAGTGAACTTTAGAGTTGAAAGAAAAAATTTCTTATCATCATGAATATCTATTAAATAAACTATTGGACATGGACATAAAATTTGTAAAACGATCCGAAATTAAATCAAGTAAAAGAAGATCTTCTAAATTCAAACCGCTCATGGACGCTCTGGACAAACTGGAGCCCGGAGGACAAGCCGTAGAAGTTTCTTATACGAATGAGAAGAGCGTCAACTCAATGAGAACCGCTGTTTACCAGTATAACCAGGAACACAACGTAAAAATCAAAAGCGGTAAAGACGCCAACAACAAAAAGATCTATTTCTACCGAGAGAAATAATCTACTTTAAATTCATTTGATTCATGAAAGCCGGCTGATTCTTATCTGTCGGCTTTTTTTGTTTAGGAGGCCAGTAGTCACGGTGGGTTTAGCCACGGAGGCACGGAGGAATACTGATATGTGATGAGTGATGTGAGATGTACGATTTGATCAAATATTATTCCTCAATCAAAAAATAAAGTGCTCATCAAAGAGATGTTGTGCAGGATTTCTTGTTAATACGAATAGCTCAAATTAAACAAGAAAATCAAATCCTCCGTGTTTCTGTGGCTACCTAACCGCGCTGAAACAGAATACCCTGGGTGATGCTGAGTTTGATGGGGTCGGTAATTTTTTTTGATTTGAGGGTCGGTGTTTTCAGTGCGATCTCCCAGCCGTTCCAGTCCATAACAGGTAAACCGAGAGACGGAATATCAACAAGCCTTGCCTGACCCTCCATGTTAGCCGCCAGTATGAGCTCCTTTCCGGTCGCGGGATCTTTTCGGTACCCGTAAAAAATAACGGTTCCGTCCACGGGTCTCTGGTAATCCATCATATCATCTGCTGTAAAGGCTTCCCTTAGCCATGGATTATTCAGCCTGAATCTGCGAGCCGAAAGGTTAAACGCCGCTTTATCCGGATCCATCTGATCGCGATGGTTGTCTGCGTTTGTGTAGAGATGCAAATCCTCTGTCCACGCGAGTGCAAACTGATTCAGTTTATCAGCATCCCAGCCCATCACATCAAAGGGCGGATCAAATTGATTGAGTGACGATGCAATGACGTCAGTCCGGTAGTCCGTAGCTTTCACAAGATTCAAAAGGGCTTTTGAAAAACGCCTCAGAGCTCCAAGCGATTTGAAGCCCATATCCTTCAGTTTGTTGAAAAACCGGGGATTTCTGAATTCAACTTCCGTAATCTGCCACTCTGTAAAATGAGCCTCTTCAGCAGCCACCTTCACAGCATAGGTGGTATCGGTATTCCGAATAAAACTCCAGGGAGTGTTTCCCAGGGCCTGAACAAAGTCCATGGGTACGCCTGGCAGAAATCCGCTCATCACAAGGGTAGTGGCCGGATTGTTATAGGCGTTATCCATCACCATCTTGAGTGAGTTACCCAACTGAAAGTTCACATTGATGGAGGATGGGTCCGTTTGTGTGCCCCGGCGCATGGTATCGTGATTGGCATAACCAGTTATCCATTTATTACCGAACCGGAACAGCTCACGCAGCCTCCACCACTTGGAAACCCAGTACGTGTAATTGTAGGGCGTATTGTAGGCGAAAATCATAGAGGCCCACTGAAAGGGATGCTTCTGCATTTCAGTGATCTCCCTGTACGTGGAAGCCAGCTCCCAGTCGTCACGCGGCCAGGGCCTGCCATCTTCAAATATCATCCAGGGTTTGTATGACACGCCCGCCACATGCTGTTCAACATCGCTCATCTGCTCCAGAAACCGGTCGTCATGGATCATCTGACCGGATTGTTCGTCGTAATACTTGAAATCCTGTGCACCGTCTACCCGAACACCGTCAAATCCCCAGTCAATTTTACGCCGCTGCATTTCAAGTACCATGGCCCTCACAAGGGGATTCTGGAAGTCGATATTTTGCCCGTACATATTGGGTCCCGCGAAAAAGGATTCGGGAAGCACATTCAGACCCTGGTTGTCGGAGTGGCCATAAACCACATCCAGTATCACTTTGATCGGTTTGCCCGGGAAATTGTGCAATGTTTCAATCAGTTCAAGCAGCTCATGCGGCCTGCCTGTGGACAGTATAGAGGGGTTCAGGGCAACGGAACCGAACAGAACGATGTCGTAGCCCCAGTTAATCACATTCGGCTTTTTCAGTTTTACCGTCATTTCATCCCCGTCATGTTCCGGGGTGTTTACGGGCGACCAAAAACGATGGCGTTCGGGATGCTGTATAACGGGTTCCAGGGGCATCAGTTCAACAGCGTCAAAACCTGCCAGGTTCTGCTGGTCTGCCGTAAGGGCCGAACCGTTACGGATGGCGGCTCCGATACGACGGTATCTGGCTGCCAGTGACTGCAGCGTGCCGTCGTCTGTTGCCGATGCCGTGTGCACCTCCAGAAGATTCACGGGGGGACCCACACGGCCATCTTTCCTCTCCGCGGCTTCCTTTTCAATCCTTTTGAAATGGGCGGTATCCTGCCTTTCTGAACGCACTTTTTCAACATCATACAATTCGGCAGGTGCATAAATGCCAAAAGGCATGGACCACGCCATGGGATCCCGAACCGTTGCTTCAGACCCGTCTTTAAAGTGGATGGTTGCATCATAGAAAGAACCGAACACATCCCGGTTGCCGGCCGGTATTCCGCGTACCACAGCGCAGGCAAACTCATCGGTCATCGTTAATGGAACGGAGTGCCAGGTCATGTCGATATGCTGCTCCGGCTTGTCGAAGTAGAACGACTCGGTGGGGACGTAGATATTTAACACAGCCCGGTCAGCCTTTTTGAAATCGGGATGCCAGAACAGAAACCTGGCAGAGTCGCCTCCTTTATCAACATGCGCGCCCATCTGCTCCGCGACGAATTCAGCAGCGGCCTTTTTTGAGCCGTACGTCAGCTTCGATGAGATCTGTTTGGCAAAGGTTTTTGTTTCCTTGCTGTCGGTTGAAATTGAAATCATGGGTAGAACGAGTCGGTTCGTGCAGATACGGATGTATTACCAGAATGCGATGACGATCGCAACGGTTGCCAGGACAATCATTGCCGAATGGAAGCGGTAATCCTTGTACCAGGGCAGCGGCTCGGACGGTTTGGCATCTTTGGGCTTCCAGATAATGGTGTCCATGCTGCCCTCTTCCGGCGCTTCACCAAAGATACTGATCAGGTAAAAGATCAGGAATGAAAGGGCGGTGAGCAAACCGGCCGTAATGGTAAAGTGAAGCTCAATATATCCGTTTATTGATAGTATGAATATCAGAAAGGAGATAGAATGTCCGCTCACAAGCGTCCAGAAAGCGGCGTGACGACTGCCCCGTTTCCAGAGAATACCCATGAAAAAGATCGCTACCACGGGGGGCACAATATAGGAGAAAGCCTGCTGGATGTACCTGAAAATTCCTTCAAAGTGAACGATATTGGGTGCCCATAAAACGGCAACCAGCATCAGGATAATCGTAGTCCAGCGTCCAATTTTACCGATCTGTTTGTTATCCAGATTTGGATTTTTCGGTTTCACAAAGTCCATGGTAATCAGCGTTGACGCTGAGTTCAGAGTGGAGTCGATACTGGAGAGAATTGCGGAGATCAGTCCGGCCAGAACCAGCCCTGTAATACCGATGGGCAGCACGTTGGCAACCATTGTGGGAAATACCATATCCGGATCTTCAAGGCCGGGAAATACGCTGATCGCCATAGCTCCCGGGATCACCATGATAAACAGGGCGGTCACTTTCAGGGCGCCTCCCAGCATTGCTCCCCAGCGGGCGTTTTTGATGTCCCTCGCACCCAGTACACGCTGAACGATGTACTGATTGGTGGCCCAGTAATAAAATCCCAGAATAGGTACACCGATCAGGGTGCCAAGCCAGGGCAGCGCTTCATCATCCAGGGGACGGATCATTGACATGTGATCATCAGACACCGTGGAGCGGAATGCTTCCCAGGAAAAATCGAAATTGCTGAACATAAGAACGGTTAGAATCGTGGAACCTGTAAGCAGGATCACCGCCTGAAGCACGTCCGTATATACAACCGCCTTGAGTCCCCCGGCCGCAGTATAGAGTCCGGCAAAAATGCCCAGCCCAAGGATGGTATACCAGATTCCGATTTCAGGGAAGAACACCTGAACCACGAGCGCCCCCGCATACAGCCCGCCCGCCGTATCCACTGCAATACTCAGGAAGATGGTAATGATTGAGAAATATTTTCTGGACCTTACGTCAAAGCGATTTTCCAGAAATTCAGGAATGGTTGTAATGCTCGACTTGATATAGTAGGGGATGAAAAAGACCGCCATCAGGATAAGAACAATCGCGGCCATCCATTCATAGTTGGCAACGGAAATGCCGGTTCGGTACGCATCACCCGAGAGCCCAATCAGGGTGGTACTGGAGATGTTTGATGCAAACAGGGAGAATCCGATTACCCCCCACCCCAGGGTTCTGCCGGCCAGGAAAAGATCTTCGCCTGTTTCCGTACGCTTCGACACCCATACCCCGATACCAATGATGAGCATGAAGTATCCGATGATAATCGCAATATCAATACTACTGAGGGAAATTTCAGTCATGTGTCTGTTGTTCGTTTTTCTGGTGCAATCTTTCCGATGCCAAAATTGAATCAACTGATGGGGTACCGGAACCGGACAACACATGAGTATTGCGGTTTGGCGGCCTTACTTCTAAGCCCGGACGGGCGGTTGAAGTGGATTTATTCAATTAATACAGCAAATTGCCCCTAAAAAGCTGAATCAGCTATCAAATAAACAGAATCTAAGCGTAAAACGGTAGGGAAAAGTTAGGTTTGTGTACTCATTTGAAGGTTTTCCTCTTCGGAAGAGATGCCGGCCCACTCCAGATAGCGTTGTCGGATGTCTGCGATATGCTGATCGATGTTTTCGAGAGTCCAGTCGTCGGTTGAGACCGGTGGATGAATGGTTGCCGTTACCGATCCGGATTTGGTAAACAGAAATCCACCGCTGCTGAGCTCCCGGTTTCCGTCGAAGTAGACAGGCACAATGGGGTAGCCAAGATCCATTGCCATCCTGAACGGGCCTTTTTTGAAGGGTCCGATGATACCCGGGTGTTTGCGCGACCCTTCCGGAGCAAGCATCACCGATAGGTTTTTGCGTTTAAGGCGGGATACATTTTTTTTCAGCGTGGCCACTGCCTTTTCCGATTTCTCACGGCGGATGAAGACCTGGCCCGTAAGATGACCAAGGAGGAAAAAAATGGGGTTGTACTGAAGCTGCCACTTGGCTACGAAGCGCACCCGTGGCAGACCAAGTGCCAGAATGGTGAGGATATCGAGGGAGGAGCTGTGGTTAATGATAAAAACAGCGGGACAGGGAATAGGGTCTGTTCTTTTCTCAATTCTGAACCGGATTCCGGCTGTCCAGAAGACGGGTTTTACAATAAGGGGTGCAATCGACTCGACAACAAAGCTGCTTAATCGTCCCAGAGATATAATGAGCAGTAAAAAGATGAATGGTGTAAACAGCAGAAGCATCAGAAAAAAAACGATGATGCCCAGAATACTTCGGATGTACTCTGCAGCGGTAAGGGAAACAGGCACGGCTTTGTGGCTCATGAATATGTGTTGAGATAGACCGGAAAGAAAATAGGGTATTGAAGGGACATTTCGTAGGGGAGAAAAAACCGACGAACAGAGAGAACGAAAGGAAACCGACGAACAGAGCAACAAAAAAACAGAACAACCGATAAAGTGGGTATTTGAGCTGAATATGGTTCACTGATTTAAAAATCACTTGTTCGGTTGCCCCGAGAATTCGGGGGTCGGTTTATCTGTTTCACTCATCAGGAATCGTCTTCGGCTCGGAGCTCTGTTTAAAAAACTATGTAAGGATTTTTGGCAATTGAGGTTCATACATATAGGGAAGGCATTGAAATAAAAATGGGAGGGATAATGATGAAGCGAAAAAAATATGACCTGGAAGACCGTTTGATCGATTTTGGTGTGCTGATGATAGAATTATCAGAATCTATTGATAAAAGGAGAGAAGCCGGGCGTCATTTATCGAATCAGTTGGTTCGATCGGGTACATCTCCGGGTATTCACTATGGTGAAGCCCAGGCAGCAGAGTCGAGAAAAGATTTTATTCACAAATTGAAGGTGATTCTTAAGGAACTCCGGGAGACAAGAGGAAATTTGAAAATGACCGAAAGAGCAAAGCTTCAATCTTCATCAAAACCACTGATCGAAGCCATTTCAGAATGCAGTGAATTGATAGCCATTTTTGTTAAAAGCATTCAAACCGCTGAGCGGAACGGGAGGGAAAGGAAACCGACGAACAGAGCAACCGAGAAACAGAAAAACAGATAAAGTAGAGATTTTAGATGAATATTTATTAATTACCTGAAATTCCTTTCTCGGTTGGACGTTTGTCGGTTCGTCTGTTTCTCTGTTTTTTCGGTTTCACCGAAAAGCATCTTCAAAATGGGTGATCTGCGGCGCCTCATTGGCTTTTTGCACAATGGAGATGATATCAAACCGAACCACGGCTGTTTCCATTTTCCGCTCGTAAACCCAGGCTTCAGCAGCTTTTTTGATATTGGCCTCCTTTGCGGGAGTAACAAACTCTTCGGGCTGCCCGAAGTAGGTATCTGATCTGAATTTGACCTCTATAAAAATGATATAATTGCGATCGGTGGCCACAATATCCACTTCCGCACGCTCAAAGGCATAATTGCGGTCAATGATCAGCCAGTCTTTCGACTCAAGGTAGGCAGCTGCCAGGTCCTCACCATAATTACCGATATCCCGCGTGGTGTCACTCATTGTTATCGCTCTGCTGCTCAGTCTGCGGTTGCTTTCCCTGTTTCCCCCCTTTCAGAGACTGATGTGCCTCGGCCAGTTTTACCAGGTGTTTCAGGAAGGTCAGATTCTTTTTGTTGATGTAGGGCAGCAGGGCCTGGGTAAAGCGATCGAACATCTCCAGAAATTCAATAAAATTTTCAATCCTCTCTTTGAACTCTTGCTCCTGTTCATCATCAATACCGCTGTTTTCAAATAGGCGCAGCGTTTCTACAAGATTCTCCCGGATAGGCTCTATTTCACGGGTCTGACGTTCCCTTACAATCATGGAGACGATGTTCCATACATCTTTTTCCGCCGTGTAGTAATCCTTTCTCTGTCCTTTGAAATGCACCTTGTGAATCAGCTGCCACTGCAGAAGGTTGCGCAGGTTCATGTTGGCATTTCCCCGGCTGATGCTGAGCTGGTCCATAATGGCGTCTGTATCCAGCGGCTCGCTCTCCGCGTAGAGAAGCGCATGTATCTGAGCCATCGTCCGATTGATTCCCCATGCCGACGCCATCTCTCCCCAAAGCAGAACAAACTGCTCAATGGCTTTCCTGTGAGTATCGGTTTTGGGTGTATCGGAATTCATCATTTTCGGCTTTAAACGGGTCCCAATCCTTCTCTATTCAGCAGGTGGAGTGTCGGGCTTGTCGCTTTTGGCTGCGGACCCGGTGGATCCGGAAGTGTCGGGCTTGCTGTCGTCCTTGCCGGCGGGACGGCTGCCGTTCTTATAATCGGTGACGTACCATCCGGTTCCTTTATACACTACTCCGCCTCCGCCCGAGATGATGCGCTTCACCGGTTGACCGGTATCGGGACAGGTTGTTAAAGGTTTGTCATTCATCCCCTGAATGAACTCAAATACGGTACCGTCTTCGCGTTTGTATTCGTATGTAGGCATAAATTTAAAAAGTTTGTTTTTTTAACTGCTGATAAGCAGAAAGTGTGCCAAATCATTCGCCGGAACAAGATGACATGTTGCCGGGCGAAAAAGCGGGCAAGATGTTAAGGATCATGTCAATGACGCCAATCCTTCTTTAAGCCGCTTTATGGCTTCCTTCAGATTATCCATGGACGCAGCATAGCTCAGCCTTAGACCGTTCGGCTCTCCGAATGCATCGCCGGGTACGGCAGCTACGCCATGCTCTTCCAGCAGATACAGGGCGAGGTCGGTGGATGATTCTATCATGCCGCCGGCGGGTGTCGCTTTACCAAAGAAGCGGTGCAGGTCAGGGAATACATAAAAAGCGCCGGAAGGCGTGAAGCATTCCACGCCATCAATGGAACTGAGTTCAGCGATAATGTAGTCGCGCCGTTCGCGAAATGCGGTCTTCATATCCTCCACCGGCTTCATCGTGCCCGTGCAGGCAGCTAGCCCTGCTTTTTGGGAGATGGAAGAGGGTGCAGACGTTTCCTGACTCTGTATTTTTGCAACGGCTGATGCAACTTCCTTAGGACCGGCCAAGTAGCCCAGTCTCCAGCCGGTCATAGCAAATCCTTTGGAAAAACCGTTGATGATGATGGTGCGGTCGGCCAGTTCGGGTACTGCATTCAGAATACTGACGTGTTTCCGGTCGAATACAATGTATTCATAAATTTCATCCGAGTAGATCATCACATCAGGGTGCTCTTTCAAAACGGCACCCAGCGCCTTCAGCTCCGATCGGGTGTAACAGGCGCCCGTGGGGTTGGATGGGGAGCAGAGAATGAGTCCCCTGGTATTCTTGGTGATGGCATCATCGAGCTGTTCGGGAGTCAGCTTATAGTTGCTGGAAAAAGTTGTGGGAATAATGACCGGTTTTCCGACGGCCAGTTTCACCATTTCCGGATAGGAGACCCAGTAGGGTGCCGGAATGAGAACTTCGTCACCGGGATCTATGGTTGCCAGTATGGAAAAGCCAATTGACTGTTTGGCACCGTTTGAAAGTACGATCTGATCCGGACTGTACTCCAGGTTGTTGTCGCGTTGCAGTTTGGCACTGATCGCTTCCCTTAGTTCGGGCATGCCCGTATTCATGGTGTAGCCATGAAACCCGTCCGTGATGGCTTCTATGGCAGCGTTGCATATATGTGCGGGTGTTTTGAAGTCAGGTTCACCGGCGCTTAGAGAGATAACGGATTTTCCCTCACGCTGCAGCTGCTTGGCCTTGGCTGTGATTTTTAAAGTTTCGGACGGAGAGAGTAATTGAGCTCTTTTGGATATCATGGACGGATTGATTGGTTAGGTCGTAAAAGTTACCAAAAAGGGCCGCGGAATTCTATGGGAATTGTTGGAAGTGAGAAGTGAAAAGGCAGAAGGCAAAAGCATGCCCTGAGCGGAGTCGAATGGTGAAAAGGGAAATGTCAGAAGTGAGGCGGGAGGTGGATGATTGATGTTTTGTCACGAAACCGGGGATTAATCCCCCGCTCGCTTGTGACGTCCTGCGGACTTTAACAGTAGTATAGTAGAGGGTAAACATAAGATGGGAAGCAATTAATGAGTTTAATTTCAGATTTTTTAACATCTATTACCTGAACCCTGAACCCTGAACCCTGAACCCTGAACCCTGAACCCTGAACCCTGAACCCTGAACCCTGAACCCTGAACCCTGAACCCTGAACCCTGAACCCTGAACCCTGAACCCTGAACCCTGATACTCAATACTCAATACTCACGACTACGTCTTTCCCTCAACAAATACTGTGCAACGGCAGCAAGCACAATTGCGTGATGAACCGTGCCATTTCTCGCCAGGTCCAGAAAATTGTCCATTGGAATTACCCTTATAGCGATATCCTCTGAGCCATCCGTATCCTGCGGGGCTGTTTTTTCGCAGCCGTAAGCGATATAGAGATGGGTGAAATTACTCAGGATTGCAGGATTGGAGCTGGTCTTGCCAATCATTTCCCATCTATCTGTTGAATAGCCTGTTTCTTCAAGAAGTTCTCTTTTAGCCGCCTCAAGAGGTGACTCCCCATCGTCAACCATGCCGCCCGGCAGTTCAAGGGTCACCTCATCCACGCCGACCCGGTACTGCTCAACAAGTACAATATCGTTTTCTGGAGTAAGTGCTATAACATTGATCCACTCGGGGGCCTGTAGCACATAAAACGGATGAGTGAGCGTTTGGCCCGGGGCGTCCAGCGTTTTTTCATGTAAATCGAAAATGGGAGTTTCAAAGACTTTCTTATCTTTGACCACGCCCCAGGAAGGCTTTGAAAATTGAAACGGCTTTCTCATCAGAATAAGATTTTATGGATAAAAGACTGGAAATTACAAAAGAGTCCTTTGACGGAGAAGAAGAAATCGATTCGCTTGTGTCAAAAGCATGCGACTTAATGGAGCAAATCTATGATGAGGGCGATTATCCGAAGCTGATGGTAAAGCGCTCGTGGTCGGAGCATAATCCGATCATTACAGGGGAGATGGCCCAGCCGCATACCTATCGCTGGTATCTTTCCCGGGAGATGAAAAAACTGCTTCAAAAGGGTGCGGAGCTCAAGGTTTTTGCTTCGCGTCCGCGGCTTGATATGAATGATCCATCCCTGTTTGACAATGCCGATGAGGATGAGTGGGACATCACCCAGAAAAAGTTATTTCTATTCAGCCCGGAGCGGATCGATATCTCCCTTAACCGGCTTGAGCACTATACGGCAACCAAACCGGCTGATTTTCAGCGCTACATACTGTTTACGAATTACGACATGCATGTGGAGGTTTTTAATTCGATCTACCCGGATTGCGTAAAACCTGATCGGCCTGCACAGATGCCCGCGTATCATTACAAGCTGCCCGACAACAAAGGGATCACGCTGGTGAATATTGGGGTGGGTCCGTCGAATGCAAAAACCATTTCGGATCACGTGGCTGTTCTGCGTCCGGATGCGCTGATTATGGTTGGCCATTGCGGCGGACTACGCAACCATCAGGAGATCGGAGACTTTGTGCTGGCAACCGGGTTTATGCGCGACGACCGCGTACTGGACGACGTGCTGCCGCTGTCAATCCCCATTACACCCAACCATCTTCTTAACGTTTACCTGAAGGAGATACTCGACAAATTTAAGCAAAATTATCGTCTGGGTACCGTCTATACCACGGCCAATCGCAACTGGGAGTTTATCAAGAAACGCACGGTTGAACAGATTCATATCAGCCGCAGCCTGGCGGTGGATATGGAGTCGGCAACGGTGGCGACTAACGGATACCGGTACAGGGTCCCGTTTGCAACCTTGCTCTGCGTAAGCGACAAACCGCTTCACGGAAAACCCAAACTGAGCGGGGCGGCCCAGGCATTTTACAACAATTCCAAGGAGATGCATCTCAAGATGGTGATCGAGGCCCTTGAAATATCCAAAGCCAACAATCCGGATGGCCTTCCCAATGCCAGCATCCGTGCGATCAATGAACCGTTGATGGGCGGGCCGGAGTAGAGGTTCGGTTTTTTTTGTTCTCGTCCCTTAGGGATTGATTCTTTCGGGGCTGACGATCGCAGATGAAACGCTGAGTTTTGCTGATGAACTCGTCTTAAAGAAAGTGTGCTCTTCTCGAAGTTTTTTTCAGGATTGATTCATATGCTATAGTAGACAATCATTTCAAGGGAGATTCTTTACTCAATAAATATTTATTGTTTATCAATAAAAATATTCCTTTCTTCAAAAAGAAATAAATCCAAACCATATGAAATCAAACATTACGACAACTGCTCTGATATGGATCTGTAATATCGCTTTAGCCGTTTTATTGATCGCGCTGTCAGTATCCGGATATTATATGTTCAACAATCCTCTCCAACCGATAAATAATCCAAGTCTGGATGGTGTAAACAGCTTCCATTCAATGAAGATGTTTAACCTGGCAGGCAGGCACTATTATTACCAAAAAAAATTAAATCCCGAGACCAGTGAGATAGTCGAACTCTACTACTACGTTCCTGAGAAAATCAGTTATAACTATTCACCTGATGATGCCCCGGTTGTCACCGCACAAAAATTAAATCCGAAGCTGAGCGATACAAATTGGTTGGGGCTCAGAACTGTCAGTGTTTATACCGATCCAACGGAAATTCCATTGTTGAATGTAACTCCCGGTATAGAGATCAGCAGGGAAGATTTTATCCGATATGTCAGGATGGACTTCTTTGGTTGGATGGCAATAGCAGGATATTTATTGATTTTAGTTTGGGTTCTTAGAAAGTTCGTGAGCGGTTTAAAAACCGGGGTCTTCTTTACAAGGAAAAATTCATTGAACCTGCGTATAACCGGGTGGATGGTGGTCGCTGCACCCGTTTTTCACTATATCTGGCTGAAGCTTACGGATCCTTCAAATAATTGGGTTTACAGTTTAGAAGAAGCGTCGATGTCAAAAATTCCTCAGGAATTATCATTTGGCATCGAAATATTCATCGCCGGTTTGATACTCCTTGTAATTGCCAGGGCATTTGATGAAGGGGTTCGGCTGAAAAAAGAACAGGAGCTTACGGTATGAGAATTTTTGGAAATTGGTCCGTCATCTCATTTTTACGCTTTGTGGCACAGCTTATCTGGGCCATGTTAGTGGTAATCATTGCAGGACAGGTATTAATGTTTGGAATTTTCCTCTTTTCCGGTGGTGAAATTTCGCCATGGCTGGTATCAGTTTATGTTGAATCAGCTTTTTTAAATGACTATTTGAGGGAAATTTTATCTGATGAATCTGCATTCCTGTTTGCATCCAGAGGCGTGGAGTTGAGTTTTTATCCTCTTCATGCTGACTTATTCTTCGGTTCGATTATATGGGTGATTCATATAGGTATATTCGGACTGGCTTTATATGGTTTTTCTGTACTGAAGCGGGTTTTAAATGCCATGCACAGAACAGAAACATTTACAGTTCAAAATGGGTCTGATATGCGCATTGTCGGTGTCTTGTTGGTGATCGCGGCACCTCTTACATTTTTATTCGAATGGGCGGTTAAACTTTTGTATGATTCCCATGTGGATAGCGATGTTATTATTACAACATTACCGCACTTCGATTTTACACTGCTTTTTGCTGGGCTGGTATGTTTCGTAATTGCCGAAATACTGAATCAGGCATCCATCATGCATGAAGAACAAAAACTGACGGTGTAAAAAATGGCCATCATCGTAAACCTGGATGTGATGCTTGCCAAACGAAAAATGTCGCTCACTGAGCTGTCGGAAAAAGTAGATATCACCATGTCGAATCTCTCCATACTGAAAACGGGAAAAGCAAAGGCCATTCGATTTTCAACGCTTGATGCGATCTGTGTAGCGCTTGATTGTCAGCCGGGTGATATTCTGGAATTTCGCGAGGAGTAAGTGTTTGTGAATTTGATGCGGGTTTTTGGCTTTTAAAGAGTTCCGTCGCCCGGCGATCCGTATGGGACAAATGAATCGCTGAGTTGCGCTGAGCCTCACTACGTGTACAAAAAATGAGCGCTGGTGTTCCTCCGCACAAATCTGCGTAAAACTCTGCGCGACTCTGCGAGAAAAATAAAAAGGGAAAATTCCAAAAAATGTCCATTTTGATAGTTCAAGGGCACTTCGTCTGTTTTCGGCTAAAAAAAGTTTAGAAATTTCTGTAAGGAATCCCCTTCTTTCGGTTCTTATATAGTAAAGGGTATAGACATGTTAAAAGAAGAGTTTAGCCCTTCAGGTTTTTTGGGGAGATCGGTAAAGGAGATGAGGCCTGAGGAGCAACCCAGAGAGAGGTTGAAAAAATATGGGGCTGAGTCACTTTCTGATGCAGAACTGCTGGCAATACTGTTACGGACAGGCACTAAGGGGATGAATGTACTCAATGTTTCACGTGCACTTCTTTCACGTTTTGACGGCCTGAGAAATCTTTCGAGGCAGAACTGGCAGTCGCTTAAAGTGGTACCGGGTATCGCAGGAGTAAAGGCCATAACGCTGGAGGCCGTATTTGAGCTGTCGAGAAGGGTGCAAATTTCGTCATTGGGTGAGAAGATTTCAATTCATACTCCGGAGGACGCAGCAGCTCTTTTTTCGCCAAAATTGCGGGACCTGCATCATGAAGAATTTTACATAGCGTTTCTGAACAACTCACGGGTACTGACGGGGTATAAGAGAATAAGTTCAGGGGGGAGTACATCAACGATTGTGGATGTGGCCGAGATTGTAAGACAGTCGGTCATGAACAGGGCCAATTCTGTAATAATGGCGCACAATCACCCGTCAGGTTATGCAAAGGAATCGGCTGCCGATATCCATCTCACAAAACGGGTATCGGAGGCGCTGAAACTGATGGGCATCGGTCTCGATGATCATATCATTATCGCCGGAGATCAGTTTATCAGTATGAGAAACAAGAATCTGATAGGATGAGAGAACAAAATCGTGAAATCGTTGGCTGAAAATCATACAAATCTTATATTTCCGGGCCGCAGCTACAAACCGGATAAAAAGGACATGGATTATTCCGAACTGGTACGTGCCGTTCAGGAAGGGGATGAGGCGACTGCAAACCGCATGTGTTCGGAAGCACTCCCGATCCTAAAAAAATACCTGATTGCAAACCTGAACGCCTCTCCAGAGGACGCAGAGGATGCTGTGCAAAAAATGTTCGAATATGTAATCCAGAAAATCAGAAGAGGGGAAATTAAAAATCCGGGCGGCATACTGTCGTACATGCTCACAGGCAGTCGCCACGCCTATCTTAAAGCAATGAGGGATACGGAGCTGGAAGAGTTTGACGAACTGATAAGCGAACCGGTTTCCGGTCCGGATCAGATTCAAAATCTCATTAATCAGGAACAGATTGATATTTTGAAGCGGTGCATGGAGCAGCTGGACGGTCCTTATCGCTCGATGTGTGAATTTATTTTAAGGAATCCATCAGCCGATTCTGAGGATCTTGCTGAACATTTTGATATTACCATAAATAATGCATGGATACGTAAACACAGGGTTATTAAACGTTTAAGTGAATGTGCAAAAAATTATTTGTAAAAAATTTCACTTTTTCTGTAAGGAATTGAGAAAAAGCGGATCATACAAGTAATAGGTCAGTGATTACTAGGAGTGCTATTGCATAGTGTAGTTTATTACCTCATATAGAGTAAGAGACATGAAAAAGGAAGACAAAGAGATCTTGGTCAGAATAGACCGATATATCCGTGGAGAGCTGCGTGAAGAGGAGAAGGAGCGTCTATGGAAAGACTTTCTCAGGAAGCCTGAGTACTATCATTGGTTCGAAACGGAGCTGCACCTCCGGCGTATGAAAGAGAGTGATGGAGGTTCAGGATCTGGCAGCACGAATGGGAAAGAGCATCTTAATGGAATGCCGGGTGGCCGTGTATTGAACGGGAACGGGTCGCCCGTGATGAGCATGATGTCACAAATGAGACCCTACACCTGGGTAGTTGCCGCAGCTGCTGTACTGACAATCATTTTCGGATTACGTTTTTTTTTGCTTCAGGATAGCTCTGACGTACATGATTTGGCAATCAACCGGATTGACGCCACAGAACTTTCGGGTGCCGGTATAACCAGGTCCGATGACCAGGTAGGCGATAGTGATCAGGTTGCCCTCAGCAGAGGGATTGCCTTTGCCTATAACGGAGATGAAGCAGATGCCGCAGAGCAATTTATTTTAGTATTGCAGACATCGAATAATCAGGAGATGGTTTCAAAAGCAGTACTGAATCTGGGAATAGTGCGGTATAACCAGCAGAATTTTGAAGAGGCATCTATGCATTTCAGCCGTTCGCTTCAAAGCGGAGCGCTTACTGCATTTCAGGAAGAGAAAACGCGCTGGTTTCTGGCGAACTCCTATCTGAATCTTGGTCAGAACCAAAATACCCTGACAGAACTGGATGCCATTCTGGATATAAAGGGGCGCTATGAAACGGCAGCTTTCCAGCTGAAACAAAATTTAACGGGTTCAGGCGAGTAAAAGCATCTCTCGGCAGGGTACGTATTTGATTTGAGGCCGTGGTAAGGAAATGGACCCAAAAAGGTGCCCGTTTAAAGGGAAAGGGTACGTCCAGAGGGCCGGAACGGACGAAGGGAATGATCCGTACCTGAATGGATCCCTATGAATCTGAGCGTTGATTTAACCTCAAATAATTAAATTTTGCCGTTAATTTCACTACGGTACTCGCGCCTCAGTCTTATGGCGGTACTCTCCTCGGGAGGAGACTGCCATCGCCCATATACCGCGTAATGATTCCTACGGGAAAGGGTACACTCTTCAACAAACTCTTATGCAGTAACATCATTTAAAAAGTACTGTCAGGAGTTGACCGGGGGTACCGGCCCTGACATCGGTACCGGCTCATCATTTTGGCGGGCGTGTTTCATGAGGGCAGCATGGGTGGAAATTTCGGGCTCTCCTTTCTTTTTCTTTACGCGTTCATAGTTGCCTGAACTTTTCAGAATCCACCTTTGCTGATTATCGCGCAGTATCAGGTTCAGAACAAACTGGAGGTAGGCCTTGAGTGCCGGACTTTCAATGGGTGACAGTGCTTCCACCCTCGCATCCAGATTGCGGTGCATCCAGTCGGCCGAACCGATAAGATAGATATCGTTGCCGTTATTGTGGAAGTAGTAACACCGCGAATGCTCCAGAAACCGCCCGATAACCGCATGAACGCGGATTCGTTCGCTCAGTTTCTTTTTGCCGGGAATCAGCCTGCATACACTTCGTACAATCAGGTCAATTTCAACGCCGGCTGCAGAGGCTTCATAAAGTTTCTGGATGATTAAAGGATCTTCCAGGTTATTCATCTTGGCGATGATCCGTGCATCCTTTCCTTTTTTGGCTGCTTTGATCTCATCGTCAATCAACCGGGTGAGGCGGGATCGCATGTATCGGGGAGCTACCAGCATTTTGCTGTACTCCTGCATGGGGGCGTACCCGGTAAGAAGATTGAAAATATCGGTGATATCGGAGGCGATGTCTTCCCGGCAGGTGAAGTACCCGAGATCTTCATAAAGCTGTGCCGTATCGGGGTGGTAATTGCCCGTGCCTATATGGACATAACGGCGGAGTCCGTCATCCTCCTCACGCACTACAATCGTCAGTTTGGTGTGTATTTTGAGGCCCGCAATTCCGTAGGAAACATGAACACCTGCTTTTTCAAGACGCTGTGCCCAGGAGATATTTCTCTCCTCATCAAAACGGGCTTTCAGTTCTACAAGTACAGCTACCTGTTTTCCGGCTTCCGCTGCTTTGATGAGCGCGTGCATTCCGGGTGAGTTGCTCGACGTACGGTACAGGGTTTGTTTAATAGCAAGAACGTTAGGATCGGAGGCAGCTTCCTCAACGAATCGCTGGGTTGAGGACTCAAAACTGTGATAGGGATGGTGAACAATAAAATCTCCCTTTCTGATCACATCAAAAACACCGGGGAGTTCCTGATCGATCTCATGACGAAAGGCTGGGTGCAGTGTGGGGGTCCAGGAGGTGTACTTTAAATTTGGAAAATCTGCTATGTCATAGAGCTGTGTGGCATCAGCGAGCCCCAAAGGACCTTTCATTTCATATACGTCATGCTTTGAAACGTTCAGCTCTTTATAGAGAAATTGTTTTACATCGTCGGGTGTATTCTTATCAATTTCGACCCGCACGATTTCAGCAAACCGGCGCTCACGAAGTTCCTCCTCAATCATTTCGAGCAGATCGTCAGCCTCCTCCTCATTGCGTTCCAGGTCGGCGTTCCGGGTAACACGGAATATGTGAGCCGACTCAACCTCCATTCCGTGAAAGAAACGCCCGATCTTCTGAATGATCAGATCACTGATCGAAAGAAGGGATAGTTTGTCACTTTTACGTTCAATCTCAATCCATCTTGGACGGTTAGATGGTATTTTAATACGCGCAAAAAGCTTTTCACCCGTTGAAGGATTTTTTAGCCTGATAGCCAGAGACCGGCTTTTGTTGGATATAAATGGAAATGGATGGGCTTCGTCCACGGCAAGGGGCGTAATAATCGGATAGAGCTGTTTATCGAAATAGTCATCAGCTTTCTCTTTCAGGGATTTATTCAGGTCCTTGTATTTACGAATTACGATCCCCTCATTGGCAAGGGCGGGTATCAGATCATCAAAATAGCAGTTTCTGTAGGATGCGATCATCTTTTTTACATCCTTGCGAATTTCGCTGAGCTGTTCGCGGGGGGTGAGCCCGTCGATGGAGAGTTCCGTTACCCCGGCGTGAAACTGGCGCTTGAGTCCACCCACACGCTTTTGAAAAAATTCGTCCAGATTGGAGCAGACGATACCTATAAACTTTACCCGCTCAAGCAGCGGACTGTTCTTGTTTTCAGCCTCTGCAAGCACACGCCAGTTAAACTTAAGCCAGCTGAGCTCATAGTTCAGAAAGGTGTCACTGCCAAAAATGGTCAGTTCGCTGGGGGAGGGGTCAATATCCAGTCCTTTTTTACTCAATATTTCATTCTTCTTAAGATTCGCGGAATGCTTACCCTTTGATTGATCCACTTTGGTAACAGGATCGAATGGGAGGTTATCGGGTGAAAATGACGGGTCAGCCATATCGTTCGGCCCTCGATACGAATTCAGATTGAAGTATACCTATTATAGTATTAACATAGTTTAAACAAATCAGAAATCAGACAGTTTTGCAAAACCCATTATTGAATCCCGAGGAGAAAGAGATTGTGCTGGAAGACAGCCTCAGGCCGGAGTCTCTCTCAGAATTTATCGGTCAGCAGAAAGTGATAAAGAATCTGAGCGTTTTTATCCGGGCGGCAAAAAAACGGGGAGAGGCGCTCGATCACGTTATTTTATCGGGCCCGCCGGGTCTGGGTAAAACCACGCTTGCCCACATTATTGCCCGTGAAATGGAGGTTCAAATCAAACCAACCACCGGTCCTGTTCTTGAGAAACCCGGCGATCTGGCCGGTCTGTTGACCAATCTGGAAGACGGGGATGTTCTTTTTATTGACGAAATACACAGGCTCAATCCCATAGTGGAGGAGTATCTGTACTCTGCCATGGAAGATTATAAACTGGATATTGTGATTGATTCCGGTCCCAATGCAAGAAGTGTTCAGATTGACCTGAACCATTTCACCCTCGTCGGAGCTACTACGCGCAAAGGACTTCTGACGGCGCCGCTGCGTGCGCGATTCGGTATCGATATGCGTCTTGATTATTACGATACGGAACTGCTTCAGCGAATTGCCCTTCGAACGGCTCATATCCTGCAATTTGGAATCACGGAAAAAGGAGCACACGAAATTGCAAGGCGCAGCCGTGGCACACCCAGGATTGTAAATAAACTTCTGCGCAGAACAAGGGATTTTGCACAGGTTGACGGACTGGATGCCATCAATGATACCATCGCCGATAAAGCCCTCAACGCGCTTGACGTGGATAAGAACGGACTGGACGACATGGATGTACGCATCCTGAAAGCGATTATAGAAAATTATGGCGGTGGGCCCGTGGGGCTGGGCACTTTGGGAGTTGCGGTTGGAGAAGACAAGGGCACCATTGAAGAGGTATATGAGCCCTTTCTGATACAGGAAGGGTTTATGCAGCGAACACCCAAGGGCAGAGTGGCAACCGCAAGGGCATATCAATATCTGGGCGTGAAGCTCCCCGGCGGGAAGGGCGGTGAAGGCGATCTTTTTAGCAGTGAAAGCGGTGAGCCTTCCTGATGTATCGTTTCAGGATTTTTTGTACATTCAAGCCGTTTAAAAGAACCTGTCTTACTTGCTTATTTAGAGTGAGTTCGAGATATGGAAATGATCTGAATAAGTCCCCCTTTTCCCATAGGGATCACTACGTGGGAAGGGGGAAGAGTCCGCCAGCCGGCGGACGAGGGGGATGACTTGCTGAGCGTTGATTTTACTCAAAAAAACTTAGATTTGATTATAATTGAATCTCGATTCATACCCCATTGCCCTCCGTCAGCCGACGGAGTGACACTCTTAGATCAAACTCACTTTAAATATTAAACACTGACCGAAAGATTTTTGATGAAACATTTATTTACCTCTGAGTCGGTATCCGAAGGGCACCCCGACAAAGTTTCCGACCAGATATCCGATGCTATTCTTGATGAGATGCTCAAAGGCGATCCGCACTCCAGGGTCGCTGTGGAAACACTGGTTACAACCGGACTGGCCGTGGTTTCGGGTGAAGTATCCACGGAAGCCTATGTGGATGTTCAGGAGCTTGTACGAAAGGTAATCCGCGACATCGGCTACACAAAAGCAAGCTACCGGTTTGATGCCGATTCGTGCGGTGTGCTCTCAACCATTCACCAGCAGAGTCCCGATATTGCTCAGGGAGTGGATGAATCGGATGAGAAGGCTCAGGGCGCCGGAGATCAGGGAATGATGTTCGGCTATGCTTCAACTGAAACAGACGCATACATGCCCATGACGCTTCAGTATTCGCATGATCTGCTTCGAAAACTGGCTCACATACGCAAAAAAACCACCCTGATGCCGTATCTGGGTCCCGACAGCAAGAGCCAGGTTACGGTTGAGTATGATGAGAATAATAAACCGAAGCGGATCGACACCATTGTTATTTCAACACAGCACGACGAAGGAGTGGAGCAATCGCTGATCAGGCAGGATATCAAAAAGCATTTGATAGCTGAAGTGATCCCCGCTGAACTGATGGACTCGCATACCATTCTGCACGTGAATCCTACCGGGAAGTTTGTGATCGGCGGACCGCACAGCGACACCGGACTCACCGGACGCAAAATCATCGTGGATACCTATGGCGGACGCGGTGCGCACGGCGGAGGTGCGTTTTCAGGAAAGGATGCGACTAAAGTAGACCGGAGCGCCGCATATGCTACACGCCATATTGCAAAAAATGTAGTGGCTGCCGGACTTGCCGAGGAGTGCCTGGTACAGGTTGCCTATGCCATCGGTGTGGCAGAACCTGTTTCAGTCAACGTCAATACCTATCGCACCGGAAAAGTACCGGATATGAATCTGGCTGAAGCGATCATGAAAACCTTCGACCTGACACCTGCAGGAATCATCAAAAGGCTCGACCTGAGATCTCCCGGATTTTTGAAAACAGCCGCATACGGCCACTTCGGAAGGGATGAGTTTACCTGGGAGAAACTGGACTATGTGGACAAGATCGCGGATGCGGTGAAGTGATTAGTCTTGAGTAGTGAGAAGGCAAAAGGCAGAAGGCAGAATTAAGACGTCAGACGTCAAACGTGAGACGGTGTCAATCCCTGATGATCTCTGATTGGAGGTATGCGATTTCTGATTTCAGAAGTATTTTCTTCTTGTAGCCTGTAGCCTGTAGCCTGTAGCCTGTAGCCTGAAACATTTCTTTTTACAAACATGCACGGTTTAAGTATGTTAATTCCATTCTTCAAAAACCACGTTAACTGAAATACTCATTCACTTCTCTATTCTATGATGATAAAACGATTACTATTACTGGGGTTGCTTCTGATTACGGCTGTGCAGCTGGTTCAGGCGCAGCAGACACCCCATGTGTTTGAAGGCGCGGAGATTATACCCATTGAGGGAGATCCCATTGCCAATGGAGTACTGGTTGTACAAGATGGAAAAATAACGGCGGTCGGTGCCGCGGGCTCGGTTTCAGTTCCACGGAACGCGGTTCGCCACGATATGAGCGGCATGGTGATTATGCCCGGTCTGGTGGATACCCACTCCCATATTGGTGAAGGTGACGGCGGGGACGGCTCCTCATCCATGCACCCGGATGTCCGGATCATGGATACCATCGATCCGCGCAGCAAAACCTTTATCAAGGCGATGGCGGGAGGGATAACCACGGTGAATATCATGCCCGGGTCCGGACTGCTGATGAGCGGGCAAACCGTTTATGTGAAAACCAAACCATCCAATACCATCGAGGAGATGCTTGTTGTTGTGGATGAAGAAACAGGTATTTATGGTGGGCTGAAAATGGCGAACGGCACCAACCCGCTGCGTTCAAGCGGTTCGCCGGGAACGCGTGCAAAATCAGCGGCACTGGTCCGCGGACTTTTTGTAAAAGCACAGGATTATCAGAACAAAATCCGTGAAGCGGATGGCGATCCGGAAAAAATGCCGGCTCGTGACCTGCAGATGGAAACCCTGGTGGAAGTGCTTGAAGGCAAGAGAATTGTGCACCACCACACCCACCGCCATGATGATATTCTTACCGCTATCCGTCTCTCGGAGGAGTTCGGCTACCGGGTGGTACTGCAGCACGTTAGCGAAGCATGGAGAGTGGCCGATGAAATCGCCGGTTCCAGCGTAGTCGGTTCATCCATTATACAGATTGACTCACCGGGCGGTAAACTTGAAGCCATTAATCTATTGAATATCAATGGCAAAGCCCTTGAAGACGCAGGCGCACCGGTAGCCTACCATACCGATGATCCCATTGTGGATAGCAGGTTTTTTCTGCGCTCAGCTGCATTGGGTGTAAATGAAGGAATGAGTCGTCAGAAAGCCCTTGAAGCAGTTACGATTGCAGGTGCCCGGCTGCTTGACCTTGACCATCGGGTCGGATCACTCGAACCGGGTAAAGATGCCGATTTCATCATTCTTAACGGTGACCCGTTCAGCGTTTATACCCATATCGAACAAACATGGATTGAGGGTGAGAAGGCATGGGACCGCAGCAATCCGGATGATAAGGTATATGCAACGGGCGGTTATGATATCTTCCGGCATAATGCCACCCACGTTCACGATATACACGAATGAGGAGGGCGCAAATGAACATTTTTAAAAGAATTCGAACCATGATAAAAAGTCTGAATAAAACAGCAGCTGTCGTCACGCTGCTGGCAGCGGCTGTTCTATTCGCTGTACCCGAAGCCGACGCTCAGATTGCGGTTAAAGGCGAAACGGTCTATACAATGGACGGGGCTCCCATCTCCAATGGTGTTGTTCTGATACGGGACGGAAAAATTGAGAGGGTCGGATCTGCCAGCCGCGTTCGCATTCCGGATGACTATGAAGTATATGAAGCTGAAGTGGTTACGCCGGGCCTTATCGATGCAAGATCGGTTGTGGGGCTTGCAGGCTACTACAATCAGGATCACGACCAGGATCAGCTTGAAACTTCAAATGCCGTGCAGCCCGAACTGCGTGCAGTTGATGCCTATAATGCGCGGGAACACCTGGTTGGATATTTGAGGGAACAGGGAATCACTACGCTTCACACTGGTCATGGCCCCGGTGCGGTTATCAGTGGTCAGACCATGATCGTTAAAACAAAAGGTGAAACCGTGGATGAAGCCCTGCTCGATGAAAGCACCATGCTTTCCATGACGCTTGGTTCCGGTATCAGCGGCCGGTTCAGTTCACCCGGTACCCGTTCAAAAACCGTTTCAGTGCTGCGTCAGGAGCTGATCAAAGCACGAGACTATGCTGAGAAACGGGCAGAAGGTGAGACGAACGGCACGGATCTCAAGATGGAGGTGTTAGCCGACCTGATTGACGGTGATATGACCGCCATGGTGATGGCACACAGGGCTCACGATATCATGACCGCTCTCCGGATTCAGCGTGAATTTGGCTTTCCTATGGTGCTTGAGGGTGCCTCGGAAGCGTACCTGGTGATGGATGAAATACGGGAGGCCGGTGTCCCCGTCATCATACACCCAAAGATGATACGTCCGGGTGGAGAAGCCAAACACTCAAGCATGGAAACAGCCGGCAAGCTCCATGAAGCGGGTATTCACGTTGTTTTCCAAAGCGGTTATGAGGGATATGTGCCCAAAACGAGGGTCGCCCGCTACGAAGCAGCCATTGCAGCCGCAAACGGCATGGGCATGGAAAATGCACTCCAGGCACTCACGCTGGGCGCTGCAGAACTGCTTGGAGTCGATGACCGGGTGGGGTCGCTTGAGCGGGGCAAGGATGCGGATGTGGTGCTGTTCGATGGAGACCCGTTTGAGTACCTGACTCATGTAAAGGCGGTAATTATCGATGGTGAGGTGGTTCATTCTGCCGAAGAGTGACGCCTTGCATGTGACAATGTATTTGAGGAAATAAAGATCTGCCCCGTCAATTCGATGAGGATTGACGGTCCAAATTAAAGAGCGCCGGACTGCGAAAGCGGGCCGGCGTTTTTTATTGGTAAATAAGCGGAAAATTAGAACGCATCCTCACGGCCATTCTGTTGTTGTAAATAATCAGACGCACGGTGCCCGTTATTCACAGGTATTTTTTGTATTTTAAAAGTTTTCAGAGATTCTCAATTTATGCCAGACAGCAATATTAAAAGTCCGGAATCCAGCGCTTCAAACGGCGCAGCACAGATTGCTGCTGAACGCCCGATTATCGTAAAAGGTGCGTGCGTTCACAATCTTAAAAATATTGACGTAACCATCCCGCGTAACAGGCTTACGGTTGTAACCGGTGTGTCCGGTTCAGGAAAGTCGAGCCTTGCATTCGATACCATCTATGCCGAAGGCCAGAGGCGTTATGTGGAAAGTCTGTCGAGTTATGCCCGTCAGTTTCTGGAACGGATGGATAAGCCCGATGTGGATTTCATGCAGGGTATTTCACCCGCCATGGCCATTCAGCAGAAAACAACGAGCAGTAATCCGCGATCCACGGTGGGCACATCCACGGAAATCTACGACTACGTTCGTTTGCTGTTCGCCCGTATCGGGAAAACCATATCCCCGGTATCCGGCAAGCAGGTTCAGAAAGACACGGCCGAAACAGTGATTCATGAGCTTTTTGAAGAACAGGAGGAGAAGACGCGTTTTTATGTTCTCTTTCCAATCGACCTGCGGGAAGGGAGAAAACTGGGTGAAGAGCTTGCTGTTTTGAAAGAGAAGGGGCTGGTGAGGCTGCTCAATATTGAAACCGAGGATATTATTGACCTGAGTACGGACGAGCTGAACCTGAAAAAGATCAATCCGGATACCCACAGGGTGCTGGTTGACCGCCTGGCCGTTAAAAAGGATGATGAAACGCGCAGCCGGATTGCCGATTCGGTGGAAACGGCCTTCCGGGAGGGGCACGGACGCTGCACCATTAAACTTCGAGGCGGCGAGGAACTTCGGTACAGTGAGCGGTTTGAACGCGACGGGATGGAGTTTCTGGAACCCACCCCCCAGATGTTCTCATTCAATAACCCGTTTGGTGCATGTGATACGTGCGAGGGCTTTGGCCGTGTATCAGGCATAGACGAAGACCTGGTGATTCCGGATCACGATAAAACAATCCGCGGCGGAGCTGTAGCGCCATTTGATTCACCAAAATTCAATAAGTACCTGCGCGATTTTATCCGCGTGGCCGCCAGGGAACAGCTCCCGATTGACGTACCCTATAAAGATCTGGATAAGGAAACCAGGCGAATATTATGGAATGGCAAGGATGGTTATGCAGGCATTCACGGCTTTTTTGAGGATGTAAAAAGTCAGTTTTACAAAGTGCATATGAGAGTGCTTTATTCGCGATACCGCGGTTACAGCCGGTGTCCCGATTGTGAGGGATACAGAGTCCGGAAAGATGCGCTCTATGTAAAGGTGGGTGACCTGCATATCGGCGAGGTATCGGAAATGACCATTGGTCACGCCAGAGATTTCTTTGATGACCTGAAGCTTTCTGACTTTGAGCAGGAAGTAGCCGGACAGATTTTGTACGAGATCAGAAAACGCCTGAAATACCTGGTTGAGGTGGGGCTCGATTATCTTACACTCGACCGCCTTACCAATACGCTCAGCGGCGGGGAGTCTCAGCGCATCAGCCTTGCCAACTCCCTGGGAAGTTCTCTCATAGGAAGTCTTTATGTTCTGGACGAACCCACCATTGGTCTTCATCCGCGCGATAACGACCGGCTTATCAACATACTGAAGTCACTTCGCGACATTGGCAATACGGTTCTTGTAGTGGAGCACGATCCGGAGATGATCAAAGCCGCCGACAATGTGATTGATATTGGCCCCTTCGCCGGCAGGTATGGAGGCGAGGTGGTTTTCAGCGGATCTTATGATGGCCTGCTCAATTCAAAATCACTGACCGGAAAATATCTCAGCGGCCGCAAGGAAATTGAAGTACCCAAAAAACGGAGAAAGGGCAGCGGAAAATCGATAACGGTTACCGGCGCCTCCGAACACAACCTGAAAAGCATCGATGTGGAATTTCCTTTGGGAGCCATGGTATGCGTAACCGGTGTTTCGGGATCGGGTAAGTCGACACTGGTGCACGATACACTCTATGCAACCATTCAGAAAGAGCTGGGAACCTGGAAAGAGAAAGTGGGAAGGAACCGGGGCGTTAAGGGCTTAAAGTATGTTGAGTCGGTGGAAATGGTGGACCAAAGCCCGATCGGCCGATCCACCCGTTCAAACCCGGCAACCTACACAAAGGCGTTTGACGGCATCAGGGACCTTTTTGCGGGTACGCGTCAATCTAAAATTATGGGTTACTCACCGGGACACTTTTCTTTTAATGTTCCGGGCGGCAGATGTGAAGCGTGCCAGGGCGAGGGGATACAGAAGATTGAGATGCAGTTTATGGCCGATATTGAGCTGGTTTGCGAGGAGTGCGGCGGTACACGATTCCGCAAGGAGATTCTGCAGATTAAATATCGGGGGAAAAATATTCACGATGTGCTGGAGATGAGCGTGAGTGACGCAATAGATTTTTTCACGGACGAACCGTCCATCATAAATAAACTGCAGCCGCTTGAGGATGTGGGACTGGGTTATCTCAGGCTGGGTCAAAGCGCAACCACGTTATCAGGCGGAGAAGCGCAGCGGGTGAAACTGGCCAAATTTCTGTCAAAAACAAATACCGATCATACGCTCTACTTTTTTGACGAACCTACCACAGGTCTCCATTTTGAGGATATATCAAAACTGCTTGGCTCCTTCAACGAACTGGTGAATCAGGGGCACTCCGTCATCATTATCGAGCACAATCTGGATATCATCAAGTCGGCCGACTGGATTATTGATATCGGTCCGGAAGGCGGTTTCGGCGGCGGGCAGGTCGTCGCAACCGGAACACCGGAAGAGATTGCCGGTGTGGCCGAAAGTCATACCGGACGTTTCTTAAAGGATGTGCTTTAAAGCCGGGCTTTTTACGTTTCAGAATTTAACAGCTTATCTGTGGTTTCACCTTTTCTTTTTCGATTAAAATCAATTCATTGTACCGTGTAACACGGAGGCTGTGAAGGGCTCTTTATACTACTCCAATAAATTTAATGTATGATCATGAATTCTATAAAAGGTTCTATACTTGGCATGGCTATGGTTTTGATAGCCGGACTGACAGCTCAGACAAATGCACAAAGCCCGGTCTCATTTGGGTTGAAAGGAGGCTTTACTATTGCCAATCTGGCGGGAGAAGACTTTGATGCTGATGCTCGATTTGGATTAACAGCCGGCGCAATGATCGATATATCCCTGCCTGTGGTGCCCTTTGGAGTTGAATCGGGCATCTACTATACCCAAAAAGGAGCCCGGGCATCGGACGGCTTTTCAGGAGATGTGGATCTTGACTATGTTGAAGTGCCTGTTTTAGCCAAATTCCGCCTTGGACCTCCCGGTCCCATTACACCGCATCTTGTTGCAGGGCCCTATGTTAGTTTCAACATAAACGCAGAATCAGAAACGGGAGATATCAGCGATGACATAAACAGCACGGAAATTGGCGGTGCTATTGGCGTTGGGATTGATTTTAACCTGGGTGTGACAAAGCTGAATGCCCGGGCACAATACGGATATGGATTTACCGATGTGTTCAAGAATGCTGCCGATGGCAATGGAGGGAAAAATGCGGCCCTCTCGGTAACCGCGGGCATCTGGTTCTGATGTATGAAACCTGGTACACCCCGGTTCAATATGTGAGCCGGGGTTTTATTTTTTGAGTGACTATGCTGCAAAAGCTTCTCTTTTTAAACTGGAAACTGTTTCTGGCCCGCCTGACCAATCTGCAGACTTTGCTTCTGATTGGTTACGGGCTCTTCCTGTTGTTTATGCTGATCAACCTGCTGGGTTCTGCACTGATCGTTCTTTTGCTCGACAGTACGGCAAGCCTGCAGATGGAACTTACCTGGCTTACGCCCGAACTGCACCGGCTCATACTGCTTACGTTTGCAAGCGTATTCTGGATTCTGCACTTCTCTTTTACAAGTACGCGGCTTCTCAATATGGAAGAAAACAGAAAGCTGCTGATATTCGGTTATCCTTCCGTATTGCTTTCAAGGCATCTAAACCTGATGTGCCTCTATCACCCGGTTAATGTAATTTATAACATAACCTGGCTTGTGTTTCTGTCACTGCAGATTCATTCGTTCTGGAATATCCCGGTTGTGGTTGCAGCGGTAATTCTGAATTATGGCATTATCTACTCTATCAAGCACCGTTTTCTGCAAATGGTGGAGAGGCGCTTCAAGATCATTGTATTCAGTTTCGTATTTATCCTGTTTGGCGTGATATCTGCACTGGCGATTATCTCCCGTCAAACCCAGTCAATTCTTAATGAACTTGCCATACAGCTGTCGCAGATTATTGATGTACTGCTTTGGCTGCCCGGCGGTATGCTCTATCAGTCGGCAACATTCGAAAATTCTCCGCTTTTTTCGTCCGTAATTTTCATTCTCCTCGTGTTTCTTACGTATGTAATTTTTCGTGATCATCAGAACAAAACAAGGGAGGGGATGATGCGCCCGGCCGTGATGAAGGTGCGGAAGGAGGGAAGCAGGCTATGGATTTTCCTTAGAAGCTGGCTGGGTTTCAATGCAGGGAAATACTATTACTATGTGATGACGCACCCCTATAACCGGCTACAGCTGCTTGCCATCACACTGATACCGCTTATTTACATTCCCATTTTGCTGGCGGTTGATTTTGGTATCATATCGCTGATACTGATTGCAACGATGCTGGCTGCTATACCCGTTGCACTTCTTGGAATGGGAATGGCAAACATGTTTGGTTACGAACACCGTGAGCTGCTGCTTCACCTGCAGCTTCCCGTACCGTTCGAAAAACAGCTTAAAGAGAGGTTTCTGGGTATAATAACCGTTCCTCTCTTTATTTTTTACGGCATCACCATAGTTGAGATTCTGAGACTGCCGCAACTTGGTCCCGTTTTTTCAATCTACATCGCAAACACCTTCTTTTTTCTCTGTTTTATGCTGGTTTTTCTATGGAGTTCATTTTATCAGTATCAAAAGGCAAGCTACAGCTCTTTCAGCTTCAAACATCCCATTATCCCGCAAAAAGTTACATTTACGATGTCGTCAGCAATTTTCATTCTGGGATATACGGTGTTTGTGCCGCTGGGAGAATGGCAGCCGTACAGACTGTGGGTTATGGTGATACTCATTATCGCAATCGGTGTTTACATTTTGCTGAATTTCAGTTTGCTTGCAAGGGCATTTAAGAACAGAGTTCTGATGAAGTTGTGGAACGACTTTTAATCCGGAAAAAGATATGCTGAAGGAGTTTGTGAAGCTAAATTCAATACTGTGGTGGCGTTCCCTTCAGAACGTTGAGGTAGCAGCCATTCTGTTTTACTCTCTGTTTCTGCTGATCATACTGGGGCAGTTTATAGCAGTGGCGATCACGCTGATTGTCGCTCCCGATATAAGTGCTGTGCAGGAGACCTATCCGTGGTATACAGAAGATGTAAATCTGGCGTTTAACCTGTTTTTTATCAATCTGCTTTGGCTGAACCAGGTTTTTTTTACAAAAATCAGCCGTCTCAGGTTAACCGATAACAGAAAACTTCTTGCACTTGGTATGCCGCTGCGAAGGCTGACAGGCTATCTGAACCTGGCCGGATTTTTCCATCCCGTAAACCTTCTTTTTAACGTGATATGGGTATTCTATCTGGCAATGCTATCGCAAAGCAACCTGCAGTTTATCACCATTGTTCTTCTGCTGCTGGTAAATTACGGTCTCATCAACTCATTTAAGTGGCGGTTTAAACTGTTTACTGCAGACAACCTCAAATGGGTGAACGGTTTTCTGGGCATTGCCGTCATTATTCTCGTAATCCTGAGCACGGGTGTTAATTTGCCTGACTATGTTTCTGATGCATCAGCTATTGCGGAGGCTCTGAACAGTTGGCTGCACTACACCCCGGGAATGGTTTTCTACAGTGTGGCATCAACCCTCAGTTCAATCCCGCTTCTAAGCACACTCATCGTAGTGTTTGGTGTTCTGACCTTTTTTTTGATTCGGGATATGTCGGAGCATACCCGGCAGGCATTGCTGCAGCCCATCAATGCAAATGTGCGGGCAGGGAAGTCGGGTGAAGTGAGTACGTTTATTAAACGGCTGGGTCTGCAGGGAGGCAAGTTTTTCTATACGATCTGGAACCATTCGTACAGTAAAACCCAGTTTTTGCTTACCTATGTTCTTATCGTACCGTATATACTGATTGCGGGCGACGGCACCACGGCAAATCAGTTTCTGGTTTCCGTATTTCTTACGTTCATCCCGGTGGTTTTTCTGATGGTGATGCTGGCAAACCCGTTCGGTTTCGAAAACAGGGAGCTTCTGCTCACACTTCAGGCACCGGTTGAACGCCGTAAAATTATCCTGGAGCGTTTCAAGACCGCTTTCAAGATCACGGGAATCGCATTTCTGACGGTACTGATACTGTTGCCGTTTCTTTTTGAGGACCTGCTTACCATGATTCAGGTGCTTCTGGGTGTTACCGGAATCAATATGGTGTTTCTGCATATGATTCTGAAGAGCAGCATGTCGAACTACAAGAAAATTGAGGAAGTCAGCCTGATGTCGGTATCGAACCCGGCCGTGCCTGCTTCCATTACCTTTTCAGCAATGTTTGTGGTACTTTTGCTCGGCATTCTTACTTTCTTCGTGCTGGAGGGAAGGCAATGGCTTCATATTATCCTCCTTGCTGCGGTAACTGCGATACTTGCCGTATGGTTTGTGAGAAAACTGGCGACAACCACTGAATCATTCAAAAAGATTGTGATACCCAAATTATGGAACGAGCTTTAACCATCAGTGAACTTTCCAAGGCGTACGACAAAGAACCCGTTTTAAAAAGCCTTGACCTGGAGGTACCCGCCGGTACCATCTTCGGCCTCATTGGACCGAACGGAGCCGGGAAAAGTACGCTAATTGGGATCCTGACAGGTTTGCTTGACTATAGCGAGGGTACGATTACCATAAACGGATTTGAATACACTTCATCCAATGAGATGAAGATCAAAAAGAGCGTAGCATCGGTTTTACAGCCACCGCTGCTGTTTGAAAATTTTACCAGTTACGAATTTGTGACCTACGTCTGTGAGATGTACAGGATTGACAGCAGCGGGTTGGCCGATAAGATCAATTCACTGTTTAGTTATTTTGAAATTGAAGAATTTGCTCATGTGAAGTCAAAACAGCTCTCATCCGGAAGCCGGAAGAAACTGGCTTTTTGCGCGGCCATTCTCACCAATCCAAAACTGCTTTTTCTTGACGAACCATTTGAAAGCGTGGACGTGATCTCCATTGGCCGAATGAAATCCATTCTGAGAAAACTGAAGGAGAAGGGCACCACAATTTTTATTACCAGCCATATTCTGGAAGTGGTTGAAAATCTGTGTGACGATATTGCCATCCTTCACAAAGGCCAGATTCTTGCTTACCTGGATGCAAAATCCCGAAGGGAACTGGAAAAGGATGCTTCCCTCAGCGAAATCTTTGAGCGCTATGTGGATGTGAAAAGCGTAAAAGATGATCTGCTGAACTGGCTTTAGGCTTTCTGAAGCTTGTCTTCTTCATCTGTTTACGGAATTATGGGTGTTGCTTTAAATCAATCTTGCACCTTGTAGCATGCACCCAGCTGCGTACAGTTTGCAGTCCCGACCCCTCGGTTTTGATTGTTGCTCCCGATTCTCGGGACCTGTTGCCTGTAGCATGTGGCCTGATTCTGTGATACAGATACATTTCCATAC
This sequence comes from Rhodohalobacter mucosus, assembly GCF_003150675.1. Lineage (NCBI taxonomy): Bacteria > Pseudomonadati > Balneolota > Balneolia > Balneolales > Balneolaceae > Rhodohalobacter > Rhodohalobacter mucosus. Next base: position 138,057 of record NZ_QGGB01000002.1, on the reverse strand, counting down.
TGTTTAGAGATCTCTCCCTCTTCCTCTCTCTTTTGAATGATCAAAAGAGACAAAAATCACCGGCGGGCAGATCCTCCGGTGGCAGCTCCCTCTATTACGCTAAAGATAATCAATGGTCCATCAGGTTTATCCCATTTGAGGAGATCTCACCGGTATGATTTTCTTATTAACGCTTCACTCCGGGATCTGCTAATCACCGGATGATCTGCAGGCGGGAGAAGACGATATGTGATGGACGACTGGCGATGAGCGATGGTTGAAGTTTCCGGGACAAAGAGTGTTGTCTTATATCAAACCTGCAGCCTGAGACCTGCTGCGTGCAGTTTGCAGTCCCGAGACTTCGGGATAGCACCAACCGTGTGCCATGCACCCCGTGGTCTGCGAAGCTTTAGCGTAGTAGACTGGACCCTGTAGCCGTTTCCAACGCCCAAGTTTGTGTCGAGGAGGTTCTGGTAAAGACATCTTAAGAATTTCCAACCCCCGCTTTTTAAAAATGGTCTTTTCTCATGAAGATTTGTTTTCAAATGCTTCCTTAATCACTTTTCTTCTGCGGTTTGAAATGCCAACCACGACGGTCGGAATCACAAAAAGGGTCAGAACGGCTGCAAATGCCAGTCCGCCGATAACCGATCTGGCCAGCGGACTCCATGTTTCCGAACCGGATCCGACCTCGAGCGCCAGGGGAATCATCGAGAAGATCGTGGTCATAGCAGTAAGCAGAATGGGCCTCATTCTACGCTGACAGGCTTCCAGAAAAAGCTCCAGATAGTCAGTGGACTCTTCACGATTTTTGGTTTTCTGATGAATGTAGTCGAGCAATACGATGCCGTTGTTTACCACAATCCCGATTAGTATCACAATACCAATGTAGGCAGGAATGCTGAGAGGAGTGCCTGTAATATTCAGAAATACCAGTGACCCAAAGAAAGCAAGGGGTACTGAAAACATGACAATAAAGGGGTCCCGAAAATTTTCAAATACGGAAGCCATTACCATATAGGTAAGAAGCAGTGCAAGCAGGAGTGAAATTAAAACTTCAGCACTGCTCTCCTGCTGTGAAAATATCGATCCTGAAAACTCATATCGATATCCGTCTGGCAGGATAATTTCATTTTCAAGCACATCCACAATGCGCTGCTGATACTCCTCCAGGTCGCCCCGAACCATAATGGAAACATCGAGGAGAGTTTGGCGGTCACGTCGGTTTATACTCGATAGACCTTCCTGAGCCACAAACTCGCCGAGACCCAGCACGGGGATTCTCTGTTCACCGACCTGCAGCAGCTCCAGGTCGTAAAGATCTTCGCGGTTTTGGAACTGCTCTCTTACGTTGCGTACCTGAATCGGGATTTCACGCCCCTCTTCACGGAAAAATCCTGCCCGGTTGCCCCTGGCCTGAGCACCCAGTTCCCTGGCAACATCCTGTGTGGTGAAACCTGTGCGGCTGATTCTTTGACGGTCGAGCTGGTAAACAAGCTCAGGCGTTGGCCTTGAGCGGGGATTGCTCACAGACATCACCATCGGGTCATCAATCAGTTTTTCTTCCATTTCGAGGGTGAGACGCTGAAGAACCTCCACATCGGGCCCGATTAAGCTGACACGGATGCCCCGGCCGCTCCAGCCCCCGCGCCCGAATGGTATGCCGCCACCTCCGCCGAGGTTTGAAATATCCACGTTTACATCGGGTTCCCGAAGCAACTCCTGGAGTTCTGCCGCTATGTCGGCAGTTTCTATATCACGCTGGCCAGGGTCAACAAGTGTGATACTTAGCGTACCACCGTTTGAGATGGTACTCCTGCCCCTGCGTCCAATATTGGTAATCACCGTTTGTACCTCGGAATATTCCAGTATCTGATCAGTGTAGGTCCGGAGAGCTTCAGCGGTGGTAGCCAGTTTTGTGCCGGCCGGCAGCTCAATTCTTAGATCAAACTGGCCAGCGTCCGTTTCCGGAAAAAACTCTTTCTGAATGTTCTGAAACATGTACACGGAGCCGCCGATGATCAGCAGTATGGCGATACTGACCACATATTTTCTTTTCAGGATCCACTGCAGAATGGATATGTAGTTCTCTTCCAGTGACCGGATCCAGCGAAAAGTGTAGTTCGCTTTCAAAAATTCTTCCCGTTTCATCACCAGTGATGCAAGAACCGGGATGAGAATGATGGATGCCAGAAAGGAGCTGGTGATGGAGATGGATATTGTCAGCGCCAGATCCCGCGCTATCGTGCCCTGGAACCCTGAGAGGCCCATGAGCGGTACAAATACTGCCAGCGTGGTCAGGGTTGAACCAAGCAGGGCTCCGCCTACTTCGTTGGTTCCTGTGAGAGCAGCCTTAAAACGATTCTGCCCCTCTTCAAGTTTTTTGGCTATGCTCTCCGATACCACGATGGAGTTGTCGACCAGAAGCCCGATGGCTAAAGCAAGCCCTGTAATGGATATGATGTTGAGCGTGATATCCATGAAATACATAAACGCGAACGTAGCCGTAAGGGATACAGGAATACTCATGGCAACAACAAATGCGATTCGCCACCCGCCCATAAACAGCAGCAGAATCAGTATTACAACAATGAGCGCGATCAGGGCCGACTGGGAGAGGTTTGAGACCGAATCTTCAATGAATTTGCCTTCATTGCTCAGTACCTGCATGGTTACATTTGACGGCAGGGTGGGGTAGAATTCCTGAACGGTGGCAATGACAGACTGTGCAACCTCAAGTGTATTCGCATCCGACTGCTTTTGTACTTCAATGGTTACGCTGTTACGTCCGTTTATCTCGACTATGTTATCAATATCCTCATAGTCATCACGCACAACCGCCACGTCGCTTACTCTGACAGGAACTCCATCCGTCATGCTTATGATCGTTTGCGCAATCTGGTCAACATCTGAATACATCGAAGCGGCCCGAATACTGTAGCTGGTGCGATCGGCCACGAGGTTGCCGATGGGTTGCTGTACGTTATTCGACTGAATGGCACCGGTTACCTGGTTTGGCAGAATGCTGTGGAGCGACATAGCTTCAGGAATCAGGTCCACATATATATTTCTAGTGAGCCCGCCGCGTGTCTCGGCAGATGCAACACCCGGTATACGCTCAAAGCGCGGTTCAATAAATTCAATGGAGAGCTGTCGCAGCTCGTCCAGGCCCAGCACATCCGATTCCACGCTAAGGCGCATAATGGGGGCGCGATCCGGGTCAAACTGAAAGATAAAGGGTTCATTAGCTTCGGCAGGCAATGTAGGGCGTATTCGTTCTACGGCCTCCCGAACTCTCTGTTCGGTAATCATGATATCTGTACCCGGCTGGAGCCTAAGAATCATAAAAGCGCCACCCTGCCGTACGATCGAGTCAAGTGATTCGACTCCTTCAACACCCATCACCACAGCCTCAATAGGCTCCACTACCAGCTGTAGCATGTCGTCAGGAGCCACATTGGAGTAGTTAACCGATACAGCCATCACGGGGATATTGAACGAAGGATATAGCGTTACCTTCAGGTTGAGAAGCGAAAAGATGCCGAAACCGATAACCAGAAGCGACATCATAATAGCCGTTACCGGCCGCTTCAGAATTTTTTCAGTGATGGATATTTTTTTCATGGCGTATCCTTCGAAGAAGAAGGGTTATGGTTTCAGGGTGCAAGGCACAGGGCTCAGGGTATAAACCCTGCCCTTAAATATGCACCTTGTGACATTGGTTACTCCTTTAACGGATCTTCTTTATGAACCGCATCAAATCCGGCTTTTTCAACCCACCCATTGATAATGTAGTACATACATGGAACCGCAAAAAGCATGAGTATGGTACTCATCGTAAGCCCTCCGATAACGGAACGGGCCATCGGGCTCCACGTTTCAGCGCCTGAGCCCAGCTGCAGCGCCAGCGGCACCATAGCAAGGATGGTTGTAAATGCCGTCATCAGAATCGGACGCAGGCGACGGCCGGCGCCATTCACAATGGCATCATGGCGATTTTGTCCGCGAGACTGCAGAATCTTGATGTAATCGATCATCACGATACCGTTATTTACAACAATACCGGTAAGCAGAACCAGACCAACCATTGCTGTTACACTTATTGGCGTCAACGTCATCCAAAGCATCAGCAACACCCCCGTAAGAGCAAGCGGAATCGTAAACAGGATGATGAATGGCTCTACTAGACTCTCGAACTGAGATGCCATCACCATATAGGTGAGAATCGCAGCCACCAGGAATGCGATCAGCAGATAAAAGAAAGATTGCTGCTGTTCCTCAGCCGATCCGCCCAGTTCATAGCGATAACCGTCGGGCCACTGAATCTGCTCCAGTTCGTTCCGGGCATATTCAATAGCGGTGCTCAGGTCCAGATTGCCAAGATCGCCCTCCACTTCAACCATGCGCTCCTGATTTACTCTCAGGATATTTGAGGGACCCGTAAAACGCCCTACGCTTGCAAGGTTTTTTAGCGGCATCCATTGTCCGGATGGAGTACGAATCTGCAGCTCATTCAAATCGGTGGATTGCGAGCGGTCGATGGGATCTACCTCTACAAGTACTTCAAACTCGAGTCCCTGATCGACAAAGGTTGTTGCAATATCTCCCTGAACAGCATTGCTCAATGCATTGGCAACCTGAGATGTATTCATTCCCACACGCGCAATTCGTTCCCTGTCCATTTCGACCCTGAGCTCCGGCCGGCCCTGGTCGGCAGAACTGAACACGTTTACGATGCCATCGATTCCGCGCAAACGTTCCATGGCATTAAAAGCCAGTTCCTGTTTCATGTCTTGTTCGAACCCAAAAATCTGAACAATCAGCCCTGTATCTCCGTCAGGGCTTAGCGGATCTTCGCGAACTTCCCGAATGTTGGCACCCGGTATAATTTCGAGCCGTTCAAGGAGACTGGCCGTTATGTCCATCTGCCCGCGATCACGCTCGTTAACCGGAACAAGTTCGATACGAACCCTGCCCTGGTTCCCGCCCGGACTGTCAGCACCTTCAATACCGATCTTGTCACCATAGTCTGATACCACAAGGCGTCGCTCGGGCACCTCCTCATTAATTATTTCTTCAACCTGCACGATAGTGCGTTCCAGCTCAAGAAGGCTCACGCCCGGCTCACGCTGCACTTCCAGGATGATAAAGTTTTCATCAACCTGAGGAAAAAACTCACCTCCAAGGAGGGTATAGATAGGAAGAGAACCTATCAGCAGAATAATGGCACCGATTACAACCGTTCCGCTCCTTTGCAGGCTGCGATCGAGTAGGGCTTTATACCGCTCTTCCAGGCTGTCGAATTTTCTGCCCAGCCAGGGCCCGACATTCTCTGAAAAGAGGGTGTTCGATGCCCGTGCTATGAATCCCCAGAGCTTCAGAAGGGGCCAGCTAAGGAAGTAGAGAAACAGAACAGGTATGGATAAAATCCGGTTCAGCAGGGATTTTCTGCGCCAGATCATAAGCTTATTGAGAATATTACGTGCCGGCTCTTTTTGTGCAGCGGTAGAAATTTCGGCATCAAAGAGCCTTGAGCTCAGCACCGGGATCAGTGAAATGGCGATCAGCACGGATACAATAAGCGCAAATGAGATAGTAAGCGCCAGATCCCTGAAGAGAATTCCTGCAATACCCGGCACAAACAGAATGGGTAGAAAAACTACCAGCGTAGTGAGTGTGGACACCACAATAGGTGTTGACACTTCCTGTGCACCTTTCACCGCCGATTGTTTTCCGTCTTCACCATCTTCCCTGAAACGAAAAATGTTTTCGAGCACCACAACGGCATTGTCAACCACCATACCCACGGCAAGGGTCAGACCTGAAAGAGAGATGATATTGAGGCTCACTTCCGATATGTCCATGATGCTAAAGGTGGCGATGATGGAGATTGGGATGGTGATAGCCACGATAAGTGCGGTTCGTCCGCTTCTGAGGAAAAGCAGCAGCATAATAACTACCAGAATTACGGCCTGAAAGCCGGTCTGGATGAGGTTGCTGATCGACATGCTGATGAAGTCCGCCTTATTGGTGAGCATCTCAAGCTGAACATCTCCCGGTAGAATGGTTCGGATATCACCAAGGGCAGCTACAACATTTCCGGCCGCGGTTACCACATTACTGTCGCTCTGTTTGTAAATATTGATAATCACGCCATCTCGGTTCTCCACCCGCACATTGCCTATCGGTTGCGCAATGCCGTCTTCCACCTGTGCAACATCCTGCAGATAAACCGGATTGCCTTCGTCGGTTACAGCAATAATACTGTTGCGAATCTGATCAATATTCTTGAAATCACCGATGGTCCTGAGCGAGAATACGGTCTCACCCTCTGTGAGGTCTCCAGCCGGAACCTGAACATTTTCCTGGCGCAGGCGATTGGATATGCTGCTTACATCCAGATTGTATGTGCGCATCTGTGCATTGCTTATGCGAACATTAATCTGCCTGTCATATCCTCCGGCGGTTTCAGCCGATGCAATACCTTCAAGACGCTCAAGCCGCTGTTCAATCTGCCGGGTGGCAATGGTTCGCAGGTCACGCGGGCTGCGTGTATTGGATGTGAGCGTGAGAACGATTACCGGTTCATCGTTCGGATCATATGAAAAAACAATAGGCTGATCCACCTCATCGGGCAGGCCGCGCCGTATCATGTCGAGCCTTTTCCGTACTTCAGTTTCAGCAATGAAAAGATCTGTACCCCAATTAAAATTGAGTTTCACAACAGAGGCACCCTGACTTGAGAGTGACCGAACACGCCGAACTCCCGAAATGCTTCCCACCTGTTCCTCAATCTGACGCGTAATCAGTGCTTCAATATCTTCTGGCGCCACCCCTTCGTAGGTTGTATATACCGTTATGGTGGGGAAAGAGACATCCGGATAGAGGTTCAGACGCAGGTTGTTCAAGCCGTACAGACCGAAGCCGATCAGAATAAGGCTGAACATCATAAACGTTACAGGCCGGTTTACCGCTAATTTAGGGAGGTTTTTCATAGATTTTTCTCCTTTCTACCGGTTGCTGCTATCGGATTGCCGGCGCTCTGCCCTGCTGCCGTTCTCCCGCATTTCCTGTCTGACTCTCTGACGCTCTTCGGGCGAGAGATTCTGCATTCGCTCACGAAACTGCTGACGCTCCTCAGGAGTCATGTTTTGTAAATTGGGCCGGTTTTCGGCACTTTCATCCGAGGTGTCGGTATCCATACGCTGTGCGCTCTGCGCATTGGCACCCGCAACACGTATTCTGGATTCATCCTGAAGGTTGCCCTGTCCCGTTACAATCAGACCTTCGCCCGGACGTAGTCCGTCAAGGATCTCAATTCTGTCTCCCTGTTGTATGCCAAGAACCAAATCGCGCTGAACAGCAATGCTGTCACCTTGATTGACAAATGCCGAGTATGTGCGTTCCAGCTCAATGGTGCCGGTTTCCGGGGCGATATAGGTTTCTACTTTTTCGACCATGGCCGAGCGTGGTATAACCACGGCATTTTGCCGGGTTATCAGGTTAATACGCGACTGAACCAGTGCACCCTGATAAATGGATGTTGAGGTGTTGGTGATGGTTACCACAACTTCTCCGAGTCCTGTGGTTGGGTCCAGCTGCGGGCTGATTCTGGAGACTACGCCTGTTGCTATTTCTGATGAGCGGCTGGAAAGCGAGAGAGATACCTGCTGGCCGGCCTGCACGTTTTCCCAGTCCTGCATTGGAAGATAGACACGGGTTTCAAAACCGCTCAGGTTGGCAATTTCATAGATGGACTGCCCGGTACCGGCAATGTCCCCCTCCGCAATGGAACGGCTTAGTATCACACCGTTTACAGGAGACTTTACCTTCGTATTTTCAAGATTTTCCTGGCTTTGTGTAAGGGCTGCAAGGGCCGATTCGTATTGAGCCCGGCTGCTCAGGTAAGTTGAACGTACGTTGTCATATTCAGCCCGGCTGATGAGATCCCGCTCAAACAGTTCACGCTGGCGTTCAAACTGGGTGCTGTCTCTTTCCAGGTTAACCCTGGCCTGTCGTATTTGTGCTTCAGCTTGTTCAACTGCATCGCGATAGGGAACATCATAAATTTCAGCGAGAACCTGACCACTTGAAACGTTATCGCCGAGATCGGCCAGAATTCTAACCACTCTGTTCGACACCTGGGGCGTAATGGATACAACATCTTGAGCACGTATGGTGCCGAATGCGCGAATCTGTTCGGATATGGTTTCGGTCTGAACAGGAACCACTTCAACACTCGTGGCCTGTTGATTTCCGAAGTTGCCCCCTCTCTGAAATTGGGGTCCCGACTCGGAAGAATCCGACCCGCAGGAACTTAGGGCAAAGAGTAAAAGAAGGGCTCCGGGTAGTAAAATTAATTGTTTCAAGAGTCGGTCTGTTTAGGTTTAAATTTCTGTTCTGCTTTCAGTAACAGATTACAAATGTACGGACTATAGACTGTTATGAAGTTGGCTGATACAAAAAATGACATAACAGCCCGTTGATTTTAAGAATTATTACAAAGGATCAGATTTGGTGCCTGTCAACTGCATCATTTACGGACGCTATACTATTCAGACGTATGAAATCGTCAATCGTTTGAAATATGGAATACAACTCCATGTTTCCGCAAATCGTTGTCGCTTAATGAAAAAAAAGAGGGGATGGGGCGGATTTACATGTAAAAAGTTTAAAAAAGGCGGGCCACCTTATTGCAGACGGATTCACAGAGCTCTCTGATTTCGGGAGTAAATGCATCTTTTGTGTGGGAGTCAATGTCAAGTTCTCCGTAAAACCTGCCATCTTTCATGATGGGTACCACGATTTCTGATTTGACGTGTATGCTGCAAGCCAGATAATTGTCGGCCTGTGCTACATCCTGCACCACAAAGGTATCCAGCGTATCTGCCGCCTGACCGCAAATGCCGGTGCCGTACGGAATGCGGGTATGGTCCGTTGCTTCCCCTACGTAGGGGCCGAGATAGAGCATTTTTTCTTCATCGGGATCATCAAGATAGAACCCGGTCCAGTCAAAAACGTTAACACTGGAATCGAGCAGCTGACAGATAGCCTGAAGCTTTTCGTCTCGGGTTCCTGTACCGTTTATGATAATGTCGACTCGACTAAGAATATTCACTTTATCCATGTGGGGTATGTAAGCAGATTTTTAAAAAAGTGCGGTATAAAAGGTAACAAGATTTCAGTAAATCATCACGATTTCATGTTGCGTAAAAGAATCAATTCAAAATGGATAAAATCATCTCTATCTTTGGTGCCATGTTTGAATTTGCAACCGATACAGTACCCGAGCAAACCTCCTATATTATTGGTGTAGGGGCCCTTTTATTCGCAAGCTTCACCTCACTTTTTTCGGTTGTGAACCCGCTGGCTGCCATGCCATTGTTTCTTTCGCTCACAGACCGTTTTTCGGATGCTGAACGCAACCAGACCGCAAAAAAAGCCACACTCTACATGTTTGGCGTGCTGATAACGTTTCTGCTGATAGGTACGTTTATTCTCAGCTTTTTTGGTATTTCCCTTTCTGGAATCCGGATAGCGGGAGGGTTAATCATTATGAGAGCTGCATACTCTATGCTGAACCCCGAAACGAGCGGACGCAAGCTGACCGATGAGGACGAAGCTGCTGCAATGGAAAAAGAGGATATCTCATTCAGTCCGCTGGCGCTTCCCCTCCTGTCGGGTCCGGGCAGTATTGCGGTAGTTATAGGTTTTGCGACGCAGGCTGATGGAATGATGGATTACTTGATAAATGCGGTTTCTATCGTACTTGTGGTGTTGGTTTCCTACGGATTGCTGCGGCTGGCACCGATTTCTGCCAGGTACATTGGCCCGACAGGCCTCAATGTGATGACAAGGCTGATGGGTTTCATTGCACTGGCTATCAGTGTGCAATTTATTCTAAGCGGTATTTCAAGATATTTCGGAATCGGATAATTCAACCCGTGTAACCAGATGGATGACAGGCAAAAAATTCAGCATCTTTTTCAATTCGACCTCTGGTGCAACCGGAAGCTGGCAGAGAAACTGATAGCAGAAGAGGATTTTGAACAGCGATCGGCATGTGTGGCTTTTCTGTCACACATCATAAATGCCCAGAAGATTTGGTACAACCGGGTTATCGATCTTGAAATTGAAGCAACGGATATCTGGCAAGAATATCAGCCGGATGAAATCTCATCCAAAGCCCGAAAAATACAGGTGAAATGGCTGAACCTAATCGGTGATCACGAGGTTAACCTGGAAACGGTGATTTATTACACTAACTCAAAAGGTGTGGAATATCAAAATCCCCTCTGGCAAATATGCCATCATCTCATCATTCATGGACAGCATCACCGAGCGCAGATCTCTTTACTGCTGAGAAAATCAGGCATAGAACCACCCGCATCGGATTATATTTTCTATACCAGAGACAGAGCCTGAGAGTTTCAGCCTGATTCATTTGTATTAATGCCCACGATTCAATTTCTTTAATCTTCATTTCTTACACCTGAATTCAAGCTTTACAAGCTCTGGAAACGCTCGAACAGATTTTTGTGACATTCGCCAACTACGCATGGGGAACTCCCATGCTGGTACTCCTCGTGGGAGGGGGTGTTATTTTTCTCATCTTTTCACGTTTTATGCCGTACCGCAATTTCAGGCACGGCATCGAAGTGCTCTCCGGAAAGTATGAGGACCCAACCGCTCCGGGTGATATTAACCATTTTCAGGCGCTCTCCAGCACCCTTGCTGCTACGGTTGGAATGGGTAACATCAGCGGAGTTGCAATTGCCCTCGGAGTTGGCGGCCCGGGAGCCATTTTCTGGATGTGGATCACGGCGCTGGTAGGAATGGCCACCAAGTATTTTACCTGTACACTATCTATCATGTACCGGGGCAAGGATTCGAGCGGCAAGATTCAGGGCGGACCGATGTACTACATCGTTGAGGGGTTGGGTCCGAAATGGAAACCGCTTGCCATGTTTTTCAGCCTGGCAGGACTGATCGGTTGTACCCCCATGTTCCAGTCGAATCAGCTTACACAGATTATCCGCGATACCGTACTTGCTGAAAACGGCTGGCTGGGCTACGATGTTATGCTTCTTGCAGACACGGCCATGACGGAAACCGGTTTCAGGTTGTCAGATATCATTGTCGGGCTTCTCCTGGTGGGCCTTGTTTCTCTGGTTATTTTCGGCGGCATCAAGCGTATTGGAAATGTGGCGTCAAGGCTGGTTCCCCTTATGGTTGCCGTCTATATTCTGACGGTCGTTTATATCATTATCAACAATATCAGTGATCTGCCCCAGTACTTCTGGCTGATTGTCAGCGATGCATTTAAAGGGGAGTATGCAAGCGGCGAGGCTGCTTTCGGCGGCGCGCTTGGATTTATGATTTCGCAGGGCATTCGAAGGGGTGCATTTTCAAACGAAGCGGGTATCGGCACGGAAGCCATGGCCCACGGTGCCGCAAAAACCCGGGAGCCGGTTCGGGAAGGATTGGTTGGAATGCTTGAACCGGCAATCGATACCCTGCTGGTGTGCAGCATGACGGCCATGGCCCTGCTTATGACCGGTGCATGGACAGACTCATCCGTAGACGGCATTACCATGACGGCAACGGCCTTTCAGACAGGTATTCCTGCCATAGGGCTCTATCTGTTGCTGATCTGCGTGTTCATATTCAGTGTTACAACCATGTTTACCTACTCCTACTATGGCTCCAAGTGCCTCAACTTTCTGGCAGGGGCAAACCGCGCGCATTACTACAATTACTTCTACATCTTTTCCATCTTTATCGGTTCTATTACGACGATCGATATGGTCGTGAACCTTGTGGACGGCATGTTTGCGATGATGGCAATTCCCACGGTGATATCGACGCTCCTTCTGGCACCGAGGGTAATGGAAGCCACACGCGACTATTTTGAAAGGAAAAAGAAAGGTGAGTTCGACCAGATCTGACGGTCAATGCAGACACAGTCCCAATTGCGAACCATCCGGGACTTAGGTACCGTTGTTGGAGGATTCACGATTCCGGCTCTCCTTCAGTGACTGTACGTACTCATAACGTGCCTTGATACCGGCCTTGTTCCCGTGCCAGGCTCCCATTCCGCAGGCTATTGCCAGGACCAGGAAGATCAGTATCTCGGTGGTGGTTATCACATCCGCTGATGCATAGATCCAGATAAATGGAGGCAAATAGATCAGAAACGCAAGAAAGAGGTGGGCTTGTGTCGGGGCCGGAACTTTCCGGATAAAACGCTTTACGGCAGCATAGGTGAGGTTGAGATAGATGAATCCGAACGCCAGCAGTACAACGGTACCCAGCCAGCCCGGACGGCTCACCATGTCCAGAAAGCTGTGTGTAAAAATGATGATTGCCAGTGATACCATCAGCGCCCACGTGGCATAGGCAAAAAAACGAGCTCCGTCCTGCATAAAAAATAGGGGTTATCTGAATCGGATGTAAAGGGAACAAGGTAAGGCGGTTCGGGGAAAGGATACAGTATTAGTATCGAGTAGTTAGTACTGAGATTCCAGACATACCATGTCTTATTTTTCACGAATTATGTCATTCCGTATCCATGCTCTGACAGAGCTCTACGAGAACACCATGTTGTCCTTTGGGGTGAAGAAAAGCCACCAGTTTATTGTCGGCTCCTTTTTTTGGAGTTTCATTCAGCAGCCTGAATCCTTCATCCTTAAGACGCTTCATCTCCTTTTCAATGTCCGTTACTTCAAAAGCGACATGGTGAATGCCCTCGCCGCGTCTTTCAATGTAGCTGTTGATCACCGAATCGGGCGATGTACCGCCGAGCAGTTCCACTTTTGATTCACCGGTTTGCAGAAAAGCTGTATCCACTTTCTCACTCTCAACCACTTCGCGCTTGAAGCAGCTTGTATTCAGGATTTTTTCATACGTTTGAATTGCGCTTTCAAGATCTCGGACGGCAATGCCGATATGGTCAATGTGCATGGTTACAAGGATAAGGGTGTTGTTTTTGTTATTTCACTTTTCAGGTATCCCTAAGATAACCTGAAAAGATGAATTGAATAGGTAAAAAGAAGATCACAAATGCGAATAAAAGCAAGAACCGGGTTTTGCATGGCACTCCCGGTTGTTAACTTTGAAACATGGACCGGAACTACGCACGCATTGAGAAAGCCATTGGCTACATTTCAAATCACTATAAGAAACAGCCTGATCTTGAAGAAATATCCCGTCACATAAACCTGAGTCCCTACCACTTTCACAGACTATTTTCAGAATGGGCCGGAGTAAGCCCGAAGAAATTTTTACAGCTGATCACGATTGAGCACGCAAAAAACGTGCTGCACAAGGGTATCACTCTTGAGCAGGCAGCCGATGAGGTGGGATTTTCATCAACTTCCCGGCTTTATGACCACTTTGTAAAAATTGAAGGGATGACGCCCGGGGAGTACCGGAACGGAGGAGCAGGACTCAATATTTGCTACAGTGTGCAGGAATCCCCGTTTGGCCGCGTGATGATCGGCTCCACCGATCGAGGCATTTCCCAGCTGGTATTTGAGAATGCATTTGAAGAGTTAGATCCGGAACCCCTGATTCGTGATCGGTTTCCGAATGCGCAACTGAGTGCAAAGGAGACGAACTTCCATAGAAAAGCTGCACAGGTTTTAAATTATGAGGCCTCCGGCGCAGAATTATCAGAGCCAGTCATCCTGCATGTGAAGGGAACTCCATTCCAGTTAAATATCTGGCGAGCACTTCTTCAAATTCCGGCTGGCTCACTGGCCACCTATTCCGATATTGCAAAAGCTGTTGGAAAACCGTCAGCTTCGAGGGCGGCCGGGTCCGCTATAGGCAAGAACCCTGTGGCCTGTATGATACCGTGCCACAGGGTAATACGTTCGACAGGAGTTTTCGGGCAGTATCATTGGGGGAGAGCCAGAAAAACCGCCATGATCGGATTTGAACAGGCCCGGAATTGTACCGATGATCAGGAATAGTATATGACTGCGAACGCGATCAGTGCAGGTGCGGCCTGAACCCAGAAAATTCTGCGATTCACGGTTGCAGCGCCAAAGATTCCTGCGATGACGACACAGATCAGGAAAAAATAGATTACGTGAAGCCCTGATGGTCCCAGAAAAAGCCCCCAGATAAGGCCTGCCGCCAGAAAACCGTTATATAACCCCTGGTTCATGGCCAGTTTTCTAGAGGACGCTGCAAACTCTTTTGTGGTACCGAATATCCTGCGTCCGGCCGGGCGCTCCCACAGAATCATTTCAAGAATCATAAATCCAATATGGAGCAGGGCAACTATTGAGATGAGCAGAATCTGCAGAATATTCATGGGAGTGGATAAATTTAGTGTGAATACAGTCTAAAAAAATCAACGGGTTGGGTAATCATTAAGATTTCTGATTGGGCAGACAATTGAATTCCGAAGTTATGTTTTTTCTGATCTAGGTTTAGAGTTTAACAACAGATGATCAGATCTGCCAACCGGTTTCAGGATAATGTACCTGTTAAATGCCTCCAATCGGGAATCAATTATTAAATATTTCCCAAAAACCCTCGACCATAATCCAAGCGTTGGTCAAGGCCCGGGCTCGGGTTTGGAACAGGTGGTTCATTCCACCCGCGCTTCGCACGGGGCTGATGATTGCACGCCATCGGCGCTTATGAACGAGGGTATCGCATAGGCGGCGCAGAAATGGGTTGTTCATTTATTTGGGATCCTGGAGCGCCGTCGCTCTTGACCCCGTCACTTGTCATCCCGACTAAGCAAGCGCAGCGAGCGCATGGAGGGAACCCCATAACGTTTCATCTGGATGATCGCTCTGCAAGCCACTCGACCATAATCCAAGCGTTGGTCAAGACCCGGGCTCGGGTTTGGAACAGGTGGTTCATCCCACCCCGCGCTTCGCACGGGGCTGATGATTGCGCGCCATCGGTGCTTAGGACAGACAGCATTGCTTTGGCGGCGCAGAAATGGGTTTTTCATTTATTTGGGATTCTGGAGCGCCGTCGCTCTTGACCTCCGTCACTTGTCATCCCGACTAAGCAAGCGCAGCGAGCGCATGGAGGGAAGCATAATGCCTCAACTTGCAAGCTGAAGGCATAATAATAGGCGACATTCTTTAATTAGGTCAATTCACAGGTCGCTCATCACTCATCGTCCACCATATATCGACCGGTCTTTTTGCTGATCACCCAATAATCAGCCCGACACCCGGTTCAGGCTGAGGGTTTTAAGCATCCAGTTGGGCAGCGGCTTCTGTTTTTTCCTCTTGCGAAGGTTAAGGTACCAGCCCCATTTTTTCATGATCGGCAGCTTGTGGGTGTTTACAAATTCAATCAGGGTTCCGTCCGGATCCTCGATATATGAGAATCTTCCGGCAGCCTCCCCCATGTCGAAACTTGAATCGCTGTCAACGGTGAACTCATATCCGTTCTCTTCACAGGCTGTCTTCAGGCGGTCCATATCGTTTACATCAAAACAGACATGGATGAAGCCCGGATCGCCCCAATACCTGTTTTCATACACCTTTCTTGGTTTTCGGCCGCTAATCTGGATCAGTTCAATGTCAACATGACCAAACAGGCGGCTGAAAGCACCATTACGTGCCTGTTTTTTTCTGAGCAGCACTCTTCTGGCACTGATCTCGTCTCCAAGATCACCATATGTGCCGGACTCATCATAAACAATGTCATCAAACTCAAGTACGCCTGTGTAAAGCGGGAGTGATGCATCAATGTCAGACACGCCGATCATCACGCCGCAAACCCCTCCCATCGGTTGCGTATTTTTCAGAAACCAGGAATTTCCCTCAACAATCTGAAAAAGATTCCCATACGGATCTCTTACCAGAAAATGCTGAGAACCATCGGGTGCCGTCAGAATTCGGGAAGCATAGTCTTTCATTGACTGATGAGCTTTTTCGATATCCCTGCATTTCAGCCGTATGGCGTTAATGCCGAGATCGCCGGGTAAAACGGTAAATCCGGACTCTTTGGGCTTGCGGCTTTTAAACTGCCAGATTTCAAAACCGCCTCCGCCGTTCATGTTCAGGGCGAGAAGTGCGCGACGCGAATGCGGAGTGCCACCTGTATAGAGGGTCATCAGGGCGGCTTCTGCCTCATCATCAAACACAGGAACATCCATGCAGAATAGAGACCTGTAAAAAGCCCAGGCTTCGTCAATATCGGTTACCCCAATTCCCACTTGCTGGATACCGGTAATAAGTTCGGTCATGAAAGGTGAATATTTTTAAAAAATGAGGTTTTAAATTAATCTTTTGTCCCTCAACCGCAAACCCGCGATCTGTTAAATTGAATAAAATGACTATTTTTCTACGGTCAAAAATCTTTTCATAAGCGTATAAATTCGATTCAAAGTACGCTGCCGTTCTTGGTGTCGAATAAATTAAATAATGTAGTGAACCCAATGTTTCCAAAGCTCATTCTACTACTCTGCTCTCTGTCCATCCTGGCCATGATATCCTGCAAATCTCCGGAAAGCGCCACTCTGCCGGATGAACCTGAAACTTCAGAACCCGTAGAGCGCTTTTTTGAAGAGTCCGGCGTATTCAGTCAGAGTACAACGGGTTTTGTTCTCTACGATCCGGAAGCGGATTCAGTGCTATACGACAGGGACGGAGACCGGTATTACACCCCTGCCTCCAATATGAAAATATTTACCCTCTATGCCTCGCTTAAAGCATTGCCTGATACTCTGCCTTCGCTTCGCTACACGGTGCGAAATGATACACTCTGGTTCAGGGGAACGGGAGATCCCGCGTTTCTTAACCCCAACTTCGAGACAAACGGTGCCTACCGCTTTCTGAAAGACCGGCCCGAAACACTGGTATATTTCGATGGTCACTATGAAGATAACCATTTCGGTGAGGGATGGCCATGGGATTGGTATCCTGCGGCCTATGCCCCTGAAAAATCCCCCTTTCCCGTGTATGGAAATATAATGCGGCTGCAGGCACAGCAGGTAGCCCTGGTAATGCTTAACGAAGAGGAGCCGGTGAAGCCGGCATTTTTTGAGCGGTATATTGAAAATCTGGGATGGGACGGTGAACAGATGGAGCTTGTGCGCAGGGACTATCAAACCAATACTGTCTTTTATTCACCCAGGTCGGATACCGCCAGACAGGAACGAAATATCCCGTTTAAATATGACAGCGGCCTGATTACGGAGATGCTTGCGGACACACTGAACCGGCCTGTGGATTATACTGATCGAAATGATCTCAGGTTTGAGCAAACGCTACACGCCACGCCTGCAGATACACTCTACAAACGCCTGATGCTGGAAAGTGACAATTTTGTTGCCGAACAGCTAATGCTGATGATATCGGAAATGCAATCCGGAACGCTGAACTCCTCGAACGCCATTTCCTGGTCACTGGATAATTATTTCCAGGATCTGCCGGATCGTCCGCAATGGAGAGACGGATCCGGACTCACCCGATACAACCTTATAACACCGCGCAGCGTGGTATATCTTCTGGAGAAACTGATGGATGAATATGGGGAAGAAAATGTGCTGAGCTGGTTCCCTGCCGGAGGGGTAAGCGGAACACTTCGCGGCTACTATCGTTCTCCGGAAGGTGAGCCGCCGTTTGTTTATGCAAAGACCGGCACCCTGAGCAACAATACTGCACTCAGCGGTTATATCTACACAAATTCGGGCAAACGCCTGAGCTTCAGCATCATTCACAATAACTACGTGATCGGCAACAATACCCTGAGACGGGAAACGGGGCGCTTACTCGGTCTAATCAGGGAACGCTATTGATGGCTCGGGGACCGATAGCGGTCATCGTGTTGTTGGATTTGTGCAGCGGCAGTTGGAAAAAATTTTCATGGAAGCAACATTCAGATCCCTTTGTGAATGCATAGACGCGATTCGGCGCACACGCGGAAGCAATGCCAAAATCAGGCGTTGCGCCGGATTTCTGAGTGCTCTTCAGAGCAATGACGACGTACGTCTTGCGGCACAGTTCATTGGTGAGGGGGCGTTTGCCTCAATCAGCAGCAGAAAAGCGTCTATAGGCAGCCGAACCGCAGGACTTGCCGCCTCATCTTTTTGTGAAATTGATTACGATCTTGTATTCAAACCCTGTCGCACGGCAACCGGAAGCAACTCCGAAACCATTGGGCGCCTGATGGAAAACATACCCGAAGCTGCAATCAAGCGCTCCCCGGAAGAGATATCGCTTCCTGAGATGGAAGAGTGGTTTTTCCGTCTGAGTGAGGTGTCGTCGAGAGATGCCAAATCTGGACTTCTGCATGCCATGTGGAGCCGCATGACGCCCGTTGAGATTGTCTATTCGATCAGAATGATGGGGCAGGGATCTCTTCGGATCGGTTTTGAAACCCGAAGCCTGGTTTCCGCCATATCGAAAGCTTTCAGTGAAGACCGGGAAGAGATTCGTTTTGTGCACATGATTACGGGCAGCATCGGCCGTACGGCAGAACTGGCGCGCTCGGGTAAACTCCATGAAGCCGGCTTCAAAATGTTTCATCCTCTCTCTTTCATGCTGGCTTCACCGATCGAAAACAGGGCCGTGGAGGATGTCAGCGGCTATGTTGCAGAGGAAAAGTTTGACGGTATGCGCGCACAGGTTCATGCCGATGGTGGTAAGGTTGAAATTTACTCGCGCGACCTTAACCAGATTACAGGTTCATTTCCGGAAGTGGTTCGGTTTTTCGCGTCAGCACAGCTGAGCAGTACCGTTTTGGATGGTGAAATCTGCGTGTTTATGGATGACAGGATCATGCCCTTTCAGATGTTGCAGAAAAGAATGGGCATCAAAAAACCGGACAAAAAAATTCAATCCCAATATCCAGTCCTGTTCATTGCATTTGATCTGCTTGCACACGATGGCCAGACAGTATTTGAACAGACCCTTGAAGAAAGGCGGGATCTGCTTGAGAAGTTGTCTGACCAATACGGTATCCCGGTAACAACCCGGTTTGAACTGAATGACGAGGATGATGTTGAAGAGTTGTTCAATAGGGCAGTCAGCCATGGCAATGAAGGGTTGATGCTGAAAAAGAGGTTCAGCAGATACGAATATGGTCAGCGCGGAAAAACATGGCTGAAGGTAAAAGAGCCCGGCGGTTCATTCGACACGGTGATCATGTACGCACACGCTGGAAGCGGCAGAAGGGGCGGACTTTATTCAGATTTTACACTCGGTATTTCGGTAAAGGAAGACGAAAGATATGAAGAAGAGTATATCCCGATAGGCAAAGCATATGGCGGTTATACAGACCAAGAACTGAAGCGCCTGAATACCGAGCTAAAAAAACTCGCCGTCGAGCGGTACGGTCCCACCCTGGGTTTAAAGCCGGGTATCGTTGTGGAAATCGAGTTTGATGATATACAGATCAATAAAAGAACCAAGGCAGGCTATACTCTGCGCCTCCCGCGGTTCAGGGCTATTCGCTGGGATCTTGCCCCCGATGATTCCGACACACTTAAAGACGTAGAAAAGGCTTTTGAAAGAAAAATGGAACGCGACAGACTGCCTCAGTCGGTGAACCCGTCTTTCAAAATTTCAAGCCGCTGAAAAAATTTCGATACGTTTTTGGTTTTCATCACTCCTTCTCTAATAAATGAAGTGCATACAGTCTGGCTGGCTCCGTAAAATATTTTAAAACAATGAGAAGTGACATTGTGAGTGAATGGCGATGGTAAGTAGGAGTGCGTGCTGGTGTGCATAACGTACACATAAAAAAGTCCATGATCTGCAATTAAATGTACAGGTCTCTGATCACATTATCGGTTTTGATACTGCCGCTCTCTTTACAGGCGCAGAATGAGAGGGCAGACAGTTTGCGTACCCATATCAATCCCGCAGTGATGGAGCCTTCCACAGTCTCTTCGATTGCAGACCTCTCAGATATTCTTATCCTCAACTCTGAATTGGAGGAAGCAAAAGAGTGGCTTTTGTTGGGATATGAAGTGGCTGAACGCATAGACGATAATGACGGGAAATTTTCAGTCCTGACGGGATTAAGCAAATACTATCTCGAAAAAGAGATGCCCGATTCGGTATTCATTATGACAGATCAGGCGGCTCTGTATGCTGATTCTCCATTTCAGGAAGGAATACTTCAGGAGCTGAAGGCAGAAGCCAACTCAATACAAGGCAATTACGTGCTGGCGGTTGAACGGTTCGGGCGGGCTTCGTTTCTGGCCGACTCTCTTGGTAACTACGAGCGCAAAGCCGGAATAGCCATCAAATCAGCTGATGCATGGTCGGCATTGGGCGACGATACAGAGGCGCTGAGGGCATACTATGAAGCACTTGAGTTTGCAGATCAGGCAGACGACTCTGCATTCATTGCTGCCGCCAGTAACCTGGTAGGATGGAAATTCCTGGATATGGATAATCCTGAACAGGCAGAGTATTTCCTTGTGAGGGCGGAAGAGATAAGCCGTGCAAAGCAGCTATCAGAAATCCTGCAAAGTACTCTGTTGAATCTGGGCAATCTCTACCGCGATCTCAGTGATTTTGGAAGAGCCGAAACATACTACGTAGAAGCACTTGAACTTTCCGACCAACGAATGGATACGCAGATCCGGATACGTCTCTATCATAACCTGGGAGTAATGGAGCGTGAGCGGGGTAACTATCAGGAAGCAATGCGACTGCTGCTGTTCGCCTTTGAGGAGAGCAGGAATCAGGGGGATGCGGAAAGTGAATATTACACTGCAGCTGCCCTCGGTGAACTTGAAATGGAGCGCGATAACAGGGTTCAGGCAATACGATGGTATGCAAGGGCCAATCTGGCTGTTGAAAATGAGGGCTATGCCACGCTCAGGCTTTCATCATATGATAATCTCTATCGGGCCTACCGCAAAGCCGGAAATTACAGTGAATCACTAAGGTGGCTCGAAGAGCGCGACCGGCTGCAAGACAGCCTTGAAACAGCCGATAAAGCACGCCTGCTGGCCGAATATGAAACCCTCTTCAATGTAAAGCAAACACTCGAACAGTCAGACGATCTGAGGGAGAGGGAGCAGGAGGCTCAGGCGCTTGTTCAGCTTCAGCAGTGGCTTATTATTCTGGCCATGATTGCCGGTGGCATTCTGCTGGTGGCAGCTCTGGTTTTGGTAAAATCGAACCAAAAGCGGAAAAAAGTTAATGAGAAGCTACAAGCCAGTAACCGCCAGCTGAATGAGATGAATTCTACGGTTCAGGAGCAAAATGAGGAGCTGGAGCAAATCAATGATATCAAAAACAAACTCTTTGCCATTATTGCTCACGATCTCAGGGGACCCCTGAGCTCGCTTCAAAGCCTGATTTACCTGGTTCGCGATCACGATCTCTCACAGGCTGAGATGGCCGAAATTACCAAAACACTGGAGCGTAACCTACAGGAAAATGCAAGCATGATGGATAATCTGCTGGCCTGGGCGCAGGCACAGATGAACGGAATTAAACTAAATGTTCGCGATTTTCCTCTGCATCAGGGCGTTAAATCGGTAACCGATCAGATTCAGTTCCAGGCAGAGAAAAAAGGGGTTATCCTTGATCTGGATGTGCCCAAAGCCATTGAAGTGAAGGCTGATTATGATATGGTAAAACTGGTGGTCCGGAATCTTGTCGCTAACGCAATTAAATTTAGCGAAAAGGAAGATTCTGTCAGGATAAAAGCGTTCCGGTCGGAGCTGGACGGAATGGCAGAAATACATGTGATTGATGAGGGGACGGGAATCAGGGAACAGGATCAGAAAAAGCTTTTTTCGAAAAACCACTTTACAAAACGCGGTACAGACAATGAAAAGGGTAGCGGCCTGGGTCTGATGCTCTGTAAAGAATTTATAGAGGGGCATGGCGGCTCTCTTTGGTTTGAGAGCAAGTCAGGAATCGGCACAACGTTTATGTTCACCATTCCGCTCAGCCAATCATCTCAGTCAAATGATCAGGAGTCTTCTGTTCAGAGTTCAGCAAAAAGGCCAAAAGCGGAAAAACCTGTATTTGAAAAAACGTAACATGTCCGCGGGTTGACGCCTAGTCAGCCGGTTCAATCTCCATTTCAAGAAAAGAGGATTCCAAACCGCGCTCATCCAGATAGTGCTTTACTACATCCGGATTGGGAGTGTGGGTAATCATGATTTTGCCCGGATCGAGCTCTTCGCAAAACCGGATCAGTTCAAAAAAATCAAGGTGATCCGAAATGGGTATTAATTTGTCAACGGTAAGCTGTGTTCGCCTTGATTCATTGGCTGCCCATCCTGAACAATAGGCAATCCTTTTCTTTTTGACATTCGAAGCGAAGCCGGTGCCTAGAGCTGATGACGGCGCAATCAGTATCTTGCCTTTGCAGGTTTCTCTGTTGTATGCGGAGTATTTGCCCAGCGAAACCCCGAACTGTTCATAGACGTCACATAGCTTGTAGCCGGCCCCGTGAATCATTGCGGGGTGTCCGAGAGGTGAAAGAATATGCATGATTTCCTGTGCTTTGCCCAGGTTATAGGCAAGAAATACAGGTGTTTCCCCGTCAGAGAGTGTTTGGTCTGCAAATGAACGGATATCATCATACAGTTCGTCATACGATTTCCATTTGTAGATGGGAAGGCCGAATGTAGCCTCGGTAATCAATAGATCTGCCGATTCTGGAGCGTCAAAACCCTCGGTTGCGGGCGATGGCGGGGTTCTGTAATCACCGGTATATAAGAGCGACCCCATGTCCGATTCAACATAGATCATTGCCGAACCCAGAATATGTCCGGCAGGGTAGAGTCGGGCCCTGTAATTATCCCCTTCAAGCCATTCGCCGAATGAAAGCGGATGTTCTGTTCCGCGAAACCCCCGGCGTTCCATAAGGGCCAGCGTGGGCTCCGAAGCTACTGCAACGGCATTCCGGTTACGGGTCATGTGGTCGGCGTGGGCATGGCTCACAAAAACATAGTCAGCCTCAGGATGATACCCGTCGAGAGCGATCCCCAGCTCCGGAAAAAAGAGTCCGTGATATCCCGATTTTTGAATAACCATGGGTTGCCGGATTTACTTGATGATGTTCAGGTTAATGATGCCAAACAACGGATCAGCCCACATTGTTTCTTTGCAGCAGGATGTAGGTAAGCAAAAACAGAATAATGCCGATGGAGATCATATTTGCAGCACCGATCCGGATCTTGCGGTTCAGTTCTTCACTGTTATCCAGAATGGCACGTGCCGTATGCTTCCACATCAGGATTAGTTGCCCGCACACGTAGATGATGACAAGGCACCATATGGAGAAAAGCAGCTCGATCCAGGAAAAAGGAAAAAAAGAGAGTATGAGTCCCGGTATGGTAAACAGCAGAAGGTATTTGAGAACCGTTCGCCATATGCGGGGCGGGGATTCATGACCCGCAGCCTCGATTAAAAAGTGTTTTACGTAATCGGTGCGGAAAAACAGATAGATGCCATAGCTGATCAGCAGCGCTCCCAGCGAGACATAATAAGCGGTAAACCATTGGGTTGAAAAAGCTTCCATAACCTTTACAGGTGCGGATAAAGTTCGTTTGGGAGTAACATGTCGATTAAAAAAAATTTGCGGACTCGGTTCTGCTTCCGGGTACCCTCAGCAGGGCAATAGTGATCCGGTTCGGCTCAGGTTTACTCAATCAGCACGCGCTTTTCGGTTGTTTTGAGCTCTTTTGGAATAGAGCTGCAGATTGCATCCTTGAACGCACTGATGATGGTCTGTTTAAGATGTTTTCTACCGTAGGCAAGACGTACCTTGCGGGAGGGAACCGGGTCTTCAAACTCTTTGATGATCGCACTCGAACAGCTTCCGTCAAATTCGCTTACAGCTGTCCAGGGCAGCAGCGTCATGCCAAAGTTCTGTTCTACAAGTTTTTTCAATGTTTCCAGGTTGCCGCTTTTAAACTCAATAGCCGCTTTCTTATACTTTTTGCCATGTTTTTCTCCATCCCTGCAAAGTTTAACGGCCTGATCACGAAAACAGTGGCCCTCATTGAGCAGCCAGATATTGGTTTGATTCAGGTCCTCAACCGTCAATTTAGCTTTCTCAATCAGGGGATGGCTGTTTGACAGGTAACCCAGAAAAGGTTCTACAAAAAGATCGTCCGTATAGATAAAACTTTGCTCCACAGGAGTGGCAATGATTCCCGCATCCAGCTGGTCATTCCCCAGCTTCTCCAGAACCTCTTCTGTTAAAAGCTCTTCAAAAATAAGCTGCACATTAGGGTACTGCTTTACAAAAGACCTAAGGAAGAGCGGTACCAGATAGGGGGCGATTGTAGGAATGATTCCAACCTTAAAAACTCCTTTGAGTTCGTTTTCAGTAAAATTGGCGATGTCGGTTAGTTCTTTCGACCCTTTAAGAATGGATTTTGCCTGTTCAATGATTTTTTCACCGATCTCCGTGGGGATCACCGGCGACTTGGAGCGATCGAAAATGGTCACTCCCAGCTCATCCTCAAGCTTGTGAATCTGCATACTCAATGTGGGCTGCGTTACATAACTTTTTTCAGCAGCCGTTGCAAAGTGGCGATACTTGTCTACTGCTACGATGTAAGACAGTTGTGTAAGGGTCATGGAATCAAAACCATTGTTAAATCATTGTGTAAAGTGAGAATATCGTAAATTAAAGAACAAATTGTTGCAGTCAGAAGCAGCGACACTCCAATTCGAAAGGTTCTCAATATGGAGAAAAGAAAGATTAAAATTCAAGGAAGGGTTCAGGGTGTTGGCTTTCGCCATTTTACAGTGCAGAACGCTCGCCGGCTGAATCTGAATGGCTGGGTTATGAACATGCCCGACGGGTCGGTTGAAGCTCTCATAACTGGTGACGATGAAGATGTGAGCAAGATGATGGACAAGCTGAAAGAGGGACCTGCAGCAGCCAGGGTCGATCGATTGGAATGGGATTCCGCGGAACCGGACAGTCTTCCGGATACGTTCAGGGTGAAGAGGTAAGAGGATGCGTCTGTTTGTGTCGATCGATCCGCCGTCTCAGATTCGCAAACAGCTGGCCGCATGGATACCCGATAACTCAGGTATTAAAAAAACGGCACCCCGAAACATGCATCTCACGCTACTGTTTTTGGGAGAGCAAAGTCGGGAAAAGAGCCATATAATCTGCGAAAGCCTTCAAAAAGTACGTTTCAGATCTTTTCAAATGACCGTTCAGGAGATAGGAGCATTTCCTGATAAAAGAAGTCCGGCAGTTGTTTGGGCCGGCGCTGAAGGTACCCCTGAACTGTTTAACCTTCAGAAAAAGATTGAGAATCAATTATCACTCTTTACGGAGCCGGACCTTAGGCCATTCCGGCCCCACATCACCCTGGCAAGGGTAAAAAACCCTGCACGGGTAACCGGTGAGGATATTTTTTCAGCTTCACCGGCGCCTCTAAGCTTTAACGTATCCGGATTCAGCCTGAAGAACAGTGTTCTTGAATCCTCGGGTGCAGTGCATCGGGTATTGAAAAAATTTCCGTAAAAGATGAATGGTTTTGCTGCCTGAACCGGGGATTTTAATTCTGCATTTCGGATGGCGGTTGCTATATTCAACAGTGTAAAATGAATTGAGAAAGCAATCTGATCGTCTCCCGTTTATGTACCTGATTTTTGATACCGAAACTACCGGCCTTCCGCAAAATTACTCGGCACCGCTTACCGATTTTGATAACTGGCCGCGCTGTGTTCAGCTTGCATGGCAGGTGCACGATGAGAAGGGGAAACTGGTTTCTTCAGGCGACTACATCATCAGGCCGGATGGGTTTACTATACCGTTCAATTCAGAAAAAGTGCACGGCATCTCAACCGAAAGGGCCCGTCGCGAAGGGATTCCGCTCGAAGAGGCAATTGAGTACTTTAACCGGGACCTCGGGAAAAGTGCATTTGTAGTCGGCCATAATCTTGAGTTCGATCTTAGCATCATGGGGTCGGAGTATCTGAGGCTTGAGCGTGAAAACCCGCTCACGCAAAAAATTGCCATCGACACAAAGGATGAATCCACCGAATATTGTGCTATTCCGGGTGGCAGGGGCAGATTTAAGTGGCCAACGCTGGCAGAACTCCACCAAAAGCTTTTCGAAATTGGTTTTGAGGAAGCCCACAATGCGGCAGCGGATGTGGATGCAACCGCCAGGGCCTTTCTGGAACTGGTTCGGATCGGAGTAATTCAGCCGGTATTTCCCGCAAATCAAATGCAGGAAAGAACGTCACCCTCTGCGCTGATCGATCCTTCGCACTACATGCCCCGGGTTGAAGAACTGAAAAGCCGCGGAGTTACGGGCGAGGATGAAGATACAAGGGAGTCAATTGATCTTTCCAGGGAGGCGGCCGCTCAAAAAGTTGATTCACCGTTCGTCCATCTGCATAACCATACAAAATTTTCCGTGCTTCAGGCGGCATCCGGAGTTAAAGACCTTGTCGGAAAGGCAAAGAAAGACGGAATGCCTGCAGTGGCCATAACCGACCTCGGTAACATGTTTGGCGCATTTCATTTTACAAAAGCGGCAAACGACGCCGGAATCAAACCTATTTTGGGGCTTGAAGCGTACTTTGTGGAAGACCGCCATCAGAAAAGTTTTACCCGCGATAACAGGGACAAAAGATATCAGCAGATCTTTCTTGCCAAAAACATGGAGGGGTACAGTAATCTCTCCGAAATGTGTTCACTCGGTTACATTGAGGGGTACTACTATAAATTTCCCCGTATCGACCGTGAGCTGGTTAAAAAATATCACGACGGCCTGATCGCAACCACAGGGGGGATTCTGGGTGAAGTGCCCGACCTGATACTGAACAGGGGTGAAGCAGCTGCTGAGGAAGCGCTGAAGTGGTGGCACGACCTGTTTGGCGAAGATCTCTACATCGAGCTGATGCGGCATGGGCTCGAAGAGGAAGAACGCGTGAACAGCGTGCTGCTCGAATTTTCTGAGAAATACTCCATTCCCGTCATTGCCACAAACAACACGTTCTACCTTGAAAAGGGGGATGCAAAGGCCCACGATGCACTGCTCTGCATCGACAACAACGACTTGATATCAACCCCGATCGGCAAGGGGCGTGACCGCCGCTTCGGCTTCCCCAACGACGAATTCTATTTTAAAACCCAGGATGAGATGAAGGGGCTTTTTGCCGATCTGCCTCAGGCCATCTCAAATACTCAGAAGCTTGCGGATAAAATAGAGCCGCTTAATCTCGAAAGCGATGTAATCCTTCCCAATTTTTCCCTTCCGGAAGGCTTTGCCACGGAGGATGAATTTCTCCGGCATCTCACCGTGAAAGGAGCTGAGGACAGGTACGAAGAGATGACCGATGAGGTGATGGACCGGATCAACCATGAACTCAGCATTATTGAGTCGATGGGGTTTGCGGGATACTTCCTGATCGTACAGGATTTTATTCGTGCTGCAAGGGAAATGGGCGTTTACGTTGGTCCGGGACGAGGCTCCGCAGCCGGATCGGTGGTTGCTTACTGCACCGGAATTACCAATATCGATCCGCTCACATACGACCTTCTGTTTGAGCGGTTTCTGAATCCGGAGCGGGTATCCATGCCCGATATAGATATCGATTTTGATGACGACGGCCGCCAGAAAGTAATTGATTATGTGGTTGAAAAATACGGCCGCGACCAGGTGGCGCATATCATAACATTCGGCACAATGGCTGCAAGATCGTCTGTGCGCGATGTTGCACGCGTGCTGGATCTGCCACTATCCGACGCCGACCGCATTGCCAAACTGGTGCCCGAAACCATCGGGATCTCTTTGGAAGATGCTTTTAAAGAGGTAAAAGAGCTGCGTGAAATCAAGGAAGAGGATATCCTTGAAGGCCGGACACTGCAGATGGCCGAGACCCTTGAGGGATCGGTCAGAAATACCGGAATCCACGCTGCCGGAGTTATTATAGCACCCGATAAACTCACGAAATACATTCCGGTCTGTACTGCCAAAGACGCAGATCTCTATGTAACACAGTTCGACGGCAAGGTGATTGAAGACGCCGGAATGCTGAAGATGGATTTTCTGGGCCTCAAAACCCTTTCAATCCTGAAAACGGCCATTCAGCTGGTCAAGGAAAATCACAGTACGGAGTACAATCTGGACGACATCCCGCTGGATGATGAAAAGACGTATGAAATGTTTCAGAACGGGGCGACGGTAGGTATTTTCCAATTTGAATCGGACGGTATGCGCAAATACCTGAAGCAGCTGAAGCCCACCGGCATTAACGATCTTATTGCGATGAACGCCCTCTACCGGCCGGGCCCGATGCAGTTTATTCCAGACTACATAAACCGGAAGCACGGCAAGGAGAAGGTGGCCTACGACCATGAAGACCTGAAGGATATCCTGGAGCCTACCTTCGGAATCATGATCTACCAGGAGCAGATCATGATGGTGGCTCAGCGGATGGGCGGCTACTCCCTTGGAGAAGCGGATGTCTTGCGGCGCATCATGGGCAAGAAGAAGCCGGAACTGTTGCCTCCCGAAGAGGAAAAATTTGTACGTCAGGCTGTAGAGAAAGGCTACGACAGAAAAACGGCAAAGGAAGTATTCGATAAAATGGCCATGTTCGCCGGCTACGGGTTTAACAAGTCGCACTCCGCAGCCTATTCCGTGGTAGCCTATCATACCATGTACTTCAAGGCGAACTACACCGCAGAATACATGGCCGCGGTGCTTAGTCATAATATGAACGATATCAAGAAGGTCAGCTTCTTTATTGAGGAGTGCCAGAGAATCGGGATCCCGGTTGATCCGCCCAATATCAACACGGGTGAGGGACGTTTTGTAGCCCGAAACGGAAGGGTTCAGTACGGTCTCTCTGCGATTAAGGGAGTGGGTTCGTCCGCGATTGCACAATTGGTGGAAGAGCGTGAAAAGAAAGGGCCGTTCCGATCTGTATTCGACTTCTCTGCCCGGATCGACACAAGGGTATGCAACAAGAAGACGATTGAGAGTTTGGCTCAGGCAGGTGCTTTCGATGAGCTGCACCAAAATCGCGCACAACTGCTTGCCAGCATCGAAGATGTAATCAGCTACGCGTCCCGTAAACAGGAAGAAGAACGGCTCAACCAGGTAAGCCTTTTCGGCGGGGAAGGCGGCAGCGGCGGCCTGGCCAGTGAACCGCGGCTCAGAGACTGTCCGCCATGGACCAATATCGAGCGGCTGAATAAAGAACGTGAGCTCATCGGTTTCTACCTGAGCGGGCATCCGCTTGATAAGTACAGGGAAGATGCGTCACTGTTCGCAACTCATACGCTGTCGCAGGATGAACTGTCAAGGCTTAACGACAGGGATACGGTGAAGATCATTGGTATTTTTACAGCCGTAAAACGAATATCGGATAAAAAAGGCCGCCCAATGGCGTTTGCACAGATCGAGGATCTTACAGGCAGCACCGAAGTACTCATTTTCAGCGAGGTGTTCGACCGTCACCAGGGGCTGATCGCACCGGATACGGTTGTACTTCTGGAAGGCAGCGTTTCGCACAGGGATGAACCGCCGAAAATTATCGCATCATCCATGGAGAGGGTTGAAAATCTGCGTGAAAAATTTCAAAATCAGCTCCAGCTCAAAATCCAGCTGCAAACGGCTGAACTGAGCAGGGACGACCTTCATCAGATGGCTACCCTTTTCAGTATTCATAAAGGGGAAACTCCGGTAAAACTGGTTATCGATAGCGAGCATGCCAGACGGCCTCTGCGGATGAATGTCAGAAAGTTTGTTGTTGAGCCAAATAATGAGCTGTTAGGCAACCTGAGAAATCTTGTTGGAAAAGATTCGGTTCAGCTCACAAAAAGCAACGGTGCCAGGTAGTTGGCCTCCTGTTTTATAGTATTTCGTGATAAAACCGATAGGAACTTATTATGTGCATTTAAGATTTTTATCCGAGACATTTAACAAAATTAAAACAAAATTGAATTATGAGTAAGACACTTGAATTGACAGATACTAACTTTTCAGATGAAGTTGAAACATCCAGCGATCCCGTACTGGTCGATTTTTGGGCGGAGTGGTGTGGCCCGTGCCGTATGGTTGGTCCCATTGTTGAAGAACTTGCCGGTGAGTATGAGGGCAAGGCGAAGATCGGCAAGGTGAATGTCGATACCAATCCGCAGGTTTCCGTGAAGTACGGAATCCGAAGCATTCCCGCTCTGCTGATCTTTAAGAATGGTCAGGTTGTGGATCAGATCATTGGCGCAGTTCCGAAATCACAGATCAAAAAGCAGCTTGACGCCCAGATTGCCTGATTATTTTAAGGCAGCATTACGAAGTAAAATCAAAGGCGGTTCCTGAAAGGAATCGCCTTTTTTATTGATTGGAAGACAACATTTTACAAAATCGGTGCTTATCTCTCAGAACTATATGATAAGTTTGATCGTTGGATAATTAATTAATAATGCAGATTAAGTAGTTACATGAGTAAAGTTGGTAAACGCACGCTGATTATTACGCTGGTTCTTGTGGTGATTGGTGCACTTTCCTATCCGAAAATAACCTCACTTTTTGGTGAAGATGCCGGACCAGGTTCTCCGCAGGGAAGTTTTGGGAACAGTGCAGCACTGCAGGTGGAGGCGGTGGAGCTTGAACCTGAATCAATTCAGGACAGAATTTTTACAAGCGGTTCGGTGGAAGCGAATGAGAGTGTAGAGCTCAGTTTTGATGCTACAGGAATTGTAACCCGTATCTTTTTTGATGAGGGAAGCCGTGTACGAAGAGGTCAGCTGCTTGTAAAAGTAAACGACAGTGAGCTGCAGGCTCAATTGCAAAGAGCCTCATTCAGACTGAATCTTGCCGAGCAGAGGGAAGAGCGTCAGAGGAGGCTGCTTGAGAGGGGCGGTATAAGCCAGGATGAGTACGATGCCACACTGAATGAGGTGAACGTACTGCGGTCCGAAATGAGACTGATTAACGCTCAGATAGCAAAAACCGAAATACGGGCACCTTTCAGCGGTATTGTAGGGCTGAAATATGTGAGCCCGGGCAGCTATGTGAGTCCAAGCACCCGTATTGCTTCTCTCCAGGAGATTGACCCTGTTAAAATAAATTTCTCCGTACCCGAGAGGTATCTTTCAAAAATATCGGTCGACGATCAGATCCTGTTTGACGTACAGGGTGTGGATTCTACATTTACAGGACGCGTATATGCTGTAGAGCCTCGAATCAACACCCAAACCCGAACGCTTCAGGTGCGCGCAATCAGTGAAAATGATGATGAACTGCTGTACCCCGGCGCGTTTGCCAATATTGAACTTATTCTCGAACAGATCGACGACGCGCTCATGATTCCCACCATTGCCATCATGCCCGAACTGAACAGGCAAAAGGTGTACCTGGTACGGGACGGTGTTGTTGAACAGGCATTTATCAATACGGGGATCCGTACAAGCAATAAAGCCCAGGTATTGAGCGGACTTGAACGGGGCGATACCGTCTTAACAACCGGCCTGCTTCAGGTGAGGCCCGGCATGGAAGTGGAAATTTCTGAACTGACCAAATCCAGCGAACTATGAGTTTATCTTCACTCAGTATCAGGCGGCCGGTGCTGGCTTCGGTCATGTCGATTGTTATCATTCTGTTCGGAGCTATATCATTTTTCTATCTGGGAGTCAGGGAATACCCTTCCGTTGATCCTCCGATTGTAACGGTATCCACAAATTACGTGGGTGCCAATGCAGATGTCATTGAATCGCAGATTACTGAACCACTGGAGGAGTCGGTAAACGGAATTGCCGGCATTCGGACCCTTACATCTGTGAGCCGCGAGGGAAGAAGCACGATTACGGTTGAGTTTGAACTGGAAATTAACCTCGAAGCTGCAGCTAATGATGTACGTGATCGCGTATCACGTGCTCAAGGGTCGCTTCCTCCTGATGCTGACCCGCCAACAGTTACCAAGGCAGACGCAGATGCGTTTCCTATTGTTTTCCTCAATGTGAGAAGTGATCGGCGGAATCTTTTAAATCTGACTTCGATTGCAGACAACATTTTTAAAGAGCAGCTGCAGACAATTCCGGGCGTGAGTGAGATCATGATCTGGGGTTCCCGCCAATATGCGATGAGGCTTTGGATGGATCCGCTCAAACTTGCGGCATACGGTCTTACCCCGCTGGATGTACAGGCGGCTCTCGACAGAGAGAATGTGGAGCTGCCGTCGGGCCGTATCGAAGGAATGACTACGGAGCTGTCGGTGAGAACCATGGGACGGCTTACCACACCCGAAGAGTTCAATAACCTGATTATCCTTGAGGAAGATGGACGAAAAGTCCGATTCGGCGATATCGGATATGCTGAACTGGGAGCGCAGAACCAGAGAACGATTTTAAAAAGAAACGGAATTCCGATGGTCGGCGTGGTTGCCGTTCCGCAGCCGGGTTCGAACCAGCTGGCTATCGCAGAGGAGTTTTTCAACAGGATTGACCGTATTGAACGCGACCTGCCCGAAGATTTGAGCATTGCTGTGGGGTTTGATACAACAGAGTATATCCAGGAGTCTGTGAATGAAGTTCAGCAAACCATATTTCTGGCACTCGGACTGGTAATTGCGGTTATTTTCCTGTTTCTGCGCGACTGGCGAACCACTCTGATTCCCATTATTGTGATCCCCATCGCGCTTATCGGATCCTTCTTTATCATGTATATCGCAGGATTTTCCATCAATGTTTTGACCATGCTTGCCATTGTTCTGGCTATCGGACTCGTTGTGGATGATGCGATTGTGGTACTTGAAAATATCTACTCAAAACTTGAACAGGGTCTGCCCATTATTGAGGCCGGTATTCTGGGGTCGAAGGAGATCTTCTTCGCAGTTGTAGCCACATCGCTCGCCCTTGTGTCGGTTTTTCTGCCGATTCTCTTTTTGGGCGGAACTACGGGAAGGCTTTTCAGGGAGTTTGGTGTGGTGATAGCCGGTGCTGTTATTATCTCGTCTTTTGTTGCATTGACGCTTACGCCCATGCTGTCGACCAAGATTCTGAATAAAGGTGCTGAAAAGAATCGTTTTTACCGCTTTACGGAGCCTTTCTTCCAAAAGATGAACAACGCTTACAAGCAATCGCTCGAATCGTTTATGAATGTACGGTGGGTGGCCTTTGCAATCATGGCAGCTTCCGCCATTCTGATCGGTGTACTCTATACAGCCCTGCCAAAAGAGCTGGCACCCATGGAAGACAGAGGGCAGCTGAGAATATTTGCTACCGCACCTGAGGGGGCTTCGTATGAATATATGGATGCATACGTCGACACCCTGATTTCGACGGTTGAGAACGCCGTTCCGGAGCTGATCGCAATCAATACCGTTACATCACCCGGATTCGGGGCTTCTACGTCTGTCAATTCCGCATTCGGATTTATTCAGCTCGAAGATGCAGGAGAAAGGGAACGGTCGCAGCAACAGATTGCCAATCAGCTTACTGCAGAGCTCCGGAATTTGTCGGGAGCTCAGACCTTTGTTTCACAGCCTCAGTCGATCGGTAATACCCGTGGCGGCCTGCCTGTGCAGTACGTACTGCAGGCGCAGAATATGGAACAGCTTGAGGAGGTTATTCCCGGCTTTTTACAGGAAGCCAACAGTCATCCGGCGTTTACATTTGCAGAAGTTAACCTGAAGTTCAACCAGCCTGAACTGCAAATTGATATTGACAGAGATCGTGCCAGAACGCTCGGAATATCCGCACGCGACATAGCCCGGACTCTACAGCTGAGCCTGTCAGGCACGCGATTTGGATTTTTTATCATGGACGGCAAGCAGTATCAGGTTATCGGGCAAATGGAGAGGCGCTTTAGAAACGAACCGGTGGACCTCCGCACCATCTACGTGAGAGGATCCGGGGATGAACTGATACAGCTCGACAACCTTGTATCCATTACGGAAACGAGTGCACCGCCTCAGCTCTTCCGCTTTAACCGGTTTAAATCGGCAACCATTTCGGCTGGCCTTGCCCCGGGTTATACTATAGGGGACGGAATCGATGCCATGAATGAGATCTCGGATATGGTTCTCCCGGAGACGATGATTACCGATCTGGCCGGACCCTCTCGCGACTTTGCTGAGAGTGCTGCAAGCCTCAACTTTATATTTATGCTTGCATTGGTACTTATTTATCTGGTTCTGGCTGCTCAGTTCGAGAGTTTCAGAGATCCGTTTATTATTCTCTTCACCGTGCCGCTTGCGATATTCGGTACACTGCTTTCGCTGTGGTATTTCGATCAGACACTGAATATTTTCAGCCAGATCGGCGCTGTGATGCTGATTGGACTTATTGCCAAAAACGGTATTCTCATCGTGGAATTTGCCAACCAGCGTCAGGATCAGGGTATGGATATTATGGAAGCAATTCTGGATGCCGCCGTTGTACGCTTCAGGCCTATCTTAATGACCTCTATTTCAACCATTTTGGGGATCCTTCCGATTGCTCTTGCCCTCGGAGCCGGAGCTGAAAGCAGAACCTCCATGGGTATTGCTGTAATTGGCGGGCTTCTGATCGGTAGTGCACTCACCCTTTATGTTATTCCCGCTATTTACAGCTATTTTGCCAGCAGCAAAAGGGATAAGAAGGAGAGAATAGAGAAGGCGATTGAAGCTGATAAGGAGCTCGAACCTGCAGCCACTTCGTAATACAGTTCATAATTAATTATTGATGTAATGCACTTTAAAGCCCGTATGGCTCTGCCGCTTTTAATCATCTTAAGTATACTGCCGCTGCGTACTGAAGCCCGGCAGGCCGGAATACTTACCCTGGAAGATGCAATTCGGCTGGGAGTTGAGAACAACTATGGTATTCAGATATCAAGAAACCTGCAGACGCAGGCGGGAAACAATTTTTCGCTCGGTAATGCAGGGTTTTTACCTGCTTTGGAAGCAACCGCAAACCGCAGAGAGAGCATTGAGGACAGCCAGTTCGAATCGGCCGGCGGTGATTCACAGACCAATAACGGCGCACGAAGTACCTCAAGCAGTGCGGGCATAAACTTAAACTGGACCCTGTTCGACGGACTCCGGATGTTTGCTGCTTACGACCGGCTTGAAACACTCAGGGATATCAGCGATGAGACGCTTCGGCTGGATGTTGAAAATCTGATTACAGATGTGGCCATGACCTACTTCAACATCATCCGTATTACGGAACAGATTCGGGTGCTGGAGAATAATATTGAGGTATCGCTGGAGCGCATCCAGATTGAAGAGACAAAGGTTGAAATCGGCTCTGGATCCGAATACGACCTACTGCAGGCACAAACTGACCTGAATGCCGACCGTGCTGCCCTGATCCGTGAAGAAAACACGCTTACAGAAGCAAAAATATTGATGAACCGTCTTCTCTCGAGAGATCCGGAAAGTGATTTCGAGGTATCAGGTGATGTTCGGGTAAACAGGCTGTTGTCGAGAGAAGAGCTATACAATAAACTGATGAGTGATAATGCCGAACTGTCGGTTGCCAGAATGCAGCAGGAAGTAAGCCGTCTTGAGCTGAAGGAGATACGTGGCGAGCGGTACCCGCAGATTCTGCTTTCATCAGGATATACTTACAGCCGGAACGAGAACGACGGCGGGTTTTTCCGTCTGAATGAAACAACCGGATTTTCAGTAGGGCTGACGGCAAGAATCAACCTTTTTAACGGGTTCGATACCAACCGCAGAGTGCAAAATGCTCAAATCAATAACAAGAATGCGGAACTCGCCCTTGAATCTCAAAAGCTGGCTCTTGAGTCGGATTTTCTGGCACGTTACAGGGCATACCAGAACAGTATAGAACTGGTTGACCTTGAAGAACAGAATCTGAATAATGCAGGGGAGACGCTTTCAATTGCCATTGAACGGTTCAGGCTTGGAACCATCAGCTCCCTGGAGTTCAGGGAAGCACAGCGAACATTTGTAGCCGCTGAAAGCCGTCTGGCCAATGCAAAATACGATGCCAAAGTTGCAGAAGCCGAACTGCTCAGGCTGAGCGGTGAGATCGATAAAATTAGTGCGATGCAGCCGTAACCGTTTGATGCTGAGGAATCAGTAAAGTTACATTCATTGCTGCCGTTTGATGGTAAAACGAACCGTACGTCCTTCATCTTCAAACTCGAAGGTATCCGAGAGTTCACGGATTAAAAAAATACCTCTGCCGCCAACGTCCAGAAGATTTTCCTCTTTCAGAGGGTCCTTCACGGCAGATGGGTCAAACCCTTCCCCTTCGTCCGACACAATGGACGTAATGGCATCCTTATCGATCAGAATGCTGACATCCACATTTTTATCTTCATCATTCTGATTGCCGTGTTCAATGGCATTGGTTACAGCTTCACTGAGAAGCAGCATCAACGTAGAGGTTTCATCTTCGTTCAGAGAACTTCTGGACTGCAGATCGTTAACAAAATCGGGAATACGCTCCGACTCCTCATATGTTGATTTCAGTGTAAGCCGGTACGACTCATTTGCCATGAGTAGAGATATTGTATGAATATTTTCAGCGCTGCACTCTTCACTGTTACTATGCGTAGATTCCCCGCATTTTCAGAGTGGTTGCAACCCTGTCGATAGCGTACACATAGGCAGCCTGACGAAGTGTGATATTGTATTGCTCGCTCACAGCGTAAGTATTGTCAAAGGCACTTCGCATCATTCTGTTCAGTCGCCTGTTCACGCGTTCCTCGGTCCAGAAGTAACCCTGCCTGTCCTGAACCCATTCAAAGTACGAAACCGTTACGCCACCTGCATTAGCTAAAATGTCGGGAATAACCATAATGCCTTTGTCATTCAGGATTGAGTCTGCATTTGCAGTTACGGGTCCGTTTGCTCCTTCTGAAATGATTCTTGCTTTGATATTGGGAGCATTATCCCGGCTGATTTGATCTTCTTTGGCTGCCGGAATCAAAACGTCACATTCCAGTTCCAACAGGTCTTCGTTACTGATTGCGCCTGCATGTGGGTATCCTTCCAGTGAGTTGTTGTTCGACTTCAAATAATCCATCATTTCGGGGATATTAAGGCCCTTCTCATTATAATATCCGCCTGATATATCACTGACGGCAATGATCCTGGAACCCTGCTGGTACATCAGATCTGCTGATATCGATCCAAC
Source organism: Rhodohalobacter mucosus (assembly GCF_003150675.1). Lineage (NCBI taxonomy): Bacteria > Pseudomonadati > Balneolota > Balneolia > Balneolales > Balneolaceae > Rhodohalobacter > Rhodohalobacter mucosus. The sequence goes on along the minus strand of NZ_QGGB01000002.1, from coordinate 101,034 downwards.
ATTTCCGAAACCCTGCACAACCACGGTGGCTTTGTTTGGCATAAGGCCGATTTTGCTCAGCGCCGCAAGAGTAACGGTCACAACACCGCGTCCGGTTGCTTCTTTTCGGCCCTGCGAACCACCCAGGATAATGGGTTTGCCCGTAACAACCGCCGTTTCAGTTTTCAGTGAATTCATGCTGTAGGTATCCATGATCCACGCCATGATCTGCTCGTTTGTATTCATGTCGGGAGCGGGAATGTCACGGTCGGGTCCGAACACCTCAAGCAAATTGGCGGTGTAGCGCCGGGTGAGCCTCTCGAGTTCGCTCATGGAGAGTTGTTTTGGATCACAGCGCACGCCGCCCTTGGCTCCTCCGAAAGGCACATTTACAACGGCGCATTTCCACGTCATCCACGATGCAAGGGCCTTCACTTCATCCAGGTTTACATCCGGTGCATAACGGATACCGCCCTTGGATGGGCCCAGTACATTGTCATGAATAACCCTGTATCCCTCAAATACCTCAATTCGACCATCATCCATTACAACGGGAATGGATACAATTACCTGCTTAAACGGGCTTGCCAGGTACTGAAACATGCCCTCATCAAGGTTCAGTATTTCAGCCGCATTCCGGAAGCGTTCCATCATTGATTCAAAGGGAGATTCCTTGTCAAGTTTGGGGCCCGGTTCTTTATAAAAATTGGTTGCAGTGTTCTCTTTTTGTGATGACATATCGGGGTGCCGTGGAAGCGCTTGTTTAAGTTCCTTTACAGGGTTTTTCCTGAAAATATGTGAACCAAAAATACAGGCTTTTTTTTCAAGGAAAAATTCTTTTTTGCGTCAGTATTTGTGGCGGGTAATATTGTGTTAATATGTTTTTTTTATCCTGAATATCTGTGCCGTAAAAGTTTGATGTTGCAAAAAGCATGTCTGGAAAAAAGGGTAAAAAGAATTTGGCGGGTAAAAAGAATCAAGGTTTTCTGAGAGGGATATTCCCTGTAAGCCTGATAGCCCTGATAAGGAGCGAGAGGCGTTTTCTCCTGATGATCGGCCTCTTTTTCATTGTCGCGGGATTAACCTACCAGACCCCGCAGATTGCCATGTGGATCGGATTTTTCTTTGCTGCATACTCAGCCATAGCCAACGACAGTATTCAGACAATCGGAACCTTTCTGGCGTCGAATGCAAAAACCAGCTGGTGGATTCTCTGGCTGTTTATAGGTGGTATATTTGTGATAACCGTTTCCTATAGCTGGATTGTCTACGACGGGGATGTAAGCTATCAGAGACTTACCTCAAAAGGTTTTAGTGAGGCACCGGACGAGTTCAAGTTTCTGCAGGTGGCCGCACCCCTTTTTCTTCTCATACTTACCCGGCTGAGAATGCCGGTTTCAACCACATTTCTGCTGCTCAGCGCTTTTGCCACAACGCCTGAGGGAATCGTTCAGATGCTTACCAAAAGTGTATCAGGGTATCTGGTTGCATTTATCGTGGCAATAGTGGTGTGGCTGTCATTAAACCGGCTGATGGTAAAATGGTTTAAGGGGAACCCTCATCCGGTTTGGCGGCCGCTTCAATGGGTCATAAGCGGGGCGCTTTGGGCGGTATGGCTGATGCAGGATGCGGCAAACATAGCCGTTTACCTGCCCCGTTCGCTATCAGTGAACGGATTTCTGATGTTTACAGGGTTCGTATTTTTTGGATTGGGACTGCTGTTCTACCTCAGGGGAGACAAAATTCAGCGTATTGTGACGGAGAAATCGGATGTGGCAGACGTTCGGTCGGCAACGGTAATCGATGGTGTATATGCTGTCATATTGTGGTATTTCAAAACAATCAGTGTGGTTCCCATGAGCACCACCTGGGTCTTTATAGGCCTGCTTGCAGGTCGGGAGATAGCGATGAGCATAACCGACATGGGGGGCAAAGGGAGGCCTTACAGGCATACCTACCGGTTAATCGTAAAAGATCTCACCTATGCAATCATCGGACTGATCATCTCTATAGCCCTGGCCATAGCTATCAATCCCGTAATTCTGGACGAACTTTTGAAGGTTATATCAGGTTGAATTTTTTGAGAAAATAGTTCATACTTAAACGGTCAATATCCGGTTTCTGAAGTAGTGGAAACCGATTGTGCAGATGTTTCAACCCCATTTCAATGAAAACCGACGTACTTGTTTTAAATCAGGACTATCAGCCTCTAAGTGTCTGTTCCGTACAGCGGTCCGTGAAACTGGTATTTCTAAATAAAGCGGAGCTGCTGCACGACAATCCGGGCAGGGTTTTGAGAACCGTTGATGACGAGTACTCCTATCCTTCGGTAATTCGTCTCAGAAAATACATCCGGATTCCCTATGCGCGGATCTCACTGTCGAGGCGTAATATTATGAAGCGTGATCTGCAGACCTGTCAATACTGCGGCGTTAAATCCGATCTGACGCTGGATCACGTCATGCCAAAAAGCAGGGGAGGCCGGGATACATGGGAGAACCTGATAACGGCTTGCAACACCTGCAACGTGAAAAAAGGCAACCGTACCCCCGAGGAGGCCGGTATGCCGCTTCGCAACAAACCGTATCGCCCGGTACATGTCACTTTTTTCCGCCACATGATGAATGGCGTCCAGGAAAACTGGAAACCATATTTGTATATGTGAGTTTTTGGGGAGCGGGAAGGCAAAAGGCAGAAGACAAAAGTGTAAGCGTGAGGGTTGCCGGTAGAGAGTTGGTAGTTCGAAACCGTTGTTTCTTACTTGAAGCTTGCTTCCTGAATCTTGCACCCTGCTGCGTGTAGTGCGCAGTTCCGAAACTTCGGGGAACCCTGAAATACCGTTGCCTCCACATACGTTGTGCTTCATAAGAAATACACAGAAAATGTGTAACTTTGAGGTTGTGAAATTTTAAATCAGTTACTGTTATGAGTACAAAAGGGCGTGTTCTTGTTGCTATGAGTGGAGGTGTTGACTCCTCCGTTGCTGCTGTAATGCTCAAGGAGCAGGGATACGATGTTATCGGAATTACCATGAAAACGTGGGACTATCATCGCAGCGGCGGTGATAACGGAAAGGAAACGGGCTGCTGCACGGTCGAATCCATGAATGATGCCCGGCACATCGCGGTAAAGTATGGCTTCAAACACTTTATCGTGGATATCCGTGATGAGTTCGGAAACTGGGTTATAGATCGTTTTATTGAAGATTATACCAGCGGACGCACCCCGAACCCCTGTGTACTATGCAATACACACATTAAATGGGCCGCACTGCTCAGAAGAGCGGATAACCTGGGGTGCGACTACATCGCAACCGGACACTATGCCAACGTCAGGGAAGAGAACGGGCGCTTTGTGATCTCAAAAGGCCGTGATCACAATAAGGATCAATCATATGCGCTCTGGGGAGTTGAGCAAAAGCATCTCAGGCGCACCATTTTTCCTTTGGGCAGCTTCCGAAAGACTGAAATCAGGCAGATGGCCGAGGATTTCGGACTGCTGAATGTGGCCACAAAACCGGACTCCTATGAGATCTGCTTCATTCCAGATAACAACTACCACCGTTTTCTTAAAGACAAGGTGGACGACCTGGAAGAAAAGGTGAGTGGTGGCGTATTTGTCGATAAAAACGGTAATATTGTCGGTGAGCATAAAGGGTTTCCTTTTTACACAATTGGACAGCGCCGAGGACTCGACCTGCCCATGGGTAAACCGGTATATGTAACCCATATCGATGCAGAAAATAACGTCATCACAATCGGGGAAAAGGAAGACCTGATCAGCACCACTCTGAAAGCGAAAGAAATGAACCTGGTGAAATACGATTCCATACCCAATGGCGAAATGGAGATTACGGGAAAAATACGCTATAACGATGATGGAGCTATCGGAACCATACGGCAGCTCTCTGATGACGAGATGCAGGTCCATTTCCCCGCCGGCCGCGAAGCCATTACCCCGGGTCAGGCCGTAGTCTGTTATGAGGGGGATGACGTAGTGGCAGGCGGATGGATTTATAAAGTGAATGTTGAACTGAATGAAGAAACGGGCGTGAGCGCCTGAAACAAAACGGATTTCCTGCCGTTCACCTGAAATACGCATTCAGATAAATAAATCCGGTATCATCTTATGAACGTATTCCGCAGCTCAATAATCATGCTGCTTCTGGTTATTACCGGAGGTTTGCAATCAAACTCATTTGCCCAGTTTACAGGTGAAATCAACTTTTTGCTTTTAGACCTGACTTCAGAGGAACAGGCTACAAATCTTGACCTTGTCTTTACTGACAACAGGATTTCGATTGAATCATCCGCAAGATTGAATATAATGCCCGGTCTCAGTACAAACAGTGTGCTTGTAAGAAATGACCAGGCAGACTTTCTGTTTCGAACGGCGCCCCGTGAAGCGTATCAGATCGCAAAAAGCGATGTTGACGCCCTTGTAAATCTGATTAACAGGGTGCAGGGCAGGGAAGTCTCTGCATCAAATAATGGATTTAACTGGTCTGAATCAGTTCAGGAAACCGGTAATACGCGCGTAATACACGGATATGAAGCAAAAGAATTTGTGTTGATTCCTGAAGGCAGGAATGAACGGATTTCCGTGTGGCTTACCAGCGGAATAAGGGTAAATTGGGGATTGCTGGAAGAGACCTGGCATACTACAGGTGCCGCCCAGCTGGATGAGGAAATACCCGTTGAGTTGATTATGAATAGTAATAGTTTCCCGCTTCTGATTGAAGTTTCTCACAACGATATCGTTACCTACAGAGTTGAAAGCGTAAGCGTTAAAACATCTGGTTTCGACATAAACAAAACAGAAACCGCTTCTGACACGGAATTATTGGGTCTGTCAGACCTGATGATGAACATGATCAGACAAAGGCGGTAAACCCGGATTCGAATGCCACGCCTGTCTCATTTTTTTTGGATCGTCTCTCTCCTGTTCATTGCAGGTTGTGCGTCCACACCGGCCACTCTCGAACAAAACAACTCTTCTGGGACAGCCGGTGAAGAGGCATACCCCGAGCCCGACCCCCTGATTTTATCACTCCTGGACTCGTACCGCGACTCTCTTGACAGCGTAATGGGAGTTCCGGTAGCTGTGGTTGAGGATACACTTCGTTTTGGTCAGCCGGAAAGTTCATTGGGAAATATTGTGGCAGATGCCATCCGCTTCAGGGCGGGATCTGAGCTGAGCCGATTTGTACATATCGGAATAATGGGTGAATCCTCATTCAAGCTCTACCTGAATCCGGGCGAACTTACCGTGGGAGAGGTTATGGATTTTATGCCGTACGATAACCACCTGGTTATTCTCACTCTCACCGGAGAAGATGTATTCGCGCTTGCAAATCAGGTTGCGGAAATGGGGGGCAGCCCGGTCAGCGGGATGCGATTCAGAATAAATAACGGACGTGCCTCCGGGATCCTTGTCAATTCCGAAGTGCTCGACAGAAACGGTAGCTATCTGGTAGCCACAAGCAGCTGGGCGGCTGATGGCGGTGACCTTTACCCCGCACTATGGAGCTACAAAGAAAGAGTAGATCTGGATGTTTCAATGCGGGACCTGTTTGTGGATTACTTCAGATCGAGAAGGGTTGTCGCACCTCTGCAGGACGGGAGAATCAGAAGATGATATCCCGTAAAGAATTTCTGAGGAAAAGTGCAGTTCTTGCGGCCGGAAGCACGCTTCCGCTATGGCTGAATGGTGTTTCAACAAAAAATCCAGGTCCGCCCGATCTTACGATTCTCTATACCAATGACACGCATGCACGCCTGGACCCTTTTCCTGAAAATTCGCTGGAATTCAGCGGACTCGGCGGCATCGCGCGGCGGTCGTCTTTGGTGAAGAAGATCAGAAGTGAAGTTGATCATGTACTGCTTGTTGATGCGGGTGATGTTTTTCAGGGTACATCATGGTTCGACTTGTATGGAGGGAGCGTCGACTTTGAACTGATGACCGAAATGAAATACGATGCAATGGCAGTGGGCAATCATGAGTTCGACCGGGGTCCGGACGGATTTGCAGAGGCTGCCCGAAAAGCCGGTTTTCCTATACTGGCCGCCAATTATAAGGTTCGGAATACACCGATGAATCCTTATGTTCAGCGATTTACGACAAAGGAATACAAGGGGTTTCGGGTAGGCATCTTTGGCCTGGGAATTCCTCTTGAAGGAGTTGTTGCACCCGAACTGCGGGGTGATGTGATTTCAAGAAGGCCGGAAGCGTGGGCAAACGGGATGGTGAGGAGCCTGAGAGAGGTGCACAACTGTGATTTTGTTATCTGCCTTAGTCACCTTGGCTATCACTATAAAGGTTCCAGAATGGATGATCTGAAACTGGCCCGTAATGTAACAGGTATTGATCTGATCATTGGCGCGCATACCCATACATTTCTGGATAATCCGGTCTACATCACCAATCCCTCAGGAAAGCACACACTGATTACGCAAATGGGGCACAGTGGCGTCAGGCTTGGCAGGCTGGATCTTTATCTGGACAGCGCAATTCATGCCTTTGAAATAAAGTCGAAATATTATGTGGTTGGCCGGAGTGAAGCATAATACGCTTCTTTGTTCCGGAAAGCGGTCAATAAAACCGCAGACCGGCCCGGCTTAAACCGTGATTTCATTTCCCACATGAACGGGGTGCGTCCAGTCAAATGTATCTTCAGTTTTTCCGTACTGAATGCCCGTCAGCCGATCGAACATTTTCTTGGCAAATGGACCAATCTCATTCTGGTTCAGCGTGATGGTTTCACCCTTATGGTGTATCAGTCCGACAGGTGAAATCACAGCTGCGGTTCCGGCTCCAAACACCTCCTTAAGGGAGCCGTTATTGTGGGCTTCAAAAATTTCATCGATCGAAATACGCCTCTCTTCCACGTCTGTTCCCCACTCTTTGGCGAGGGCGGTAACCGACCGGCGGGTAATGCCGGGCAGCACGGTACCAGCCAGTTTGGGCGTTACTAGCTTGTCGTCAATCAGGAAGAAAATATTCATCGTACCCACCTCTTCCACGTACTTTTGCTCCAGTGCATCGAGCCACAGTACCTGGGTAAAACCGTTTTCCCTGGCATCACGTGCGGGGAGAAAACTTCCCGCATAATTGCCTGCGGCTTTGGCCTCACCGGTTCCTCCTCTTACGGCGCGTACAAATTTCTCTGATGTGGTGAGTTTAACCGGATTAAAACCTTCACTGTAGTAGGCTGCAACGGGGCTTGTAATAATAAAGAATTTATACTCTGAAGATGCTTTGGCAGCAATGTAGTGCTCTGATGCGAACATAAACGGCCGCAGATAGAGTGCATGGCCAAATGTTTTGGGCACCCACTGATGATCCAGTTTGATCAGCTCTTCAAGCCCCCTTATAAAGTTGTCGCTGCTCAGTTCCGGCATGCAAAGCCTCTTTGCAGAATTGTTCAGCCGCTCATGATGATCATCAAGCCGGAAAAGGTTAATTGTTCCTGGGCCTGCATAATAGGCTTTCATGCCTTCAAAAATTGCCTGGCCGTAATGAAGTGCGTGCAGCGAAGGTTCAACGGTGATAGGACCGTAAGGTTTAATGTCAGGTTCGGACCATGTACCGTCTTTGTATGTCATTTCAAGCATATGATCTGAAAAGATCCTGCCGAACTGCAAATTGCTGAAGTCAATGTCCGATATTCTGCTGTTGCTTGTAGGTGTTACCTTCATGTGTGTGCCCGGAGTATTTATATTTTCTTTTTCATTAAGATAAGGTCTTTTTTTAAACTGTTCAGAATGCAATCAGATAATATCAAAATCTAACCTGCCCAAAATGAGATTACTGTCCGCCATTTTTTTGATCTTGCTTTTAACAATCCCAGGGATATGTACTGCCCAAACCAGAAATGATATTCAGCCGCATATCCTTTCAATGCGTGAAAGGGCGGAAGTAATGGACCGGTGGACGGAGGACCGGCTGGAAAATCTGGTGCCCGATCTGATGCGCCGGGAGGGGATCGACATGTGGGTTTTGGTTGCTCGCGAATACAATGAAGACCCTGTACTGCTTACAATGCTGCCGGCCACCTGGCAGAGCTCAAGAAGAACCACCATTCTTATCTTTCATGACCCCGGTAATGGTGACCCTGTAGAACGTTTTGCCGTTGCCAGATACGACATTGGTTTTTTTGACACACAGTGGTTCCCGGAGGAAGAACCTGATCAGTGGAAAAGGTTCGGCGAGATTGTACGGGAAAAGAATCCGGAAAGAATCGGCATTAACATCTCAGAACATTTTGCTGCCGCCGATGGTATCAGTCATACGGATTATATGGATCTAAGAAACAGTCTTTCACCGGAACTCCGGGACCGGATCGTATCGGCGGAAAATCTGTCGATCGGCTGGCTTGAAACACGAACAGCGAATGAAATTACTGTTTACAGCCAGATCAATCGAATCGCTCATAATATCGTGGCTGAGGGCTTATCGGAAAGGGTTATCACCCCGGGTGTTACAACCACAAGGGATGTTCAGTGGTGGTACCGCGAAAGAATCCGTGATTCGAACATGACGGCATGGTTCCACCCGTCGGTAACCGTTTACAGGAGCGAGTCGCCCGAGCACAGCGGGGATTTTTCATCGGGGTCAGAATCGGATGTGATTATGCCGGGAGATTTGATTCATGTTGATTTCGGAATTGAGTATCTGGGCCTGGCAACCGATACGCAGCGTAACGCTTACGTGCTCAGGCCGGGCGAGACAGAGGCACCGCAGGGTTTGCGGGATGCACTGGCTCTGGCCAACAGGCTGCAGGATATTCTGACAGATGAATTCAGAACCGGCAGGACCGGAAACGAAATTCTGCTTTCTGCTCTTAACAAGGCAGAACAGGAAGGAATTAATGCAACCATTTACACCCATCCGATCGGTTACCAGGGGCACGGTGCAGGGCCTACCATAGGCCTGTGGGATCAGCAGGGCGGCGTGCCCGGCAAGGGCGATTATCCGCTTTATGCCAACACCGCCCACTCTATTGAGCTGAATGCAGAAGTATACGTCCCTGAATGGAACCGGAACGTGAGAATACTGCTTGAAGAAGATGCCATTTTTAACGGAGAGACCATCCGATACACCGATGGCAGAATGAAGGATTTTTACCTGATTCCAAGACAGATGCGGTGATCCGGTCAGGATTGGGAAGGTGAATCATATTGAAGGATACTTCTCCTTCATCCATTTTATGGAGTTTGCTATAAGTTCTCTGAGCACGGATTCATTAATATCCTGCAATCGCTTTACATAGAGACACGACTTTCCGGATTTGAATTTTCCAAGTTTGTTCATCAGGCCTGGAAACCGATCGGATCCGGCCATGATGTAGATGGAAAAATTGTTTTTACGTGGTGAAAAGCCGGTAAGAAAATAATCACCCTCCCGACCGCTTTCGTACTTATAGTGATAGGTGCCGAACCCAATGATGCTATCGCCCCAGACCACGGGCTGCTCTCCGGTAACGGATTTCATAATATCCATCAGTTTCGCTGCGTCGCGTCGTTTATCCTCTTGTTCTATTGCCCGGATCAGCGAATCCGGAGAGATGGGAGTTGGCACGGTTTTGTTGCTGCTTGACATAAAAATCGACGGTTTGACCAGACGGGTAGCGAAATCAGGTTAATCCGGTATATTGAACGGTGAAGCTATTTCCTCAATTCATTCTGTAAGGGAATTGTGATTCCGGTATCTTATATAGTAAAGAATCTTAATAAAATCGACAGGTTGAAAAACTGGATATGAGTATTGACCAGGCAAAGGCTATTTTAAATGACACATTCGGGTATGAAGCATTTCGTCCGCTTCAGCAGGAAGTAATATCGAATGTGCTGAAAGGGAGGGATACACTCGTGATTATGCCGACGGGAGGCGGGAAATCACTATGTTACCAGATACCGGCATGTATCTTTGATGGACTTACCATTGTAATTTCTCCCCTGATATCCCTTATGAAGGATCAGGTGGAGCAGCTGGATGAATACGGAGTGCCCGCGGTATTTCTGAACAGCAGCCTTACTGATGAAGAGTATCGCTACAACGTTTCGAGACTGCGGACCGGAGAAGTGGATCTGCTCTATCTTGCCCCCGAAACCCTGATGATGGAGAGCACGCGCAGTCTTCTTGGCGATTTGAAGGTAGACTGTTTTACCATCGATGAAGCTCACTGTATCTCCGAGTGGGGCCATGATTTCCGCCCCGACTACAGGCAGCTGGCTGAAGTAAGGAAAGATTTTCCCGATGCGGTATGCCTCGCCCTTACGGCAACGGCCACTCCCCGTGTTCGCGACGATATACGGCAGATATTGCAGATGAAAGATTCAGCCGTTTTTGTTGCCAGCTTTAACCGTAAAAATCTTCTGCTGAGGGTAGTTGATAAAGACAATCCGCTGGATCAGATCCTTGATTTTCTCTATACGAGGCAAAATCAATCCGGAATTATCTACTGCTTTTCCAGACGACAGGTCGATGAACTTTATCTCGACCTGAAAGCGGAAGGACACCTGGTGAGGCCGTATCACGCAGGACTTTCCGAGAAAGAGCGCACCCGCAATCAGGATGCATTTATTCGTGACGATATCCGGATTATAGTGGCTACGGTTGCATTTGGCATGGGAATAAACAAGCCGGATGTTCGCTTTGTAATTCACCACGATATGCCCCAAAATATTGAGTCGTACTATCAGCAAATAGGCAGGGCGGGACGTGATGGCCTGAAGGCCGACTGTCTTCTTCTCTACAGCTACTCCGATAAACAGAAGATTCAGTATTTCATCAATCAGAAGGAAGGAAATGAAAAGAAGGTGGCCGAACAGCATCTGGCCTCGCTGATCCACTTTCTGGAGTATGATAAATGCCGGCGAATTCCGCTGCTGAACTACTTCGGAGAGGAGTACAATCAGGAAGAGTGCGGTATGTGTGATAACTGTCTCAGGCAAAAGGGTGACCTGCAGGATTACACCGAACAGGCACAAAAATACCTCAGCTGTGTTGTGCGGACAGGTGAGCGTTTTGGCGCACACCATATTGCAGACGTATTGCGTGGATCGAAGGCCAAAAAAGTTCTGGAGCAGAACCATGACGAACTTTCAACATACGGTATCGGGAAAGACTGGAGTAAAAACCAATGGATACAGCTCTCCAGACTACTGATCCGCAGGGGCTACCTGGAAAAGGACACATCACACGGCAGCCTTAAAATGACACCTGAAGCTAAAGCCGTACTGGATGGCAATGAACGCGTGCAGGGAGTACTCGACCGTACGCAAACAGGAAAAGAGGGAATTGAACGGCCGAAAACAAGCAGCGACGTTGAAAATAAATACGATGAGCATCTCTTTGAAGAGCTGCGGCTGAAACGCAAGGAACTGGCCGATGAACAGGGCATAGCACCCTATACCATCTTCCCGGATACCACGCTGATGGAGATGTCGTACTACTTTCCCAGGGATGAAGATAAACTGATCGGGATATATGGGGTGGGCTCGACCAAACTCAAAAAGTACGGTTCCGTATTCCTGGATATCATCAGGGACTATTGCGAAAAAAATGATATCGAGGAGCGCGAGGAAGCTATTCAGAAAAAAGTTGTTCAAACCACGTCCAAACAGAAGCATCAGCTGGTTGGCGAGGAGTACTCAAAAGGCAAATCAATCGACCACCTGGCAGAACAGTTTGGCGTGAAACCGGTAACGATTCTGTCGAATCTCAAAAAGTATCTCGATGAGGGAAACTCAATTGACCCGCAGGAAATACTTAATGCATCGGAACTTTCACAGCGAAAAATTGACGATGTTTATGCCTCCATGAAAAAAGTGGGTCCCGACATGCTGAAACCCGTTTATGAAGACCTGAATAAGGAGGTGGACTATAACGAACTTCGAATATTGCAACTGGCCTATCTGGCAGGAAACGGAACCTCGTAATGCAAATCAGCTCCGGAATTTCAGGATTTGTCCGTTCGCTAAAAAAAACGCCGCGCGGACTCTTTAACCCATGGTATCATTACGACAAAGCGCATGATCTCTCGGCTGATGCGCCGGTGATCCGAAAAAGACAGTTTGAACACTACCTGGCTGAACGACAGGGGCGTGCAAAATTTCTGCTCATTGCGGAGGCGCTGGGCTACCAGGGTGGGCACTTCACCGGGATGGCAATGACCTCCGAACGTATCCTATTGGGGCACCAGGAATCGCGCTATGGAATCAGGCCCGGCCATGTTTTCAAAAGTATCGAGCCTCAACGTACAAGCAAACCGGAAATCAACGATCTTGGAATGAGCGAGCCTACGGCTACTATAGTCTGGGGATCCCTGATCAAGCTTGGCATTGATCCATATGAAGTGGTTTTATGGAACGCGGTGCCATGGCACCCATATAAGAAGGATAACGGTATGCTGACCAACAGAACCCCGCTCACGGGCGAGATGGAGGCAGGGCTGCGACACCTCAGGGATTTTATCGCACTCTTTCCTGATTCAGAGCTTATAGCCGTTGGCCGTAAATGTGAACAGAGCCTTAAACAGCTTGAACTGAAGCATCGCGGCGTGAGACACCCTGCAAATGGAGGTGCACCGGCTTTTCGCAGGCAATTTGCCGCGATATACTCTGAAACGGAACGGCGTAATTAATTTTAACAGTTACCCGTGTGTAGAGTTACGCATCAATCATTATCTTGATTGAAAATTTATCTGATGCACATGAAATACGCGGTACTTAAAGGGGTTATAATTCTGTTTTTGCTTTCAGGCTGCGCTGCGATCGGTGAGCTCTCGGATGTTCGCGAACCGGCTGTTCAGTTCAGGGAGATGTCTGTACGCAACATCACCTTCGATGACGTAACCCTTCTGTTTGATTTTGATGTAACCAACCCAAACCGGTTTGGCGTGAGTGCAGAGAGTTACAATTATGAGTTTTTTATCAATAACCGTTCTTTTGTTAGCGGCAGTATGAATGAACCGGTTGTAATTGAAAAGGAGTCGGCGTCTGTGATACAAGTTCCCGTGACTCTCAGCTACCGGGAAGTTTACGAAACATTTAGCTCCGTACTGAATCAGGACCAACTTGCCTATGAGCTCTCCACGGAAGTGGACTTTGATCTGCCTGTGCTTGGCATGCAGTCGGTACCCGTCAGTACTGCCGGTGAAATACCCGTTCCAAAGCCTCCGGGAATTGAATTTGGTGAATTCAAAATCAACCAGGTTTCATTGTCAGGTGCTGATGCGGAAGTAAGTTTCCGGGTATCAAACCCCAATGTTTTTGCCCTTTCGCTGTTACGTGCATCCTATAATCTGAGGGTAAACGGACGCGAGTGGCTCGATACCACATTGAACCAGCTGATACGGGTTGAAAGCGGCCAGAGCAGGGAAGTGCGAATCCCGGTCAGACTGAATTCGGCGCAGCTGGGTTCTGCGCTTATGGATCTTATGGGCGGAAACACAACATTCAACTATGAGCTTGCCGGTACAGCTTCGGTTTCCGCAGACCTGGAGGGGTTTCCCGCATCACAGGATATACCTTTTGAACTGAACGGAACCTATACGGTTGATTAAGCCCATTACCTGATTTTAATTTATTTAGCAGCATCTGTGTACAACAGTTAAATCCAAAATCAAACCGAAAAAAATGGCACAAAGTAAACTGACGTCTCTGTATGCATTGCTAATTACGGCAATGGTGCTTCCACTAACGGGTTGTGCCGAAGCCATGCAGACTGAACAAAACGGAAATGATAATAGTGAAACGGAATCGGCTGAATGGCTTGGAGACTCTTTCTACTTCCCGCTTCCTGAAACGCAAGGCGACCCGATTGAGTCGGAAGAGCTAACGTTTTACGTACAGACCGTAGCAGAGGATCTGGGTGTGCCGTGGGGAATGGCGTTTTTGCCGGATGGACATGTGTTGATTTCACAGCGAAACGGCACGCTCCATTTGATTCGGGATGGCGAGGTGCTCGATACTCCGGTAGCGAATGTACCAGAAGTATGGGCCAGAGGGCAAGGCGGGCTTCTTGACATGACGCTCCATCCCGACTACGAAGAGAACGGGTGGATCTATATGAGTTACTCCAAGCCCGGTGACGGCGGTGCCAATACCGCGGTTATCCGTACCCGGCTTAATCCCGACGCTCCAGCACTTGAGGATATTGAAGAGCTTTATGTAGGCACACCTTTTTCGGGCAGGGGTCAGCATTTTGGAGGAAGAATCGCTTTTGATCCCGAAGGTTACCTCTATTTTTCCATAGGAGACCGTGGTGAGATGGAAACGGCGCAGGATCTGACGAAGTCTAACGGCAGTGTTATCCGTTTGAATGATGACGGGAGCATACCCGAGGATAACCCGTTTGTAGGCAGGGAAGGCCTGGATGAAATATATACCTACGGGCTCCGCAATATCCAGGGCATGGATGTGCATCCGGAAACCGGTAAAATCTGGACCAACGAACACGGACCCAGGGGAGGTGATGAGATCAATGTTCACAGTGCCGGTGCAAACTACGGATGGCCCGAAATCACTTATGGCATTAACTACAACGGAACCATCATTACAGAGGAAACGGAGCGTGAAGGAATGGAGCAGCCGGTTACCTATTGGGACCCTTCCATTGCACCATCCGGCCTAACGTTTGTAACCAGCGACCGCTACCCGGGCTGGCAGGGTGATATCCTGAATGGCGCCCTGGCTTTTCAGCTGATCTCAAGAGTGGAAGTGGATGGAACCGACTTCCAGAGTGAAGAGCGAATTCTTGAAGGTATCGGACGTATCCGCGATATAGAGGAAGCGCCTGATGGATACATCTACTTCACAAACGAATCGAACGGCACGCTGAGCCGGATTATTCCGATACAGGACTGAGCCTGAATCAGCCTGATTTGAAGCTCTTTAAAGAGAGACTGGTCATCCGGTCTCTCTTTTTTTTGATTCCAATTGATACTCTCTCATGTGTACAGAGGTAATATGGAACGTCCGGAATGGTTTAAACGGGTTTCCAAAAGCGTATAAAAAGTCTCAATTCCATGTTTTAGGGACCATGCCTCACCCTGATCACGTTCATGTCTTGACCTGATAAAAACGGTTTGATCCCCGGTTCCGCTCTTAGGTTTCCGTCTCGGTCAGGAAAAAGCTTTTCATTCTGCCCATTTTATGCAACGTGGGTTTGAAATACGAGCTTGTTAAAAACTGTTCCCTGGTCGGCAGACGGATGGCAGGTCGTCTTCCCCCGCCCCCTGTAAGCCGCTTCCCCCTTTTTCCTCAGGGATACCTGCGGGGAAAGTGGGATATTTTCAGTTCATCTACCTATTTCGAACCTGTGATATTCTATGATTTAATCCGCAATGATACTGAAATGGTGTTTTTTTAAATATCTGTATGTGATCAGACGTAGGAGTCCGAGCCTGCAATCCGTCCGGCCGCGGCTTTGCCTGCTGCAATAATCAGAAGCAAAAACATGGGAATTGTCCAGCTGCCTGACAGATCGAACAATGCACCGAAAAATGTTGGTCCTGCGGCGGCCAGGGTATAACCGACGGATTGGGAAACAGCCGAGAGTTCATTCGCCGACCCTGAGTCTCTGGTTCGCAATACAATAAAAAGCAGAGCCAGGCCAAACGTGCCGCCCAGGCTGAATCCCAGCAGGGCGACCCAAAGTCCCGTTAGGTAGAGTGATGGGATGAGGAGGCCGCCGATGCTGACAATCTCAGCCGTAACGAGAAGATATACCGGAAGCCGCTGCCGTTGTAAACGGGCTGCCCACTGGGGTACGATGAGTGTGCCGATTACCCCTGTGCCCTGGGTCAAGGCGAGCATATATCCAGCGTATTCAGCCGTGGCATTACGCCCGGTCAATATTTCGGGAAGCCATGCGATAATGGTGAAAAAGGACAGAGATTGTAGGCCCATAAAAAAGGCAACACCCCATGCCGTTTTTGACGAGGAGAGATTACGCAGTGAATCCCGCAGCCCCCTTCGAGCCTGTACCGGTAAGTTGAACTTCATCTGAGGCAGCCACGCAGCGATGGCAAGAACGACTCCCGCAACCCAAAAACCTATTGAAAACCGCCATCCCAATCCCGTTCCCTGCGAAAGCGGTACGCTGAAAGCCGCACCTGCAGTGGCTCCGACTCCAAGCATGGAGGAATAAAGGCCCGTTACCGCTCCGTATCGGCCGGGGAAGCTCTTTTTTACGATTCCGGGAAGCAGTACGTTTCCCAGCGCGATTCCAACGCCCAGCAGCGCGGTGCCTGCAAACAGGAAAATCAAAGGCTGCGCGGTTCTGATCAAAATACCTGCCGCCAGCATCAGAAGGGCAATAAGCATTGTGCCTTCGGTTCCGAACCGGCGGGTAAATACGGGAGTAAGCACCGAAAACAAGCCGAAAGCCAAAACGGGCAGGGTGGTCAGAAATCCAAGCAGTGTATTTGATAAGCCGGTATCAGACCTGATTTCTCCGATCAGCGGACCAATGGCCGTAATGGACGGACGCAGATTGAGTGCGATTATTCCAATTGCCAGTAAGAGCAGTATGTTTTTCCTGTTGTCTGTCAATGACGCTGTTTGAAGAGATGTACAAAGGTAAGCATAGCGCATTCGAAATGCGGGAAGAATTCTGAATTGTAAACCACTCGGCGTTTCCATAATTTTGAAGATAAATTAAAGCCGGATCGACTCTTTGGAAGAAGCAAAAATCTTGACGGAAGAGGATGTGAATCGCACCTATATGCGATTTGCCCATCAATTCCTTGAACCGTACGACGACCCTTCGCAACCGGCTATCATTGGTATGCAGACGAGGGGCGTTTATATGGGGCGCAGAATTCTTGATGTCATTGAAAAAGAGTTTGGCCTCAAATCCGACTTTGGCGTACTCGATGTTACCTTCTACAGAGACGACTACCGCAGCAAACTCAAGATGCCGGAAGTGAAGGTCACGGAAATTCCGTTTGATCTATATAACCGGGATGTCATCCTGGTGGATGATGTACTCTATACAGGCAGAACGGTACGTTCTGCCATGGACGCTCTGATGGCCTATGGGCGTCCGCGCAGCATCCGTTTTTGTTGTATGATAGACCGCGGACACAGGGAGCTTCCGGTGGCTGCCGATTATGTAGGATTAACGGTTCCAACCCATGCCGACGAAGAAGTGAGGGTAAAAGTGCGTGAGCTTGACGGAGAGGACGCCGTTTATGTCGTAAAGGTGTCGGAGGTGAAAAAATGAGTGACGCCCCCGGGAAAACGGAATATTCATTCTCCCAAAAGCACCTACTGGGGCTGGCCGACTACTCCGCAGACGATATTTTATATGTGCTGGAGCAGGCAAAAACATTCCGGGAAGTATTGGATCGCCCTGTACCCAAAATCCCCACTCTGCGCGATAAAACCATAGTAAACCTGTTTTACGAAAACAGTACGCGGACCCGCCTCTCATTCGAACTGGCCCAGAAAAGGATGGGGGCAGATGTTGTTAACTTTTCGGCAGGCACCTCAAGCGCCAAGAAGGGAGAGTCACTGAAAGACACCATTCGGAATATCAGTTCAATGAAAATTGATATGGTTGTCAGCCGTCATGAAAGCCCCGGCGTGCCTCACTTTCTTACCCGGTGTGTTGAGGCTGCAATCATCAATGCGGGCGACGGTGCTCATGAACACCCCACGCAGGCCCTGCTGGATATGTTCACCATACAGCAGATCCATCCGGAACTGAAAGGGAAAAAAGTGGCTATTATAGGCGATATTTCACACAGCCGGGTGGTCAGATCAAATATTATAGGTTTAAAAAAGGTGGGAGCAGACGTGGTTGTTTGCGGCCCCAAATCCCTGATGCCTCGTTTTACGGAATCGTTGGGAGCATCGGTTTCCTATAATCTGGAAGAAACCCTTGCCTGGTGTGATATAGCCATGGCGCTGCGCATCCAGATGGAGCGTATCAAAGGAGGAACCGATCTTTTTCCAAGTGTCCGGGAGTATCATGAAACGTTCGGTATTAAAATGGAGCACCTGGAAAAATTCCCTGATTTTATGGTAATGCATCCGGGTCCGATTAACCGCGGCGTTGAGATGGAAAGCGAAGTGGCCGATAGCGAACGTGCAGTAATTCTGAATCAGGTAACGAACGGTGTGGCCGTAAGAATGGCGGTATTATATCTGTTAAGCGGGGGCGACAGAACCTGATACAAAAGGAAAGAGTGGACATGCATAACCATATGCAGGTGTATGGTTACGATACTCTGCCCCCGTGCCTCGTAATAAGAATGCCGGCGATAACCACGCCTGAACCCAAATACTGAAGAAGTTCCAGGCTTTCGCCAAGCAACAGAATTCCAAAAAACAGTCCCAGAACAGGCACCAGGTTCTGATAGGTTGCCGTTCTGACCGCTCCCACCGTTCGAATACCGTTATTCCAGATCAAATATGCGACCCCGATCGCAAGCAGTCCGCTGAACCCGGCTCCTGCGTATGATGCCAGTGATACAGCCGACCAATCCGTTGCCCCGGCCTGCGGAATGGCAAGCAGTGCAAGTGAAATGGCTCCGACTGTTGTCATGATCGTCGAATACTGAAGAGGAGTGTAGCGGCCAAGGAATTTTTTTGAATAAATGGTATAAAGAGCCCATACCATGGCTGCCGTAATGATCACCAAATCACCGGTAAAGTTTTCAGACTCGAACGAAATCGGGTTTTTGGCGAAAAAAATGATCATCAATACGCCCAAAAATGCCAGGAGCACACCCACACCTTTCAGGCGATTCATAAACTCCATGGAAAGCAGATGAGAGAAAAGAGCTACCCAAATGGGGATGGTACCCAGCATAACGGCCGCGTTGGCAGCCAGTGTGAGGTCTATTCCTACAATAAAGAGCCATTGATACAGAAGATTACCTGCAAGCCCCATACCCAAAAGGGGGAGGATATCTCCTTTGGGTATCGTAAACCAGGCTTTTCGTTTGGCAAGCACCAGCCAGATAAATGAAGAGGCCAGTGTGAACCGGATAGCATTAAAGCTGTAAGGATCTATCTCGGATAAACTTGCTTTGATTACGGTAAAATTTAAAGCCCAGACAACGGCAATAAAGAGAAGCGATAGGTCGGTAAGGAGTTGGGGTGAAATTTTTTTCATGTTGTTTTATCGAGGCAAAATATAGCAACATTTGAGGCTATTTGGTTCATAGGCTGCCGTTTTATTCGGGATATGAACAAAAAGTTTTTCATGGAAGCGCATCCGGGAAAAAAATGAGAAAAATCTTTGGGAACTAATCAGGAATAATGATAGTTTTGACTCTGATTCATAAAATGACTGTCAGTCAAATATGGCTAAAATTAGCAGGAAAGAGCGGGAAAAACTTGCCCGCCGCGAACTTATTATTGACACAGCCGAAGATCTCTTTTCAGAAAAGGGTTTCGACGGTGCCACAATGGACGAAGTTGCCGAGCAGGCAGAGCTTGGTAAAGGTACCCTCTATCTGCACTTCAAGAGCAAATCCTCAATCTTTCTGGCAATCTGTGAACGCGGATCATCGCTTCTGAATAAGCAAATGAGCAAAGTACTCACGGATGATGTTAAAGGCATTGAAATGGTGAAAAAACTGGGTTTTGCATACCTGGAATTTATTAAGGAGCATCCTATCTATTTTTCAGCCTTTACGTTTTATGAAACATTGATGGATGATGACAACCTCTCGCAGAGCAGGCTGGCCGCTAAGTGTGAGAATCATGCCCGTGAAGCAATGGCCTACATTGTACGTGCCCTCCAGGTTGGCATGCAGGACGGCTCCATTAAAAGTACCATTGAGCCCAGAGAGATGGGGCTGATTATCTGGGGTGCTTCAAAAGGTGTGGTCCACATGGCGTTTCTGAAGGAGAGCAGGGCTCATATGAAAATATTGGATGACGTTTCCTTCAGTCTTGACTCCCTGCTTGAAAACTTCATTACACTCATAGGAGCGGGGCTCCAGTCAAATGACTCACAGTCAAAATAATTTGAAACCATCCGGATCATGATTCGTAAATCATACATGTTTTTAATAAAAAGAAAATCCGGGTCACAATAAGAATGATCATGTCAGTTCTGACACACAAAACGATACAATTACCATTCCGGTTAGCGGCAATCTCAATACTGCTGACACTTGTATTTCTATTGCGGCCGCTTACTGCACAGGATATTACGGTACAGCTTCCTGAGCAGGCCAGAATTACCGCAGAACAGGCTGTTCAGCTCGCAGTAGCCAACAACCCGGATATAAAACGGGCCCTTCTGTCGATTGAAAATGCTGACGAACAGGTCAGAATTGCATGGAGTGAGGTCCTGCCAACCGTATCCTCCTCTGCAACGTACACCAGAAATATTGAAATACCGGTCAACTTCGTGCCTGCACAGGTATTTGATCCGAATGCGCCTGCCGGAGAACTCATTCCGCTGCAGTTCGGAACGGATAACAACTGGCAGGGGGGAGTAACCGTTTCTCAGAATATTTTCAGGGGCGAAGCGATTGTCGGGATCAGCAGTTCATCCCTGTTTAAATCTGCCCAGGAAGAGAGCCTGAGAAATGTGGCACAGCAGGTAATTACTGCCGCCCGAAAGGGATTTCATGCTGTACTGATTGCAAAGGAACAGTTGCGTTTGCAGAAGGCCGTTATTGACCGGCTGCGCTCAAACCTCCGTGAAAACAGGGCAAGGCTGCGTGAAGGGTTAATAGAGGAGTATGATGTACTG
This sequence comes from Rhodohalobacter mucosus, assembly GCF_003150675.1. Lineage (NCBI taxonomy): Bacteria > Pseudomonadati > Balneolota > Balneolia > Balneolales > Balneolaceae > Rhodohalobacter > Rhodohalobacter mucosus. Next base: position 80,328 of record NZ_QGGB01000002.1, on the reverse strand, counting down.
CGGCTTGAGGTACAATTGGCCAATGAGGAACCACAGCTGAAAGATGCCGAATTGGGTGTTCAGGAGGCATATCGGAGCCTTAACGAAATAATGGGCCTCCCGGTAGACACTCCGCTTGAGGCGGTTGGAAGTTTGAGCAGCTTTAATCTTCTCCGCAACGGTGATTCACAGAATGAAAATGAAAGCCTCTACAGACTCACGGCGGCAACGCCTCTTCCTGACCTTGAACGCCAGGAGGTGATTGATATGATGCGAAATCAGAGAGGAGACCTGAGAGTGCTCGACGTACAAAACGATTTAAAAGACCGCGAAATCCTTGCGATTAAAAGCAGATTTTTGCCCACCATTTCTGCAGACTATAACCTTCAGTGGACCGCAGCACAGCCCGGTACACCAAGACCTTTCGAAAACAGTGTGCGATTTCAGACATTGGTGCTGAATGTTAGCCTGCCGCTTTTTACAGGCTTTGAAAGGAGAGCCAATCTGAACATTGCCCAGATAGAAAAGAGAGATATAGAGGTGCAGACGTGGGCCAGTGAAAAAACGGCCATGAATGAATACGAGACCACTTCAGACAGGCTGACGAATCTGAGAGAGACAGCCGATTCGAGACAGTTTGCAGTTGAAGAAGCTAAAAGAGGACTGGAGATTGCCCTCAGAAGATATGAAAACGGAGTCGGGTCTCAGCTTGAGGTAACGGAGGCAGAACTGCAGGTTCGTGAAGCAGAACTAAATTACGCATCTCTTGTTGCAGACTATTTGAATACAAAAGCAGACTTTGACCTTGCATTGGGCCTGGTTCCAATGATTGATGAAACAGACTATGAATTTTAAGTAAGTGAAACTGATATTTTCAATGGAAAAGATGAAAACGAATACCTTCGCGCTGATAATACTGACAATCCTGCTGGGTGCGAGTTCTTGCACAGAACAGGCAGAAGTAACTGAAAGAGAGGTGCGCACCGTAGATGTGGAAACCGAGATGCTGCAACCAGAATTATTTGAGAGCTACCTGAGACAGGTGGGAACGGTCACCTCTACAGGGGATGTAATCGTTGCTGCCGAAGTTTCGGGTGTGGTGGATGAGGTGATCAGAAGGGAGGGGCAGGATGTCCGGTCCGGAGAACCCGTTGTGAGGCTCGACAACCGCCAGCTGCGTCAGGAAGTGAGACGCCTGGAAGCCGCCACCAACCAGTCGCGGGAAAACTACGAACGACTCCAGCGCCTGTTTGAGAATGATGATATTGGCTCGGAGATTGACGTGATCAATGCACGCTATACCTATGAGCAAAATCTCTCACAGCTTGAATCGGCCAGAATCAATCTTGAGAACAGTGTTATCAAAGCACCATTTTCCGGCACGATAGAAAATGTACTTGCCGAACAGGGATCCATGGTTTCTATTGGATCTCCTGTATTCAGAATTGTGGATGGGGAAGAGAAAAAAATAAGGCTGGGTGTACCCGCAAGGTATTCCAATGCCGTTGATATGGGTGATATGGCCGAAATCTGGTTCAACTATGAGCCCGATAAGAGATACACGCTGCCGGTCACATTTATTGGAAATACAATAGACCCTATGAATCGAACATTCAGGGTGGATATCGACCTGCCGGAAGAGTTGCAGAACGTTAAGCTTGAAATGATCGCGAACGTGCGGATAAGAACCCAGTACATGGAAGATGTAATGATAGTGAATGAAGAGTTCCTCTTTCAGAAGGAGAACAGGTACGTCGTGTACGTGGAGGGAAGTAATGATCAGGGAGAGAAAATTGCCGTCGAAAGAGAGATTCAGATGGGCCCTTCGTTTGAAAATCAAACGGTGGTCACCAACGGAATCAATCCGGGTGATGTACTGATTACCATAGGATCATCATACCTGGAAAACGGAACGCGAATCAACACCGTGGAAAACCGGGACAGCGAGAGCACCGCTCTAAATTAATACAGGTTCAGAAAAAGAGAATAATACAATGAACGAGAATCCTAAAAATTCACCTGTTAAAAAGTCTGATGAATCCATCGGGGAACGCAAAGAGTTCAGGCTTACCTCTTTCTCAATCGATAACAGGATCAGCGTATTGGTTCTGATTTTCCTGATTGCCGTCATGGGGATCCAATCGTACATGACCATTCCCAAGGAGGCACAGCCGGATATTACCATCCCGAATGTGATCGTTATTACAACCTACCCGGGGGTTAGTCCGGTGGATATGGAAGCCCTGATTACCCGTAAACTTGAAGAAGAACTATCGGGCATATCCGACATCAAGCAGATGACCTCTACAACTGCTGAAGGGTACTCTAGCATCAACGTTGAATTCAATACGGATGTGAATATTGATGAAGCCCTTCAAAAAGTGAGGGAGAAAGTCGACCTGGCAAAACCCGAACTGCCTGCAGAGGCAGAGGACCCGATGATTGAGGAGATCAACGTGTCTGAATTTCCCATTATGCAGGTGAATGTATCGGGTACGTATGGCCTGGAAGAGCTGAAAGTGGTTGCCGAAGACCTGCAGGAAAGGCTGGAAACCATTCCGCAGGTGCTGGAAGTGGATCTGGCCGGCGGACTGGAAAAGGAGGTCCAGGTTGATGTTGACCTGCAGATGATGAAATACTACGGTGTCTCATTTGGAGATATCATCGTTGCCATTCAAAACGAAAATGTAACGATACCTGCGGGAACGGTGGATGTGGGGAACCGTAAATTTCTAATGCGTGTACCCGGCGAGTATGATGACCCCGGACCCATCGAAGATATTATTATTGATGCACCAAATGATCGTCCTATCTATATCCGGGATGTGGCAACGGTAACGTTCGGCGAAAAGGAGAGGGAATCCTATGCGTACCTCGACAGCGCTCCCGTTATTACCCTATCAGTTAAGAAACGAACCGGAACCAACATCATTGAAACCTCACAGGCCGTTCAGCAGATTATCGCGAGAGAACGTCCTTCTATGCCGCCGTCTACGGAAATTCGGGTTACATCGGATATGAGTGAGGATATCGAAATGATGGTCAGCAGTCTCGAGAATAATATCATTTCGGGCTTATTGCTGGTCATTGGCGTTCTCTTCTTTTTCCTGGGGGTCAGAAATGCGTCATTTGTTGGTATTTCGATTCCATTGTCGATGTTTATGTCGTTTGTGATTCTTCAATTCGCCGGCATAACGATGAATATGATTGTACTTTTCTCACTCATCCTTGCGCTTGGTATGCTGGTTGACAATGCAATTGTTGTAGTTGAGAATATTTTCAGGTATCTGGAAGAGGGCTTCGGGAACTTTGAAGCGGCTAAGAAAGGAACCGGTGAGGTAGCCATGCCGATTATTGCGGGCACCACGACAACCCTGGCAGCATTTCTTCCCATTGCTTTTTGGCCCGGTATCGTGGGCGATTTCATGTCGTATCTGCCCATTACGCTGATCATTACGCTGAGCAGTTCACTTTTTGTGGGACTGGTGATAAATCCGGTTCTTTGTGCGGTTTTCATGAAGCTGGAGACGACGGATACGGGAACCAAGGCAGCCCTTACATCTTCAGGGAAAAAAGTACTCTACTCTGTTGGCTTGGTGCTGCTGATTCTTCTTTCACTTGGAAATCCGGTATTCTGGATTATGTTTGCCGTGATATCGATACTTCTTGTAATCAGTTACAGGCTGTTGCTAAAACCGGTGAGTATCTGGTGGCAAAAAGAGGGTCTGAACCAGGTACTTACGCGGTATAAGTCAACACTCAAGTGGTCACTGAAACACCGTTTTACCGTACTTGGGCTCACTCTTCTGCTTCTCATTTCAAGTGTAGTGGTATTTGCCCTATACAATCATGGGATCGAATTTTTCCCGGAGGATATTCCTCCATCCAGGGTATATGCCCAGATAGAAACTCCGCCCGGCACCAATGTGGAATTTACAAGGCAGATTGCGGAGGAACTGGAGCGCCGTGCCAGGTCTATCGACAATTTCGGTGATGTTGAAACGATGGTTACGACGGCCGGGGCGCCCATTTCCAGCGGAATGGATTTTGGCGGGGGCAATACAACCAACAGAGGTACGATTGTATTGAATTTCGTGGATTATAATCAGCGGGAAGGAAGTACATTCGAATCCATAGAGGAGCTGAGAGAAATTCTGCCTGTGGATCTGGCCGGAGCAGAAATCACAGTGGAACGGCAGCAAGACGGTCCGCCGACCGGAAAACCAATTAACCTGGAGATTGTGGGTCAGGATCTTGAAGGGCTCCAGGGCATTTCCGAAGAAATTCTGCGGATTCTGGAAAATGATCCAATCTACGGCAAGCTGGATGGCCTTGAGACGGACTTACCCGAAGCGCGGCCCGAAATGAGAATTACGGTCGACAGGGAGATGGCCTCCATTTTCGGTGTAAACACAAACGATGTTGGAAATACCATACGCCAGGCTATAAACGGAGTTGAAGCATCCCAGTATCGCGACGGAAATGATGAGTACGACATTACGGTACGGCTGGCGGAGGAATATCGGCAGGACCTCAGCACTCTCAATGATCTGACGGTTATGGGAGAGGAAGGCAGGCAGATACCGCTCTCTGAAATTGCTCAATGGACTGTGGATGAAGGATTCGGAGGGATAAAACGCATCGATCAGGATCGGGTGGTTACGGTGATGGCGGATGTTAGGTCGAACTTTAACAGCAATGCTGTGCTTCAGGAAGCACAACAGCTTCTTGAGCCATACCTGCAGGAGCTTCCCTCAAATATTCAGACCCGCTGGACAGGACAGCAGCAGGAACAGAATGAAGCCCAGGATTTCCTTACAACGGCTTTTATGATTGCGCTGGGACTTATGGCCTTTATTCTGATATCTCAGTTTAATTCAATTTCAAAACCATTTATTGTGATGACATCGGTGATCATGTCGATTGCGGGTGTTCTGTACGGGCTCTTAATATTTCAAATGCCGTTCGGAATCATCATGACAGGTATAGGGGTAATTTCGCTTGCAGGAGTTGTTGTTAACAATGCTATCGTGATGATCGATTACATCGATATTTTGAGGGCCAGGGATAAGATGAAGCTGTACGATGCCCTGGTACAAGGTGGAATGGTTCGCTTCAGGCCGGTTGTTTTGACAGCAATTACAACCACACTGGGGCTGATACCCCTCGCCATTGGTTTCAACCTCGATTTTATTACGCTCGCAAACGATCCCGTGGAGTTCTACACAAATCTTGGTGAATATTTGTACTGGGGCGGTGAGCAAGCAGCATGGTGGAGTCCGATGGCCATCGCGGTTATTTGCGGCCTGTTATTCGCAACATTTCTCACCCTGATTGTTGTCCCGGTTCTTTACTACATGATTGAAGAAGCAAGACGGGGTACCAACCGGTTTATGTTCGGTACCGTGAATCCGGCCATAATTATTGATCAGTCGGAGATGATACATCAAAATGGTGAGAAAAAGAGCAAGCCAAAGGAGGAGGAACCCGTACCCTGAATCTTCCGAATCTGACGGGTGTGCCGAAATCCCTGAAGCAGTGATTTCAGGGATGGGAACTCGCAGGTTTTTTCATATTTTTGATGAAATGAAAATTAAAATTTGAAGGTTTGATCCAGAGAATACAAACTGTCTATCTTTTTCTGGCAGCAGCACTGAACATATCCGTCTTTTTTACTCCCATATACCGGCATGCTGTAAATGATCCGGCCGGGTGGATAGGCATTGGGTTTGCAATATTCCTCACTCTGGCATTCCTGATTGCAGCAGCTGCCATATTCCTCTATCAGAACAGAAGCCTGCAAATCCGCATTGTAAAAGCAGGTACCTACATGCAAATTGTGGCAATTGGTTTTTCGGCCGGAATTCTGTTTTCTCTTGGCGGATTCGGAACATTTTTGTGGCAGGAGGTTTTGAGCTCCGGCCTTATTGTTTTGGCTCTGATGTTCTATTGGCTGGCCGGCCGGTCAATAAAAAAAGATGAAGAACTGGTGAAGTCGATGGACCGGATCCGATAGTGTCTGTTCCGGCCGCGAACCATACGGACACCCCACTCCTTAAGGTAGTTCTTTTTCTTGCCGCAGGCATGCTTACGTTTGGGTTTGCGCCTATACTGGTTCGTTTTTCACTCGAAACCGATCCCATTGCACTTGCAGCGCTCAGAACCGGTTTTGCCGTTCTTATGCTGTTTCCCTTTTGGTTTGCAAAGCGCGCTTCAATGGAAGAGCTTAAACAAAGCGGGGTTTCGCAATGGCTTCTGGCGGGTGCAGGGGTCAGCCTGGGAGCCCACTTTTCATTTTGGATCGGTTCTCTTCACTATACATCGGTTGCATCAGCTTCCGTTCTGGTTACGATGCACCCTGTCATGCTCATCGTGGCTGAAAGTCTGATTTTCAAAAAGAAATTCAGGCTTCCTGTCTGGGTTGGAGTATTTCTGGCCTTTAGCGGGTCGGTTCTTTTGGGGCTGGCAGACGATTCCCAGATGGAGCAGTTTCCCCAGGCGTTGCTGGGAAACGGTATGGCAATAACTGCGGCCATTGTGTTTGTCTGTTATTTTCTGCTGGGCCGTAAAATCAGACAGCACACCGAATGGATAGACTACGTGTTTTTTGTCTATCTCTACGCAACGATTACCTGTGCCGTTCTCAGCATAGTCAGTACGGCGGGAGTGCCGAAAATAACACTGACTGCCGTATGGGTGGGGATAGCCCTTGCTGCAGGACCAACCATTCTGGGACATGGTGCGATGAATTATGCTGTCAAATACATCTCACCGACACTTCTTTCCACCCTGGTACTTTCTGAAGCCGTGGTGGCGGCGGGAGCTGCCTATCTCATATTCAGTGAAGTTCCCTCAATACTCTCCATTGGCGCAATGGTTGTTGTTGTTTTGGGTGTGGCACTTACATGGACCCGGCGTCTTGTCCGCAATCGCAGATAGAGTGTAAAATAAGTGTTAGTGAAGTAATATCATTTACATAAGCTATTTCATAATATTATAATATCTCAACAAATGTTGTCGCTCTGAGACATTTGTCCTAATTTATCGCCAGAGTGAAATTAAGCACAGAGACCAAATAAAGATTTAGCAAAAAAACAGATCATTGATGTGCGATGAGCCTCATCTTCGCATAAAACGAAAACTGTTCACGACGTGTTATATCGTAGCAGGATCAATGACAAATATGTTGCCGGGGTTTGCGGAAGGTGTATACAAACCATCTGCGAAGGGCAGACTATTACAACAGGAACGAACCTGTAATACATGATTCTTGACAGAAAAAAAATAAAAGAGAAGAGAACGGGATTTACGCTGCCGCTTATTTTTTCAGCCTTATTGATTAGCGGCTGTACTGTGGCCGACCAGGAAACCGAGACCGTAGCCGAAGCCGATCAGAAATTACTCTCCGTAACAGAGCCCGTTCAGCGCGATTTTGCTGAAATCAGCCGAAGCGGCGTGCTGCGGATGATTACCCACTATTCATCAAATACCTATTTTCTGAACCAGGGTATTGAAGTGGGATTCGAGTACGAGCTTGTAAAGGAGTTCGCCCGTGAAAATGATCTTGCACTTGAAGTGGTCATTATTGGAGATGATGAAAATCCATATGATCTGCTAAACAGCGGTGAAGGCGATGTAATTGCCGCCAACTATACAATTACGCCTGAGAGAAGAGAATGGGTCAACTTTACACGGCCCTATAACCTGGTTGATCAGCTGCTTGTTTTCTCATCCTCCGTACAGGCTTATCCCGGAACGCTTGAAGAGCTGTCCGGTTCGGGAATACCCGTTTCTGTACGCCGGAACAGCTCCTACTACTCTACACTCACACGGATTATTGAAGAAAGAGGCCTCGACATTGAGATTGATCTGATTCCGGACGTGATGGACACCGAAACAACCCTGGTTCAGGTGGCCGAGGGTGAGTACCTGGCAACTGTGGCGGATGACAATATGTTCGATGCAACCAATCGCTATATGGAGGGTCTTTTTGCAGGACCGGTAATCTCCAGAAACGATACAATAGCATGGGCAATCAGAAAAAATGCACCCGATCTTGAATCCAGAATGAATCGGTTTCTCTACAAGCATTTCAGGTTTACGGAAGACCGGGAGCGTCCGCGCCGATCTACGTTTTTAAATGTACTCAGAAAAAAATACTTCGGTGAAAGCCGACAGGTGGCAGAATATTATAATCCCGACTGGCAGTTCCAGAGTCTTGGAATTATTTCACCGTATGATGATATGGTAAAAGCAGTTGCAGATTCCATGGAACTCGACTGGCTTTTGTTAACTGCCATGATTGCACAGGAGTCGAGTTTTAATCCGGAAAGTAAGAGCTGGGCCGGCGCCGTGGGCCTTATGCAGGTCATGCCAAGATTTGTAGAAGTGGAGTACGATCGGCTTTACGATCCGATGGTCAATATCCGTGAGGGGGCCAGAATCCTGAAAGAGCACATGATGCACTACTCATATATGGACAGTACCAATATGATCGCCATGGCGCTGGCAACATATAATGTGGGGCTTGGTCATATGGCAGATGCCAGAAGGCTGGCTATCGACCAGAACAAAAATCCCAATGAATGGGAAAATGTGGCAGATGCGCTGCTGAAACTGATGCAGAGAAGATACTATCAGAATGCGCGATTCGGTTTTGCCCGCGGAATTGAACCGGTTCAATACGTAAAGGAGATCATGAACCGCTACAGAACGTATGAAGCTGTGATCGCACTTGCCGAAAACCGGCAGCAGAGCGGCATATCAGGAGTTTTCGGCACAAGCATGTCGAGACTACCGTAATTTGATGATCACAAGCGTCAGATCATCAAAAAGGATGTCATTGGAAAACTCTTTAACATCCATCTCAATGCGATTCAGGATCTCTTCGGATGGATAATCCCGATTTTCCCTGATGCAGCTCATTAGCCGTTCTTCGCCATACTCTTCATCCTGCGCCGGGTTCATAGCCTCGTTGACACCGTCAGTATAACAAACGATCAAATCCCCTTCCTCAAGAGACACCTCAACCTGATCGTAGGGCATCATTGTTTCCATTGCGCCTAAAAGCAGGCCTCCATCACTCAGCTCTTCAAACTCATCGGAGTCTCGTCTGAGCAGCAGGGGCGGGTTGTGGCCCGCGTTTACATAGCTGAAAATATTTTTCTCATGAATATACTTGCCCCAGAAAAAAGTAATGAATTTATCACTGGGGGTATTTCTGTGAATCAAATTGTTGATTCGCTCAGTGGCTTCTGCCAGTGAAATATCAACGGGCAAAAGCACATGAAGCATGGACTGCAGATTTGCCATTAAAAGGGCAGCCGGCACCCCCTTGCCCGTTACATCGGCAATAGCAATTATCGTGTTGCCGTCGGGTGTGGTTGCCACGTCGTAGTAGTCGCCGCCCACTTCTCTTGACGAGGTATTGCGGGCGGCAAGGTCAACACCGCTGATTTCCGGAATCGGGTCGGGAAGCAGCCCGCGCTGGATAGACTTGGCAATGGAGAGTTCCTCTTCCATTCTCTCTTTGTCGATTCGTTCTTCAAGGAGATATGTTTTCTGAATGGAGACAATAGCCAGATTGGCAAGCGATTTCAGGAAATTAAAATCTGTTTCAGCGAAAGGCTCACCGTTCACCCGTTTACCGATTCCGATTACCGCAACCTTTTCACCCTGTATGGTTATTCCAATCAGGTTGGCGATCTGGTTGTCCCGGATCATGGGATGTTCATCCAGAAAGGTTTCGTCAGGCACAAAAATATCCGTGGGGCACTCATTAAAAATGGATTCAAACTCATCCCTTTCCGGTGTTTTCTTTAGTCCGCTCAGGCCCAGCACGGCTATTTTATCCGGTGTTTTGTAGATAAGGAAGAAAGTTCTGACAAAAAGCTGACCCAGCAGGGCAAATTTGAAGATATTGGTGATCTTGTTTCTGTCAGTAAGCAGGTTGAATTCCTTGGAAAGATCGAACAGTGTGTTCAGTTCATGAATTCTCTGATCGAGTTTTCGGTTTGTTCTCCGCAGTTCTTCAAAAAGCTGTGTATTGGCAATAGCCACAGATGAAATAATACACAGGCTTTCAACAAACTCCAGCTCCCTACCTGTATAGGGCTGGTTGCCGGGTTTGCCACCCAGGTACAAAAAGCCAATATGATGATTGCTTGTACGAAGGGGAAAGAAGACCGCTCCTTCCATATTTTCTGCAAGTGCGGGTAGTTCATCCCGGTGATCTTTATAGTAGAGAAGGGAACACTCTTTCTGATCAGGATTCAGATTGATGTCAATGTGCTCGGGGGGGTGAATACCCTTGGATTTTTCAATTCTGTACTGGTCTTTAACCGGATCGTAAAGCAAGACCGCAGCGCGGGTGGTTAAGAGCTTGCCCATGATAATGAGAAGCAAATTACTCAGTACAAAATCACTGCTTTTCGACTCTATAAGCATCCGGCTGGTATCAAGAACCGTTTTCATTTCAAAACGGCTTTGCAACTCATCCTTTACGGGCAGTTTACTCACGATTCAGTTTCTCTTTTTTTGTACATTTTTATTTCATTCTCACTATCGCGCGTTTTGTAATCCACGCGGTCCATCAGTTTCTGAATTAAAAAGACCCCCATTCCTCCTCTTTTCTTATTCTTGATCTGTTTTGGGATATCCGGTACAGTATAGCTCGATTTGTCAAAGCTTTTTCCGGTATCGGTAAGGCAAACACAAACTTTTTCAGGGTCAAACTCCAGGTCGACCTCAACTTTCTTGGTGGGGTCAAATTTATAGGCGTGTTTGATAATGTTGGTATAGGCTTCATCAACAGCAAGACACACATCACTCACAACCGTGTCAGAAAAACCTTCTGCTTTGGTATGTTCTGTTACGAATTCGCGCACAACAGACAAGTTTCTGGTTGAGGCGCCAACCGTAATATGGTATGTAGCAGTCTTTTTCAAGATGATTGAATTATGTCTATGCCTCAGAAGAAAATTTTTCTATCGCATCGCGCTCATCTTCAAGAATATCATACAGTGTTGGAAATCCCAGCAGATCAAATACGCTGTACACTTTCTCATTCATGTTGGTGAGTTTAATATCGCCGCCGGTACCTCTTACATCCTCTATATAGGCCATAAATACTCCAAGACCTGCACTGGCGATATAGTCAAGTTCTCTGCAGTTTACGATAATATTTGCCTTATCCTCATTAATGAGCTGGCGAAGAGCATCTTCAAGTTGTGAAGCTGTATGAGCATCCAGTTCTCCCTCCAGTTCCAGAATGTCGTAGCCGGATGTTGTACGGTGGCTTATTTTAAAGTTTTTCATCGCTCGGTAGCTGTTTATGATATGTTTGAGTCTTCAAATATAGAAGATAGACAGGGCAGAGCAAACAGTGAATACGAAAATATAGACGAGTAGTTTCAGGAAGGAATAAGGCATCACACGTATCCGGTGTGATGCCCTGACTATTCATCAAGAGAGACGCTACTTGAGCGCATTTAATATTAGTAAAAATGAATGTAAAACCACAACTATTCTAATAAAGTGCATGTTTATGAGCAGAAAGCAGTTACGGCAAATCTTATTTGTACATAAAAAAGTTCATTTTTTTGTTGCGCAGACCTAAAAAAATGCAAATCGTTACTTTCAAGCTTTTTTTGTACTATTGTTTGCACACCTGTTTAATTAACAGTGTGTACATTCAAAATCTAAATTAACAGTTACGAATTATGAAGAAATATCTCTACGGAATATTCCTGCTTGGTTTGATGGTATCGGTAACCGATACAGCCTCGGCTCAGTGGAGTTTAGGGGCAAGCTACGAAGTCAGAAATGAAGTCCCTGAAAATGGATTCGGAGTGCGGGTGGAGAAAAGTTTTTTAAACTCTATTCCCCTTATTGATCTCAATCTGAGAGCGCATTTCAGTTTTTTTAATGATGAGAGTTCGATAACAGCGGATAATCAGACATTTTCCGGTGATATCCAGGCTTATGACTACGGAACAGCCGTAACGGCAGGTGTAAATATTGCAATGCTGAAGCCCTATGTAGGGCTTGGGATTGGCTCAGAGCAGTTTGATTTTGACACCGATAATGCAGCTTCCAGTTTTGACGAGAGCAATTTTTACGTAAATGGTTTTGGGGGACTTGAGCTCACTCTTCTCCCTCTTATTAATCCATTTATCGAATACCGGATATCAAACCTGAGCGGTGCTGAGGACGTAAATTATGACAATGTGGGCAGGGTTGCCTTTGGCATCAATCTCAGGTTCTAATAACATCAACCCAAAAAAAAGAGCTCCATCAATGGAGCTCTTTTTACTTTCTGGCAATATTGTGATTGGATTAGCACGACTCTGCTGAACATCTCAGCCTACGCGTGAGATCCATGAGTCGGCCTGATGCTCTTCCCTGATTACAGTGCGTACATTTTCAGCCATCTCTTCGGTTTCAAATCGTCCCAGGCGCACGCGATACCAAACATTCCCTGTGTCGGGATCGCCGTATTCGGTGACAAACGCATTTTCAAACCCTCGTTCACGCCATAAAGCGACCTGTGATTCTGCTTTATCCCTGGATCTCCAGGACTGTACCTGTACGGCAAAGGTGCCTGTTTCGGAGTGTTCGAACCTCGGCCTGGCTTCGGCTTCAGCAATGCTGTCCTGCCGTGCCTGCTCAATGCTGTCCTGTCTCATCTCCTCCATTTGAGCCTGATATACCAATTGCAGGGAGTCTTGTACAGCCTGCTGTCTGGCTCTTTCCTGTTCACGAAGCTCTTCATCACTGGGTCCGCAGCCATACAGGCTGAGAATGGCAAAAGTGGCGGTTAAAACATACGCTAACGCAGTTTTCATTGTATTTTAATTTAATTGACGGGTGCCTTGCAGATGATTATGATCTTAAAAACATAATTGTTTCCAACTTATTTAACAACATCTTGTAAAGATAACTGACTGATCTCTTTATAGGATCATAAAAATTACTTAATTTAAATAGACTGAATATAAATAAGGTTGATTTTATAGAATTACCCTCCATCCATGCTGCTTGAAGTCCGAAATATTGAGAAATCATTTGAAAAGGGTGTGCCTGTTGTAAAAGGAGTCTCTTTTTCCGTACATGAGAATGAAATATTTGCTCTGTTAGGTCCGAGCGGATGCGGTAAAACCACAACACTGAGGATGATTTCAGGTTTTGAAAGGCTTGACAGGGGTGAGGTAAAACTGGATGGAATAACGTTGTCGTCAGAAAACACACAGGTTGCACCACAAAAACGAGGTATAGGCTTTGTTTTTCAGGATTATGCCCTGTTTCCGCATATGTCGGCACTTGATAATGTTGCATTCGGCTTAACAGACCTGCCAAAATTCAAGAGAAGAGTCTTTGCGGAAGAAGTACTCTGCAGAACCGGTATGGGGGATTATAAAGACAGGAATCCCGCAGAACTGTCAGGCGGCCAGCAGCAGCGGGTAGCACTGGCACGCGCTATCGCACCTGAACCCAAGCTGGTTTTACTTGATGAACCTTTTTCAAACCTGGATGCAATGCTCAGGGATACCACGCGAAAGGAAGTACGCTCCATACTTAAAAGAGCCGGAATGAGCGCGATACTGGTTACCCACGACCAGGAGGAGGCTCTCTCCTTTGCCGACCGCATTGCCGTTATGAATGATGGAAAAATTGAGCAGATCGGCACGCCTGAAGAGGTTTATTACAAACCCAAAACAAAGTTTGTGGCACAGTTTCTGGGCCGTACCAATCTTTTTGAAGCCGATGTTGAAAACTCAGACATGATTGATACCAAACTGGGGTCCCTGCGTCTGAACTGCAGGGCAAACGGGCCCGTTGTTTGTTCTATCAGGCCGGAGCACCTTACTATCGAGAAACCCAACGGTGCCGCTGAGGGCTGCAGCAAAGGTGTTATTGTGGGTAGAGAATTCAAAGGCCACGACATAACATACTACGTGGAGTGTTCAGGCGAGCGGTATATCGTACATACGGATAACAGAATCCTTTTTGAGCCTGATGACGAAGTGGTTGTTAAGCCGCTTGAACCGGCTGTTGTCCTGGATTGACAAGAGGAATATCCGAATCGGTTATTCTCCGGGTATAAGCCTGCTCAAACCTTGAATATGACAGGGTCTTTTTAAAAATATGGCACTTTCCTTACTTTGAGCGTACCCTCCCTTCCAACCTGGTTCATTACGGTATGATAACCGAAATCCTGTTCTTTCTGGCCCTGTCTGTTCAACCGGATGATGACACCATTCGTCTCTTTGAGCGTATACGCACAGGTGATAAGAAGGCGTTTAAAGAGTTCTACGACAAAAATCAGTCTGCGCTATTCTCGTTTCTGCTATCTAAGGGTCTGGATCGCGGTACTGCTGAAGACCTGATCCAGCAGGCTTTTTTAATAATTTGGGAAAAAAGAAAACAGATTGACCCTAAAAAATCATTGAGATCCTATCTTTTTACCACCGCATACAACCGGATGCTTAACCATTTCAGGGATCGCAAGGATACAGAGCCCGAATATGCTTATGAACTGCCGTCCGAAGGCGTAAATCCCGAAGAAAAGGCGATTCAAAGTGAAGCCATTCGACAAATGCATACTGTGCTGTCCGAAATGCCTGAGAGAAGGCGAAGCGTTTTTGAATTCTGTTATCTCCAGGGATTTACACACAAGGAAACAGCCGAGGCAATGGAGGTTTCCGTAAAGACGGTTGAAAACCATATGGCACTTGCTTTAAAGGACCTCAGGAAGGCTTTAAAAAATTTTTCGTGAAATCGTTAGGGGGTAAGCCGGCTTCTTGTGTATAAGCCGTACAACCAACCAATAACAAAAGAGAAGAACAATGAAAACTACTAACATTTATATCATTATTGCTACAGCAGCAGCGCTTGCCCTTTTTGCAGGGTGTAATACGGTAAATCCTGTTGACCAGGAGCTTACTGAAGAGGAAATAGAATTGACAGGAGAAATTGTCGGCGAATCCCTTTCGGGAGAGAGAGGCGGATTGATGTCAACAATGTACGACGCATTTTCCACCGTAAGCCAGGACGGCATCAGTTATGGCCAGGTAAGTGAAACAGGCGGCGCACTTCTGTCCGAAAACAGTGTAAACCGCAGCAGTGAAAGCGAGTGGAGTGCCGAATACAACCCTGAAACGGGAGAGCACATCATTTCCTTCAGAAGATCATTTGAGGGACCCTTTGTAAGCAAATCCCTCTCAGTACTGAATAAGTACATCTTTACCGATCCAGATGGTGAATTTCTGGAGTTTCCGCGCAGGGATCAGGATTTGATTGAAACAATCGACTTTAAAGGAATGAAAAGCGGATCGGTAGAATCTGCACGTAAAAGCTCTAGTTTCAGCCGTGTTGATACACTTTTTACAAGCGGACTCTACTCTGAGAGCCCTATACTGAGCATGGATGGAAGCCATGACGGCGAAGGTGAGATGACCGTGCAGCTTCGGGAGGCCGATGGAACGGCAGAACGTTCGTATAAGGTACGCCTCAATCTGATCGATGTTCAGCTCGACAAGGAAGTTGTTCAGACCAATGGAACACTCGAAGAGGGAGTTACAGGACTGATAACCTATACGGTTGAGCTGCAGGGATCCTCAAACGGTCAGAGCAGGGAGAAAACCATTTCAGGCACCATCGAGATGACAGGCGACGGAACAGCGCTTCTCCGATTCGACAGAATCCAAAAAGTTCTGCGGCTGGGTCTCCGAAGTGGTGAAGTAAATCAATAAAACCCCAGAGAGAACACAGAGTGGACAGTTCATCTGACGGTGAACTGTCCTTCTTAAATTTCCAGACACATGGCAAACAACGACACATATCAACCTGAACCTGAAGACATTAGCCTGGCACGTTCATTAAACCGGCTGATTGAGTCTGGAGAGCCGGTAAGCTCTGACCAGGTTTCGTTGTTTAATGCACTGGAAACATACAAGAGTACAATACAGCTGCGACACGAAGCCAAAGCTGATTCAGATTTGTGGGATTCGATAGAAAATCAGATCGAAACCGATACAAAGCAATCCGGCACAACGGCAACTCTTTTTACAATTCGCAGTCCGTATCTGAAAATAGCCGCCGCATTTCTCGTTGCACTGCTCATATCGCTGCTCTATCTCTCGCTTCCCGATTCTGAACCGGAGTTTCTTGCAACAAGCGGTGCGAACCAAACCCGCGTGGTTCTGGATGATGGATCTGTGGTTACCCTGCGGCCGCATTCAAGATTAAAAACCGAGGAATCAACGGATGCACAGGTTACTTATCGAATTGACGGAGAAGCTTATTTTGACGTTACAAGTGATGCAAGCAGAACATTTTCGGTAGTAGCTGAAGAAGGAAGGGTAGATGTGCTGGGAACAAGGTTTACGGTAAGTACCTGGAGCAGTGATGTAAGGGTATTTCTGGAAGAGGGGCGTGTTCGGTTTTCAGATTCCGGGACCGGCGAATCGGTTACACTCGATCCCGGTGAATACTCTGTTTTAGAACCCGGCGGGCCTGCGACACCTATATCAGGCAACCCCGAAACATTCACAGGCTGGATAAACAACGTGATTAATCTTGATGAACGAACATTGAGCGACATAGCCGAGGAGCTGAGCCACCATTATGATGTTGAGCTCGTGATACCGGACACTGCAGCATCTGAAAGCCTCAGTGGTTCAATTCAGCTGGATGATCTCAACCAGGTGCTGGATGATCTGGAGCTTACCCTTGGGGGAGAATTCGAACGTATCTCGGAAAACAGATATCGTTTCAGGGCAAATCCATAATCAGCAATCGAAATGGCGTATATTTTAGGCTTCATAATGCTATTTATGGGTGGCTCGCAAGCACCTGACAGCGGAAATGATCCGCTTCATGAGATTTTACAACACCTTGAACAGCAAACGGGATACCGGTTTTTATATAAAGATGCATTGGTTGCCAATAAGACCGGGTACCTCACATATTCCGAGAATTGGCAGTCTGAACTTTTGGATGAGCTTGAGAAGTGGGATCTGAGCGCTAAAATAGACTCCAGCCGAAAACAGGTTATTATTTATGCATCACAACGCAACCCTGTATCGGTTTCAGCAATATCAGGCGAAATTATCGATAAACTGTCGGGTGAACAGCTTCCTTTCGCTACGGTTGCCCTGATTTCAAATTCAGGAACGCAGAGCATAACTCAGTCGGATCAGCACGGCAGATACCGCATTCCTGTTCCTGAAGGGGAAGAAGAGTTTACAGTCCGCGTTTCGTATATCGGATACGATTCGTATGAGCTGAATATGAATCGTAATTCAATTGACAGCACCGGGCAAATTCACATCCGTCTTTCGCCTTCAGCCTACGAAATCTCTGAAATAGTTGTAACGGGTTCCGGAAGCGGCAAGAGTGACGGATCCGTCTACAGAGGGATGCTTGAAGCGGGTTCATTCAGTGCTGCGGGAGAGGCGAATGCGGTTAGAATGCTGTCGGTTCTCCCGTCCGTGAACAGCGGTACATCTCTCTCCGATGGGGCGCATATCAGGGGCAGTAATTCGGACGCGCTGAATGTGCTGCTTGACGGTTCGGTAATCTACAACCGATCTCATCTCTTTGGTTTGATAGACAGCTTCAACTCCGACATCATCCGCACGGGTAACTTTTATTATGATGTTGCACCTGCCAAATACCATGCACCGCCCGGAGGTGTGTTATCGCTGGTTACAAAGTCAGGTTCGCTTCACTCTTACGGTGGAGGCCTTGGATTAAGCAGTACGGTAGTAAAAGGGAGTTTGGAAGGGCCGATCCGAAGGGGGCAATCAAGCTTTATGATTGCTGCGCGACACTCTATTATTGATCAGGTGAATATCTTTGGACTTGACGACATGATAGCGTGGGGCCTTGATACAGACCGCCCTTCCTCTTTGTCGGACGATATTGACAGACTGGAAGATAGAATCAGTCGTCCCCTTGATTCTTCGGCACAGTTTTTTGATTTCCACGGGAAGGTATTTATTGAAAATTCTGAAGGCAGCCGCTGGGCTTTAAGCGGATATGCAGGCGGAGACCGTACTTCACAGCAAACGGAGCGTCTGGTTAGAACCGGGTTCAACAGTCCGGGAAATCGCTTTGATCTGAGCGAGTTTCTCACTAAAAACACCTGGGGTAACCGGTCGTTCAACATTTCAAATTACCGAAACACGGGGTTCAACAACTCGTTTTTACATTTTCAGGGAGGATACAGCTACTACTATACGGAGATGCTGAAAGAAGACTTTGTGTATCAGCGTCCTTCGCTGAACGAAGGCCAGCAACTCTTGTTTGTGGATAATTTTGAAAATGAAAGTGAGCTCAATCATGTCTATGTATCCGGTGAATTCAATTCCGGAATGTTTACAGGCGGAGTATCATTGAACTTTTTTGATTCAGCTTATCTGGAAAACTCACTGGGCCGTCAGGATTTCTTTCAGGGCTCCGGCCCTTTCATGCCCGAAGTTTACGTTGACCTTACAACCGATGAATCAAAATCACACACTATTCAGGGAGGAGTAAGGGTACAATATTACAGTGACGGTGACTACCTGAATCTGTCACCCCGGGTTAAGCTATCGCTATTTCGGAATAACCGCATTTCGGCGGCAGTCGGATTTAGCCGCAACTACCAGTACCTCTATAAACTTTCCATTTATAATTTATCTGCGGCAGACATATGGATTACAGCTGTTCCCGAACAGCCTCCAACCCTGAGTGACCTGTTGTCGGGAGGAGTTTATGTTGACATGTGGAGTGGTGCAAAGTTTCAGGCAGAAGCATATTTCAAGTGGCAGCAAAATATCAGGTATCACGAAATTAATATTCAGAACCTGGACACATCGTTTGAAAATCAGCCCTGGTTCAGCGATAACGACGGATATGCAAGCGGATTGGAACTATTATTCAGTCAGCGATTTGGAAAAGCAGCGTTCACACAGTCGTACACCTGGTCCGTTTCACAAATGAGAAACGAACGGCTGAATAGTGGCGAGTGGTTTTATACGGAATGGGACCGCACACACCAATTCAAAACTCTTTTTCAGTTTACGCCAGCAGCAGGGCTCGACCTGCACCTGAGCTGGACATATCTGAGCGGTGCACCGGACAGGCTTACACTTTTTGAGGATACACCGGAACGGCTTGGCGACTATATCAGAACGGACCTGTCCATTAGCTACAGCGCTGAATTGTCGGGTGCTGGAGTGGTATTAAGAGCGAATATGTATAACCTTACCGGCAGAAATAATCCCTGGTACAGAGAATGGGTGCCTGTGGTAACAACGGAGGCGGGAAGAACACAGCTGCGACCGGTTCAGGCCGATATCTACGACCTGGGTTTCCAGCCTTCATTTACGGCTAAAATAAATTTTTAAAGGGTACCAATCCGACGTAAGACAAAGAAATTGTGAAACGAATAGGGAGTGTATTTCGTAGCATTGCCAAAACACCATTTTACTAAGGATTTGCATGCGACGGGTATCCCTGCTACTTCTGTTTTATTTGTTTTTTTGGTCTGATGTTTCTTCACAGCAGTCCACGGTTTTGATATCCGGAGCCGTATATGATTCAGAAACCGGTGAATCTCTGCCGTCTGCTACCATATTGATTGACGGAACGTACAGGGGAACCATCTCCAATCCTGAGGGTGAGTTCAGTATTGAGGCAGATACACTGCCCGTTACCTTGCAGGTACGCTATATAGGGTACAGGACTACACGTATACGCATCACGGATAAGACTGTTTTCCCACTGCAAATCATGCTCGAAAGAGCTGTTACGGAGATGGAGGAGATTGTGGTTACCGACAGGGACCCCGGCTTGTCGATCATGGAGACGGTTATTGCCAGAAAGCAAATCTGGAGGAAGAATCTGCAGAATTACAGCGTGGATGCCTATACACGCCAGGTTCTGAGCAATGATACGTCGATAGCATCTGTGTCTGAAAGCCGTTCGGTTCTTTATTGGGATCGTGAACGGGGTATCCGTGAAATTCAGCAAGAGGTACGGCAGACATCCAATCTGAGCGCAGACCAGAATTTTTCAGGGGTACGCTATCTACCCAACTTTTACGATGACGATATTGAAATTGCAGGATTCAACATGGTGGGGATTACCCATCCTGACGCTCTAAGGTACTATAGGTATTCACTGATCGAAACCACCGTAATGGATGATGTTCCGGTGTATAAAATTGAAGTGATTCCAAAAAGAGAGAGGCAGCCTCTGTTTGAAGGTGTTGCTTTTGTGCATGGGGGTGATTTTGCACTCCTCGAAGTAGAGCTCCGTCCCAACAGGGTGGTCACGTTTCCGCCGCCGGTTCAGGATTTTCAGCTTTCCTACATGCAGCAGTTCAGCAACTACGGAAAGGACTTTTGGCTGCCCGTGGATGTTCGCATTGAGGGGGTGATACGAGTGGGGATAGTTGGCCTTCAGTTTCCATCCATTCAATTTCGGCAGCTATCGAGGCTGTCGGGTTATGAGGTGAATACGGCAATGCCGGATTCTGTATTTGCTGTTGAAAGTGACTTTGTAAGGGCCGATACATCCGCAACCGATTCACTTAAGCTGTTAACTGAAATGGTTCAGATTCCCCTTACGGAAGAAGAGCAAATTGCGTACGAAACCATTGACAGCACACAGACTCTTGAAGAAGCATTTCGTCCAGAAGGATTTCTTGCCCGAATGATTGATGAAGATGAGCAAGGAAATGGCGGCGGAAACGGATTCTTATCAGGATTGGGTGCGATGGTTCCGGATGGCTTCACAATCAAAGCCCGCTTTAATCGAGTTGACGGTTTCCATGCCGGTCTTGGATATCGTCATACTTTCGAAGCGATAAATCAAAGAGCAGAACTGAGTGCTGGATACAGTTTTTTCAGTGAAATGTGGGATGTTTCAGCCGGAGTACGGCAGCGGCTGTGGCAGGGAAATGAAGCGGTACTATCCCTGGAGTTTCTCTATATGAACGCAACAGATACCCGCTACAGATCACAGATCTATCCGCCGATTATGAACAGCATAGCCACAATATCCGGAGCAGAGGATTATTTTGACTATTTCCGCAATGAAAAACTGTCAGCCGAAATCAGGGCCCGGCAGCTGCTTCCTTACACCCGCATTTCGATTGGAGGCACGCATGAAAGACACCGTTCAATCAGCGGGGATGTGCTCGACTACAGCTTGTTCGGTTTTCATAAAACACGCCGGCCCAATTTACCGGTCGAAGAAGGGCTGCTTAACTCTTTTTACGCGGAGATCAACATAAATCATGAGTCCGGCACATTAGGCTTTTCCGGTACCAACGGTTTTGAAATCAGGGGAGAGTGGAGCGGCCCGTCACTGGGCAGTGATTTCAGCTATCTGAAGGTTCAGGCTTCAGGTGAACTGAGTATTCCAACATTTTACAGGAGAAGACTATTCGCAAACCAGCTGCATATCTTTTTCACAGGCGGCACTGCAACTTCCGGAATGCCCGTGCAGCGGCATGGGGCGATCGATGGATCATTGGCCCGCTTCACCCCATTTGGTTCATTGCGCACAAGGAACGGGCTGCCCTATGAAGGATCCGAATATTGGTTCGTGACTGCAGAGCACAACTTCAGGACGATTCCCTTTGAGCTTCTTGGCTTGTGGCCGTTGGTTGATAGGGGATGGGGTATTATCCTTTTTGGCGGTGCGGGTTCGGCTGGTGGGGGGAGCAATGGTTTGCCGGGAATTCTGAATTCGGAGGGTACACATACAGAAGCAGGGCTTAGCCTGAACAGCGTGTTCGGGATTTTGAGAATTGATATTGCAAAGAGACTTGATGACAGAGGGTATTTTATCGGAGTGTCTGTACCCAGGTACTTTTAGAAGGCAATTATTTTTTTGGAAGGGTATATAGCAAGCAGGTTTCACGACCTGATTGAGAGAAAAGATGAAATAAAAAAGGCGGACTTATAAAGCCCGCCTTTGTACGATAAGCGATCAAAAACTCCGGGAAACAGTTAATTTAGTTTCTTGGAGTAAAAGGGTATGGATTCAGAGGAATAGACTCTGCACGTCTGTTTTTCTCACAGCCGGGAGTGTCTTCATCTTTTTCGGCTTCGGCACACGGTACCGGAGCTTTTCCGAGACCCCTGAATTCAATTCTGTCTTCAGCAATACCGTTGTCTTTGTAGAAATCAACGACGGAGTTCGCTCTTCTGAGGCTGAGACGCAGGTTGTACTGGTCACCGCCCACATGATCCGTGTAAGCATCAACACGTACGCGGAATGCATCTGCGTTGCTCAGCATCTCTACGTTTTCTGCGAGAAGCTGTGCGTCCATGTCACGGATATTGGAACGATCGAAGTCAAAATTGATGGTGTTCAATTCGCTGATGAAAGGTGGATTATTGGAATCGAGAAGATCTGTTCCCATTTCCACTTCCTGTCCATCTGAGAATCCATCGCCGTCAGAGTCGGGCTGAAGCGGGTCTGAGTTGTATTCCATTGCCTCTTCGAAGTCGGTAAGGCCATCACCGTCAGTATCGGCATCCAGCGGATCCGTTTCGTACTGCATTACTTCATCGTAGTCGTTTAGGCCATCACCATCAGTATCGGTGTCCAGAGGGTCTGTGTTATAAACATTCACCTCATCGCCGTCTGACAGGCCATCATCGTCTGAGTCGGCAGTTAGCGGATCGGTACCATGAGTCATTACTTCATCGTAATCATTGAGGCCATCATCATCACTGTCGGGTGATAAAGGACTGGTTTCGTATACATAAATTTCGTCATAATCATTGAGCCCGTCACCGTCGCTGTCGCGCTGCATGAGTTCTTCATCTGTGAGACTCATCAGATACTCCAGGGTAAGGGGATCGGGATCACCCTCGGGTTCACTGCTTCCGCATGACTGCATAACGAGAGCTGAAGCAAGTAAGCCCATGATCAGATATTTGTAAGATTTTAACATGTTTTTGGCTCCTGTACGGTTAGTATGATGTTGTAGGTTGAAAAGTTAGAGAGTTTTTCCTTTGTAAAAATACACAACCAATAATACCAAACAAAAGGTTTTTTTGACATATGATTTATAATCATCATATATTATTTGACCTTAAAAAAGGGGCTATAGCTCAGCTGGCTAGAGCGTCGCGCTGGCAGCGCGAAGGTCCGGGGTTCGAATCCCCGTAGCTCCACTCTAAATTTGGCAACCCGGACGATCGTGTCCGGGGTTCCCCCGAGGCTTCGGGGCCGTAGCTCCACTCTAAATTTGGCAACCCGGACGATCAGGCCCAGAGCCGTAGCTTCACAGAGTGTTTGACCTTGCAGTGTTGTGGAATTCGTACTGAA
The DNA here is from genome assembly GCF_003150675.1 of Rhodohalobacter mucosus. Lineage (NCBI taxonomy): Bacteria > Pseudomonadati > Balneolota > Balneolia > Balneolales > Balneolaceae > Rhodohalobacter > Rhodohalobacter mucosus. Next base: position 57,012 of record NZ_QGGB01000002.1, on the reverse strand, counting down.
GATTGATGCACTCATGCTATGCAATGGCTTTGATGTTGCGAAGCAATGCTTCGCGGGTTCCCCCGAGGCTTCGGGGCCGTAGCTCCACTCTAAATTTGGCAACCCAGACGCTCAGGTCCAGAGCCGTAGCTTCACAGAGTGTTTGACCTTGCAGTGTTGTGGAATTCGTACTGAAGATTGATGCATTCATGCTATGCAATGGCTTTGATGTTGCGAAGCAATGCTTCGCGGGTTCCCCCGAGGCTTCGGGGCCGTAGCTCCACTCTAAATATGGCAACCCGGATGCTCAGACCCAGAGCCGTAGCTTCACAGAGTGTTTGACCTTGCAGTGTTGTGGAATTCGTACTGAAGATTGATGCACTCATGCTATGCAATGGCTTTGATGTTGCGAAGCAATGCTTCGCGGGTTCCTCCGAGGCTTCGGGGCCGTAGCTCCACTTCTTTAAATGTCCATATCTTTTGTTTGAAGCGATTGTAGTATTTTCAGTTAATTTTCTGAATGTAAGTTTGCCCGCCCTTCCTGAATAATCCATGCTGCCGCATCTTTTCTGCCCAGAAAAATCGGGCTCAAAACCGGAGACAATTTGGATCATGAGCAGGTATATTTTACCCGGCGCCACTGATTTTGTTCCCTGCAACCGGTGAGTAGTGCATACCCACAGCGGTTTTGAACAAATTCTTGATTTTTGACGAACTTTTTTTTGTTTACGGTGTATCAGTGATTGGAATGAGGCTTCAGTTCCTGGAATTTCATGAGATTCGCCCAAAGAATTTATTTTCTACACAGGCAGGCAAGTAAATATCTCTCATACTCTTTTTATGCGTGTCATCATACTTTTAACGTGTGCAGTATTGTTCTACCCACAGTCTTCCCGGGCGTTTGTGCAGTTTAACAATCCGTCAGAACGGTCTATTCAGATTGTTTCAGACGCAGATACGGTATTGTCGGCAGACAGGGAGTTTGTTCGGATTGCACTAACGGATGATTCTTACCTGATGCTTCATCCCAACTCATCGATCTGGTTCAGGGCAGCACAGGCAAATGAAGTTATTGACGTTCAGCTTTTACGCGGTAAATTTCTTATCCATACAAATAAACAGAGCCAGTTCACTATCAGGGTTATGGTAAATGAAAGTCTGATAAATGCAGAATCAGCCAACGCAGGCATTGAAAAAAGTGGATTTTATTGGGTTGAGGACGGCCAGATCCGGATAGAATCGCTCACTTCGGGGAGTCAGACCACAATCCGCAAAGGAATGTATGCCCAAATCACGAACAGTTCGGGTGAAATTATAAATGGTAATTTGTCGGCTGCTGATATGCAGCATTTGTCTTTAACCTACAAACCGGTTTCGGAAGCAGGCACCCCCAAAGCCTACAGACTCGAATCCGATCAATCAGGGGAACTTGTACTGAGGGAGATATCCGGGCTGATTCCAGCCGTGAATGAGTAATCTTTTTAAAAAAGTACAAAAAAGCGGATCAAGGAAGATTTAATTAGGGGTTTTGGCAATAGTGCAAATGGTTGTATAATTAGATCTGATACCTCCATTCGGTTAAACCCATTTATCACACAGTACCGGGACGTTGAAAAATATCGGCTCCACCATATTAACGCTGCTGGTTACGGGGGCAATTCTGCTCGCCTTTTTTCTATCACCGCCCATACAGTCGGGAGACCTCAGTATGCGCGATGTTCTGTTCCAGGTGCGTGGGGAGCAGGACCTGTCTCACAGTGATATTGTGATTGTTGAACTCAGCCAGCAGGCGGATGCTGAGATTCCATATAAGTTTCCCTGGCCCACAAGCGTGTATGCCAAACTTGTAGAAAATCTAAATAAGGCAGGCGTACATGCAATCGCATTCGATGTGATGTTCGATCAGCCCGATCTGTACGATCCGCTAAATGATCAACTGTTTGCAGATGCCGTTGAGGAAGCCGGCAATGTGATATTTATCGGGGGTTTCAGAAGGCAGGCTGACCTGAGAGCTGGAAACTATATCATTGAGAATATCTCGCCTGTTTTTCCTCGGGAGGCTTTGATGGAGGCCACGCCCTGGAATATAGGATTTGTAGATATGCGGAGGGACATTGACGGGGTAATCAGGAGTTATCCGCTGCAGGCCAATCATCAGGGAACATCCTATTACTCACTGGCACTTCAGATGGTGCCGCTTGTGTTGGGTGAGGAGATCCGGTATGAAAATGAACGGAACTATTACCATATCGGAGATCGCACGCTTGCAAAAACGGAAGAGGGCAGAATGCTTCTGAACTACTACGGAGGCTACAGATCTTTTGATTATATAAGCCTGGAGAGTATTGTGGATGATGAGGAGTTCGAGACCAATACGGAGATGCTGGCATTTGAAGTAAATGAATTCGACCATCCCGACTATGGCCTCCTTCATCAGGATGTTCTGCGTGACAAGGTTGTGCTGGTTGGGGCAACCATGCCCGAACTACAGGATTTTCATCAGGTGCCATTTACAAATTCATCCGGTGAAAAGACCATGGCAGGGGTTGAGATTCATGCAAATGCACTGCAATCGATTTTAGACCATAATTTTCTGCGTGAATTAAGTACGCTCCAGAATCTTATGATAGCCCTCGCTATACTGGTCATTTCATTTTTTCTCACCTATATCTACATCGGCTGGGGTGGTTTGATATCCGCCATATTGATTGGCACATTGTGGAGCGTAATTGCGCTCTTTGCATTTCTTCAGTTCAACACATTTCTGCCCGTACTGCCGGTATATCTTGCAGTTCTGCTCGGTTACACGGGTTCAACGATGCAGAACGTGATCTTTGAGGTAAGAGAAAAGAAGAAAATTAAATCCATGTTTTCGTCTTACGTTTCTCCTGAGCTCGTTGAGAAAATGGTTGCGGATGAAATCGAATACAAGCTGGGAGGCAGCCTCGAGCACCTCACCGTTTTATTCAGCGACATTGAAAGTTTTACATCCATTTCCGAAAATCTGGATCCGATTGAGCTGGTTTCGATGATGAACAACTATCTGGACGATATGACCAATATTATAAACCAGTGCAGCGGTACGCTCGACAAATACATAGGAGATGCGGTTATGGCGTTTTACGGTGCGCCCGTTGCTACAGAAAACCATGCTGCCGATGCGTGCAGAACCGCTTTGCTTGCAGGGACAACATGGACTAAAAACGGTCAGTCGGGCAATACGGTACGATTTAATACACGATTCGGCATTAATACCGGTAAAATGCTGGTCGGGAATATGGGGTCCGAACGTCGTTTTAACTACACCGTTATGGGCGACCAGGTGAATGTGGGTGCACGGTGTGAATCGGCCTGTAAAATATTTGGTGTATATGCGATCGTGTCACAGAGCAGCAGGGATGAAGCTCTTGAGACCGGTGAGTTCGTGTTCAGAAAGCTTGGCCGTGTACGGGTGAAGGGTAAAAGCGAACCGCTGGCACTTTATCAGCTTGTAGGTTTTGACCGCAATGCCGGAGAGGAAACAGCAAAACTGATCGAAAAATTTGAGGAGGCACTCCAGCTCTATTACTCCCGCTCTTTTGAAACGGCCATGACATACTTCACGGAGGTTGAAGCATTCGAGCAGTCACACCTCAATGCAGGGCCGGTGATGAATCCATCCAGGTATTACATTGATAAATGCAGGGAGATGTTAACGGAGGAGCCCGAACAACAGTGGAAGGGAGTTGTTGAGGGGTAAAAAAATCAGGCAAACAGGCGTTTGAGGCGTTTCGGATTGGGATAATCAACCGTTTACCTTTTCGTAAAAAGACCTTATCTTAATTCACGGGGCAAGTTCCATACAGCCAGCTCCCTGTGAACTCCGTCAGGGCCGGAAGGCAGCAGCGGTAGCAGGTCGTAGCGGCGTGATATGGGTAGCTTGCCCTCTTTTTATTTTTACCACGCCCACCCTGCAATCAGCCATTCAATTTCTTTTCAATATCGCCCGCTATGTGCTGAGCATGCACTCTTGTATTTTCTATAAACAAACGGCTGGTGTCCATCCCACCGCAAACAACCCCGGCAACGTATAAGCCTTTTCTGTTTGTTTCAAGGGTTTCTTCGTTAAACACGGGCATCTTTTTTTCATCATCGGTGAGTGCAATGCCAAGCTTCTTCATAAGGCCGAAGTGCGGATGATACCCTGTCATTGCAAGAACGAAATCATTTTCAATTGTTACATCACCCTCAGGCGTTCTGATGTCCACTTCATCTTCACGGATTTCCACGACTTCCGAATTGAAGTATCCCGTTACAGACCCTTCACGTATCCTGTTTTCGATATCAGGCTTTACCCAATATTTAACTGACGGTTTGAGCTCTGGGTATTTCACAACAATCGATACGTGGGCTCCGCAGCGATAGGTCTCAAGAGCCGCATCGACTGCTGAGTTTCCTCCCCCCACCACCAACACATTCTGCCATGCATACCGGTGAGGTTCATCATAGTAGTGCAATACCTTTGGCAGATCTTCGCCGGGAACGTTCATTCTGTTCTCCTGGCCGTAAAATCCGGTTGCAAGCACGATTTTACTGCATGAATAGCTTCCCTTAGTTGTTGTTACGGTAAAATTATCATCGCTGCCATCAACAGCGGTCACCTCTTCATAGAGTTTAATATCAAGCTCATAATGTTCAGCGGCCCGGCGGTAATATTCCAGGGCCTCTTTCCGGGTAGGCTTGGGGCCGTGGGATATAAAGGGGATATCACCAATCTCAAGCCGGTCTGAGGTGGAAAAGAAGGTCATATTTACCGGATAATTGTAGATAGAATTCACCAGACAACCCCTCTCCAGAATAAGGGATTCGATTCCTTTTCTCTTTAGTTCTATAGCAGTGGCGAGCCCAATGGGTCCGGATCCAATAATTATGACCATAATATCTAATCGGGTATGTATATTTTTGTTGGTAGTCTCTGTTTCTGAACAGACTGCCTAAAGGTAAAAAGTGATTTAGTGAGATACCGTTCAGTATGCCAGAAAATAGTCTGTAATTACACGGTTCAGCCAACCGGGGGGCAGGCTCCAGAATCCAACGTGACCGCCTTTTTTGGTAAAACAGGCATTTACTTTGCTGTTTCGGGCTATCTCTTTATGAGGTACCCAGCGAAACGGGCAGAGAGGATCTTCCTTGCTGTGGATGACCAGAAGGGGTGTTTGTATTCTGTGCATAAAGAAAGCTGACGAACAGGATCCGTAGTAGTCATCTGCATCTTCAAAACCGTGTATAGGTGCGGTTACCTGATCATCAAAATTATACAGGGTAGATCCGTTGAAGTCGGGCAGGTCGGGGAACCGTTCTTTTTTCTGGTTCAATTTTTGGATCAGTGTAGTCAGGAATTGACGGGTGTATACCCGGTTGAATCCTTTTTCAAGATTCAGGGAGCCTTTTTTCAGTTCGAAGGGAGTAGAGATGGCTGCCGCTGAATTTACGGGATGACGGGTGCCGTACTTATTGAGGTAGTTCAGCATAGAGCTGGCCCCAAGTGAAAATCCGGCCATGTGAATGGATTGACCGGTAAAACGATTCTGAACCCATTTTAAAGTGGTATGCAGATCATCGGTTTCACCTGAGTGATAAAATTTTCTGTTTCGGTTCATCTTTCCGCCGCAGCTGCGATAGTTCATGGCTATTGCAGAGATGCCGCGCCGGTTCAGGTATGCCGCCAGCCGGGCGATATAGTAACGCCTGGAGTGCCCTTCAAGCCCGTGAAGAAGCAAAACAATTTTAGTGCTGCCCGGAATTTCATAAAGATCCAGCTGAAGAAAATCGCTGTCGGGTGTTTCAATTTCAATTCGCTCATAGCCCGCTTCTGAAGGTTGAAAAAGAAGGGAACAGAGAACCGTATGGAAGTGACCATTTAAACACCAGGGTGCGCTGTCGAAATTTTCGAAAATCAGATCCTTGTCTTTCACGCTTAATCTATAAATAAAATCATTTCGGTTTCTCACCACTGGCAGCGCAGATTTTTCGGTGAACATTCTGTATCATCTCTGCATGCAGACGCAACAAAATAATAAACAGACTGCAGAATGAGCCAGGCTTTTCTGAATAGACCTGTTAAGCGCATTACAGCCATCGATCTGGGCACAAATTCATTTCATGCAGTTATCGTTGATATATACCCCGACGGTGGCTTTTATGTTGTTGACAAGCTGAAGGAGATGGTGTTGCTGGCTGAGAAAGGTGTTACCGACCGGCTGTCGGATGCAGCTATGGAAAGGGGGTTGAGTGCGCTTAGAAAAATTAAAACACTATCCGATCACCAAAAGTCCGAACGGGTTCTTGCGTATGCAACGAGTGCGATCCGGGAATCGGAAAACGGTGGACAATTCATCCAGCGGGTGATTGATGAAATAGGCATTAAAATTAATGCGATTCCGGGCAGGGTAGAGGCCGAACTGATTGGCCTGGCCGTGCAGCACGGTATTCAGATGCCGGAGCCGGGAGAGGGACCTGCTCTGATCATGGATGTGGGGGGCGGCAGTGTGGAGTTTCTGATTGCCGATAAACAGAAGTTTTATTTTCTGACGAGTAAAAAACTTGGCGTAGCCCGCATGCATGCCACGGTTATTGATCACGATCCCATAACGGCAGGAGAGATCAACACTCTTCAACAGCATTACCGCGAGAGTTTGGCCGACCTGGCTGAATCGTTTGCCATGAATCGCGCATCTCTGCTGATCGGTTCATCGGGCACAATGGAAAATATTGCGCTGATGATTGCGTATCGAAACAAACGTTCACCGTCTCTCTCGTTAAACGAACTGGAGTTCAGCAGCAAAGAGTTTTATGATTTTTACGAGTTTGCGATAACGCTGGATAAAAAGAAACGTTCGAAACTGAAGGGGATTGACGAGAAGCGGATTGCGCTGTTGCCCGCAGGCCTGGTCTTGCTGAAGTATATCCTCGATACCTTTGCCATCAAACAGATTAAGATCTCATCCCAGGCACTCAGGGAGGGAATTATTCTAAGATACATTCGCAGGGAGCTGAAGGAGATCAGAACATCGGAATGGATTGAAGATCCCAGAAAAAGAAGCGTACTGGAGCTGGTTCACAAATGCGACTGGCATGAGGATCATTCGCTTCATGTTGCATCACTTGCTCTTTCCATCTTCGATGCGGTTAAAGATAAATTGGAATTGACAGAACAGGACAGAGAGCTATTGACCTTTGCAGCCTACATGCACGACATAGGCTATCACATATCCCACAGAAAACATCACAAACATGCGCTTTATATTATTCGCAATTCGGACCTGATGGGTTTCAGGGAGTGCGAAATAGAGATTATGGCCAATGTTGCACGCTACCACCGCCGTTCTACGCCTAAAATGCGTCATCCCTATTATAAGCGTCTCGACAAGGAATCAAAAAACAGGGTGAAAAAATTGTCGGCCATTCTGAGAGTAGCCGATGGGCTCGACCGCAGCCACTATCAGAATGTGAGAGATGTGAAGATTGATGTAAAAGAAACGGGTGTTGAACTTTACCTTAGCACAGAGTCTGACCCCCATCTGGAGATCTGGGGTGCAGACAGGAAAAAAGCACTTTTTGAAGAGGTGATGGGAATGGATCTGAATATTCACGCCCGTTAATCAAACAGAGCAGAACGTCAGAACAAATAAATCAGGGAAATCGCGAAAAAACTTAAATAATTTCTGCAATACCCGCCTCATAACACGTTAATACTTTAATCAGGGGAAAATTAAAAGCGATTTCACTTAATTATTTAACCTGTTTTATGTTAGTTTTTAACCCTTCCGGTGGCCGGTGATTTACTTTTTCTGAATCGCATTTAATCGCCCTGAATGTGAAACCCCCGATATGGGTAATTCGTTAGAAAGGTCAGAATTTAGAGGCCGGATAAATTTAAAAAATCATACCTGTTGAAAAACCCGGCATAAGTAGAATAAATCAGGAAAAACAAGACGACTAAAATTCTAAACAAAAAAATGAAGTACGCAATAACTACAATTCTAATTACACTAATGGCAGCGGCACTGCTGGTGAACAACGCCGGCGCTGCAAACGACTCAAATGAGTTTGTTGTCAGTGAGAATATCATTCAGGCAGTTCAGGACATTGATATTATCAGCCTCAATGTTCTCCTTGCAGAAGGAGCAGATGTTGATGCAGTGGACGAAGAGGGCAATACCCCTTTAATGCTTGCTGCAAAAATTGGAAACCCCAGAATGGTGAAAATTATTCTGGCACACCATCCTGAGATTAACAAGGTTAACAACAGTGGCTATACGGCTCTGATGATCGCTTCCGGGCAGGGGCAAATCTACATTGTGGAGAAGTTGCTCGAAAATGGCGCATCCGTTGAAATCACCAACCAGTCAGGCCTTACGGCGACAGATCTGGCTCTCAGAAATGGCCAGCCGGCTGTAGCTGAACTGCTTGCACAAACTGCCAGCCAAAAACAGATTTACACCCGTTAATCTTTCTCATTTAGTACATACGTAACCTCAAAACCCTGATCTGCGCTGCAGGTCAGGGTTTTTTTATGTCTGAAAATCCCGCAATACAGGTAAATCCCGGTTTTTCCCTCTCTATAGATCAAAGAACCCGCGTTTTTACAAAGTATAGAAAGCTGTAACAACTCAGCTCTGTCTCAGTCTTCTAGTAAGTGAGTTCTCAACTCACACTCAGTCAATAGTTCACAGGTTGGGTAAAACCTGATTTAGCAATCTATAGAATTGATACAAATTAAGGAGGTAATATGGTCATTGATTGGGAACATCTTGCAGTTCTAACGGGGAAAGGGGTATTGTTGGTTCTGGAATACATGGTCAAACTCTCTGCTTTTGTGGTAACTGCTATTGTGTTATCAGCAAACGGCACATTTGGCGGTAAACTTGGAGCAGGTTTCAGTTCACTATCGGCAGGGCTGCGAAATGTATTCGGGGTGCCCGGCGACCTTGCGATCCTGATGGGCGAACTGCGAACCTATCGGGCGGATGCGGCTTCATTCATCTGGGAACCCGGTGGTTATGAAGCTCTTAACAGCATACTCGCATACCTTAACGGGTCCATCCTTTATCTTGACGCAGTGGGTGCGAATTTTTCAAATCAGCCTTTCACTACGTTTTTTGCCGCAGTTATTGGCTTTTTCTCTCTATACCTTACAGCCCGCCTGCTCAGATTCTACAGGCAGAAAGGGCAGGGGTCCAGACTGCTGAATATGGAGCAGAAGCTGGGTGAAAGAGTATTTCGCAAGCCGGCTGAATTTCAGAAGCCACCCGCTCCTAAACCGGCAGCCGCTGCTGCAGCAGTCAAAGAAATTGAGGAAAAACCCGCACCCAGGCAGGAGTCCAATTCAGGGCCCCGAACGGTTAAGCCGGCATTCTCCGCTGGTTCTGAAAATAAATTTCTACAAGACTATATTCGTCTCGCACAGAACGGGGGCGGCTGATACGGAGTCAATAAAAAGCGGGTGGATGCTTTCATCGAAAATCCCGCTTTCCTTAGCTGTTAACATTTCGTTTCTTCATTGAAACCGAAATGTAAACGGCTGATATGAAAAAATACTGTTTTCTTTTTTTTACCCTATTGTTCCCCCTCATCGTTTCTGCTCAGGATACAATTGAGGAGAGAACGGAGGGCATGCAGAAGTATGAAGGATTTTTCAACTTCTGGTGGGACCAGGATACCGGTAAAATATGGCTCGAGATTGATAAGTTTGAAGAGGAATTCATCTATGTGAATTCCCTGGCCGCCGGTGTGGGGTCGAATGATATAGGCCTCGATCGGAGCCAGCTTGGCGATACCCGAATCGTTTTTTTCAGAAAAACGGGGCCGAAAATATTGATGATCCAGCCAAATTATGGCTACCGGGCGTCATCGGGGGTTGAGCTGGAGCAAAAATCGGTGAATGAAGCGTTTGCGAGCTCCGTGATTTTTGGTTTTGAGGCTGAAATAGCTGAAGATGACAGAGTGCTTGTGGATGCGACCGATTTTCTTATGCAGGATGCCCATGGTGTGGCAAGCCGGCTCAGAGACAATAACCAGGGCAACTACTCCGTAGACCGAAGCCGTTCAGCTATTCACCTCCCGGGGACATTTAATTTCCCAAAAAATTCTGAATTCGAGACCATGCTTACCTTTACGGGTTCAGGTGCAGGAAGGTGGCTCAGGTCGGTTACGCCTACGCCCGGAGCTGTGACGGTGAGGCAGCATCATTCGTTTGTTGAACTGCCCGACGACGGCTACGAACCGCGTGAATTTGATCCCAGGTCGGGGTTTTTTGCAATTTCGTACCAGGATTACAGTACACCGATAGGTGAAAGGCTTACGAAAAGGTACGCGGTAAGGCACCGGCTGGAGAAGAAAAATCCTGATGCGGAGGTGAGTGAGGCGGTAGAGCCGATTGTCTTCTATCTTGATAACGGAACACCGGAACCCGTTCGAACTGCACTTCTTGAGGGCGGTGCATGGTGGAATCAGGCATTTGAAGCAGCCGGTTACAGGGATGCATTCCAGATACGAATGCTTCCCGACGACGCTCACCCGCTAGATATTCGCTATAACGTAATAAACTGGGTACACCGGTCTACACGCGGCTGGTCATACGGATCATCCGTTGTGGATCCCAGGACAGGTGAGATTATCAAAGGGAATGTACTTCTGGGTTCTCTGAGAGTACGACAGGACTATATGATTGCAGAGGGATTGCTGGCGCCATATGAGGAGGGCCGGGATCCGGACCCCCAGATGCTGGAGATGGCACTTAACCGTATCCGCCAGCTGTCAGCCCATGAAATCGGACACACGCTGGGCATTACACACAATTTTGCATCCAGTGTAAATAACCTGGCTTCTGTTATGGATTATCCCCATCCAAGGGCCACAGTACAACCGGATGGTTCACTAAGCCTTGAAAATGCGTACGGCAACGCTATCGGCGAGTGGGATAAACGAGCCGTAATATGGGGTTACCAGGACTTTCCGGAAGGCACGAACGAAGAGGAAGCACTGAATCAGATTATTGAAGGAACGGCAGACATGGATCTGCTCTTTATTTCTGATGAAGCAGCACGACCTCAAAGCGGCCTGCATCCTGACGCGCATCTTTGGGAATACGGAGATGATGCCGTTTCGCAGCTCAACCTTATTATGGATATCCGAAGCTCTGCCCTGAATCGTTTTGGTGAACGCAATATCCGGCAGGACCGCATGATGGCCGAACTGGAAGATGTTCTGGTACCCGTATATCTGTATCACAGGTATCAGACCGAAGCGACGGTAAAACTGATTGGAGGTGTAGACTATACCTATCAGAAACGGGGTGATAACCAGCATGGTCCAAGGATAGTTGACGGCGGCAGACAGCTGCAGGCCCTGGATGCACTATTAAGGACGCTGGATCCGGATGAGCTTGCGCTGCCGGAATCCATACTAGATATCATTCCGCCACGTCCTATGGGCTTATCGGCGACGCGTGAAAATTTTCGCGGATACACATCTCCCGCCCTTGACCCGGTGGCAATGGCTGAAACCGCAGCAGAACTTACGGCGTCACTGATTTTCAACCCGAACCGTGCTGCACGCCTTGCCCTGCAGTCGGCCAGGAATCCGGATTATCCCGGCCTTGAAACCGTGCTTCATCGTGTTACGGACTCAACAATTTTGTCGGACCCGGCAAGCGGGTATTCCGGTACAATACAGAGAGCTATTGATACGGCCGTTCTCAGAAATCTGATCAGGCTTGCAGCAAATGACCGGAGTGCACCGGACGTGGCTTCGGGCACACACCTGTTTCTGGATGAACTCCGGGAGAGTTTGGCGAGCAGAGCTGAAAATGCTGCCGATACAGCCTGGAAGGGGCATTATATGATGGAATTACAAATGATCGAGCGATTTCAATCAGATCCCGGAAGCATATCCATTCCGCCGGCTCCATATACGCCACCCGGTTCGCCGATAGGAAGCGTGCAGCCGGATAATCTTCATCTTCATTGTTCTTTTTAACATTCGCTGTGGAGTTCCATCATCATATTGGAAGCCGGTAGATCCTCATGAGCATCCTGTCAGATTTTACTTTTAGGAAAAACGAGCGCGGTTACTCAGACAAAGCGTTTTGGATTTTGCGTCATACGGTTATTACGGCTACACGAAAGCTGTTTAAACCGCGAATTACCAATCCGCAGTTCATGCCGCTTACCGGACCCTGCTTTATTTACGGTAATCATTCAAACTATTTTGATCCGTTTATGATCAATGTAGGCATGATTGCGGAGCCAACGGCCGGGGTGATGACGAGGGATCAGTTTCATAAAACCCTGCCCCGGATATTTATGGATGGAATTGGTATTGTTCCCACCAGCAAGTATGTGCCTGAACCCGGAATCGTTCGCAGTGTTTTGCGGATGATTGATCAGAAGCGAATGATTGTCATTTTTCCTGAAGGGGGACGAAGGTGGGACGGCAAGCCGAAGTCGCTGATTGAGACCACGCTGAAACTATTCTGGAAGATGGGGATACCTGTTCATCCCGTACAGATACATGGGTCATACCTCACCTGGCCGAGATGGGCGGATAACTATCGAAGAGGAAGTGCAGAGGTTCGTTTTTTGAAACCGCTTCACGCTTCAGACTATGAGAACTATGATGAATTTGCCAGGGCGTGTATTGAGCGGATTAATTTTGATGAGTACACTCCTCCTGTAGAAGCGGTGCCCACGAGCTGCAGCAAACCGGCCGCAGGCATAGAACGATTTCTGTATCGCTGTCCCGACACGGGGGTTAACGGAGCCGTTTATACCCCGGATGGAGTTCGTGTGTACAGCCGCAATTCCGGGATGAATTACAGAATGGACGTAGCGTCCCGTCTTATCGATAGCAGCGGCCATAGGGTGTCATTGATTGAGTTGTTTGAGCAGATTAACAGGATGCCGATGCAAATAGAGAGAGAAGATGTGCTGCTTGAAAAAGCTGGCAGTTCTCTCAGCCGTCTTGATGAGGATCAGAAACTCGTATCTGTGGGCCGGTGTCACGCAGCCCTGAAGAAAGATGGTATCCAGCTTCACTGGGGTTCTGAACACACCTTCATTCCGGTTCATGATATCAGGGCACTTTCGGTTGAACAGAATCACAAGCTTACGGTGAACACGGTTGAGCAGACTCTGCAGTTTAATCTGGAGGGATCGAGTGCCCTGCAGTGGCAAATCTACATCAATCGGCTTAAAGACGGAGAAAAACCTGTAAATTCACTCTGAATGGAATCCTGGAATCTTGATATTTCTGCCGGACTTTTCTTCCTCGATTTTGCATGGATGGGATTGCTTCTGATCGTGGCTACCTATCTCAGAAGCAGGGTTGGATTTCTTCAAAAATATCTGATCCCTGCCAATTTACTTGCAGGAGCAGCGGGCCTCATTATCGGAATGAATGGTCTTGAGTGGATCGACCTGAATTCGGAAAGATTGGGCACGTATGTGTACCATTTGCTTGCACTCCTGTTTATTGCATTGGGTTTAAGGGCACCCAAGAAAAGGCTGGGAATGTCGTCCATAAAATTCAGCCTGATCTTCCTGGCTGTATATCTTGTGCAGGCGATCATCGGGCTGGTGGTGGCATTTATCTTGTTTTATACGTTCATGCCCGATCTATTTGTAGGTATTGGATTACTGCCACCGCTCGCTTTTGGCATGAATCCAGGGATCGCGTACTCTATCGGCGGCAACTGGGAAAATTTCGGTTTTGAGTCGGGCGGTATAGTGGGCCTTACCTTTGCGGCTTTCGGTTTTCTGATGGCCTATACCGTCGGTATCTGGCTGGTCAGGAAGGGTATACGTGACGGTGAGGCTACATACATTGATTCTGAGCTAAGTTTGTCTGAGGATATCCGAACCGGCATTGTCAGGGCTCCAAAAGGAAATATGCGCGAAAGAATTACAACCTCACCGGAGTCTATAGAATCGCTGACCTTTCATATCGCATTGATCGGATTGGTTTACGTAGTAACCTATCTGCTGATGAAGCTGATGGAGGCAGGATTGATTCGTATAGATGCCGCAAATGAGATCACTACATTATGGTCATTTCATTTCATCTTTGCGGCCATCCTTGCCCTGTCTGTGCGAAAAATTATGAATGTGATGCGCGTAACCAAAGTGGTGGATGATATGACGATGACCCGCTGCTCCAATCTTTTCATGGACTTTATGATCGTAGCTTCGGTCGCTGCAATTAGTTTTCAGGTGATCCTGGTGTATTGGGTTCCAATACTGTCCATTTCCATTTTGGTCTGTATCGCTACCTGGATGGTTATTTATTATCTCACATCGGATGCGTTTGAGGAGTATCGTTTTGAACGGTTTGCGTCGATATTCGGAAATATGACCGGTACCATGCAGTCGGGGCTGGTACTGCTGCGTATTCTGGATCCGAATATGAAATCACCGGCAAGCTATAATCTTGTATACGGGAGCGGACTGGCACTTGTATTTGGCTTTCCACTGCTTATCGTAATCAATGCTCCCGTTCACTATTTTTCAGATTTGGTACAGGGATTCTGGGTGGTTCTCAGCGTCATGACCCTTTATCTGTTTCTGATATTTATTGCATGGAATTATCTGAAAAGGGCGAAGACTTAAACGGGAAGTTTTAATAAAAAAAAGGGCCGTGAAGGTAATTCACGGCCCGTATATTAGCTGCTGCGTGTCAGGCAATTACTGAACAATCAGCTTGCCAACCATACCACCGGCGTAGTGCCCGGGGAATGTGCAGATGTAGTCATACTCTCCGGGTTCGTCAGGAACCGTGAAAGTGATGGTGTCCGTCTCACCGGATCCGATCATTGCAGTGTGAGCAATAACCTGATCTTCAAAGTTTGGTGAAATGTAGTCGTTGTCACGTGCTGCAAGTGATTCACGCGCAAACGTATCAACATCGGTTCCCATCTCCACCAATGTCCAGTTGTGTGACATTGCCGCAGGGGGAAGCTGGCTCACGGTCGTGAGTACAATGCGGATCTCTTCACCCGGTGAAGCTTCGATAGCTTCCAATACAGTATATTCTCCGGAGGATTCACCCAATTGAAGGCCTTCGGCATCTTCCTGTACTTTGAACCTGAGATCATCGGTACCGAATATCTCAATAGTTCGTACACCATCGTCCATCATTTGTTGATCTTCTTGTTCAGCAGTCTGAGATTCTGCAGTTTCAGTTTCACTTTGACCGCCTCCGCATGCAGTAAATGCAATTGCAATCATTAAAAGGAGAGAACTAAATATTGTGCGTTTCATATGTCTTGATTTCCGTTGTTGTTTTAGAAATTTAGGTTAGTATTAGAACATCAGTTAATTGATTAGCATTCAATATACGCTACTTGCCAATCAGTTTTCTTATGTCTTCTGCAACTTCTTCAGGTTTAAATTCACTTCCGATATACTGTTTCCGAATGTTGCCTTCCCGGTCGATCAGCGTTACCCGGTCGGTATGGTCGATAAAATAGATGGCCTTGCCATCATCCAAAAAGCGGGTTGGTGTTTTCACTGTTGATATCTCCAGTAATTCCAACACATTATCAACTTCACTTCTTTCGCCCGTGAGCAGGCTCCAGCTGTCCGTATCCAGCCTGTAGTTGGCTGCATAATCATTGAGTATGGAAGGTGAATCGCGTTCCGGGTCGAACGATATACTGATAAGCATAAAGTTTGAACTGTCATCCACAAGCTGTTGCACATCTCTCATATTGTATGTGATGGCAGGGCAGATGTCGGGACAGTGTGTATAGACGTAACCGACGAGCAGGATTTTTCCGAGGTAGTCGTCCGGAAATACAACCTCCTGATTGTTATGATCCAGAAGGCTGAACTCTTCATCGCTGATAGACTTTTTAACGGAGAGAGAATCACAGCCGGAAAGACCCAGAAGAATTCCGGCTGTAATTACTGTTAAAAGAAAACTGCTCAACTTCGTCATTATCGAAGTGGTACGGGACTATTTGGTGAATAAGGCGCTGAGCCATCGTATGTGGCCTGTATCACATCATATATAACAGGCGCATATGAAAGTGCGATTAAGATCAGTGCAATTATAATATATGGCTTGAAGTTTCTGAGTAATAGTGCCGGTTCGTCGTGCAGGGGTTCGGAAATTGGAAACGTAACGGCAGCCTCCTCTTCGGTTGCAAGGCTTTTTGAAAAAACCGTTGCAAAGAATGCCACAATGTAAATTACAATTGCGATAAACATGATCACCCCGCCAATTACGGTGATATCGATATACATCATCCATTCGGGCTGATAGAGAACACTTTCCGGATTCGCATAGGTTGCGCCCGTATTTGTTCTTCTTGGCATTCCCAATATACCGCCTCTCATCAAACCCCATGAGAAAATAAAAACACCAATGGTGTAGATATAGGGTACCGACAAGGTCCAGCCTTTCATCTTCACTTTTTTATTCATGAACTGCTGTATCAGGTACATACTTCCTCCAAGGAAGGCAAGCAGAACAGGACCGGCTACAGTCAGGTGAAAGTGGCCTGGAATCCATGCAGTATTGTGTACCACGGTATTCATCTGGTATGACGCGTTAACGATACCGCTGATTCCGCCAAAGGCGAAGATGATTAATCCTGCAATGAGATAGGAGAAAAACCATTTCTCTTTGTCAAAGTAGGGGAGTGTTTTCATCCACCCGAAAAGTCCGGTACCGCCTCTTTTTCTTCCTGCATGTTCGAGGGAAGCAGCCAGTGTAAACGCTGTGATTAAGCTCGGAAGAGCTACTGCAAAAGTGAAGATACCGTGCAGAAACTTCCACTGTGCGCCTATAGCGGGATCCATATACTGGTGGTGTGTACCCACAGGTATTGAAAACAGTACAAACATCATAAAGACAAGCCGGCCGGCCATATCGGAATAGAGCTTTCCTCCGGCCAGTTTTGGCATAAATACATAGTACATTACATATGCCGGAAGCAGCCAGAAATAAACGAGCGGGTGGCCAAAGAACCAGAATAGTGTTCTGGCAAGCATCACGTTCACCTCGTCAATCAAACCCAGCGACCATGGCAGCAGCATAAAAAGAATTTCAATCGCGACGGAAATGGTTGCAATGAACCAGACAATGAATGTGGTAAACATACCAACAACCGCCATGGGTGTTTTTTTCCCACTGTTCTCTTTCCTCCAGTTCAGGTACATGGGTATCCAGTTGAAGAAAGCAATCCACGATCCGACGACCAAAAGCGTTAACCCGATATAAAAAGCAGGGTTAGCTTTCAGCGGCGGGTAAAAGGTGTACAATACAGTTGCCTCACCCATCAACATTACGATACCAGCCATCACCGAACCAACCAGCATCAGGATACCGGAAGTCCACGCAATTTTGGTATTGAGATGTTTCTTTAGTGCATAGGGTATCAGTGCATTACCCAGGGCTACAGCAAAGAATGTGGTGAACACAATGGCGTTCAGCACTCCGTGAATTGTGAGCCCTTTATAGTAATCACCGCCCATAAAAGGATCACTTTGAATAATACCGGCCCTGAACAGGGTTTGCATTAATCCCCCATAGACTCCGATAAAAAGAAGTACCATGGGAATAATGATCAATACCGAATTCAGATGCTTTGCAGACTTTGAGAAGCGAAATGTGTCGGCAGCCATCTTAGATTCCCTCCGTGTTTTGAGCAACTTCACCAGACTCTTCAATAATTATCCGTCCTGCCATGGTATGATGAGCAGCTCCGCAAAATTCATGACATGCAAAGAAATATTCACCTGGTTCATCGAAGGTGACCTGTATGTAATTGATTGCTCCCGGAACTGCCATCAGGTTCACGTTGTGGTCCTTGATTTTAAAACCATGTATGATGTCCTGAGATGTGAGGTAAAGATCAACCGTAGAACCCGCCGGGAGAGTTACCGTAGAGGGCTGGAATGCCCACATTCTTGCAACGGCCTGCAGTTCATAGGTATTTGGTCCCGTCTGAAAGAGCGTGTCTGTAGCGAATGGCTCCATGTCTGTAATACATGTTGGAACCTCAATGTTTCTCGCCAGACTGGCGTAAACAATCGCGCCAAGAAATATTACAAGTAGAAGTCCGCTTAGGCTAAATGCCAGTTTTTCTGATTTATCCATGGCTTAACCCCTCCCCAGTAGTTCAAAATACATTGCGAACCACATCAGCGTGTAAAGAGTCATCAATAAGATGAAAAAAGCCACAGCTCCCTTTGGCTGAAATTCTTCAGCTTCATGATTTTCATCATGGTTTCCCATATGTAACCTCCGATCGTTATTTAAGTAGTGAATGTAAAAAATGTAATGTCTTCATTATAAGAAAGCAAAGACACTGTCCGTTAATTTTAGATTTATGTGATGATTTTCATCACCTTTAGTCCAAATCATATTTTCTGCGCTCTTCCTCGTATTGCCATTCCCTGTATTTATCGGGTGTATACTCTGTCAGCTCGTTTTTTTCTACCCAAACGCTGTCGAGGCCGGAGACTATGAACGGCCGGACCATAGCCCTGGCTGAATCTTCCCGGATTACGTAGAGTATAGATCCGCCTTCAAATGCTCCTGCTGCGTCTGCGTCCTCCCGGTTTGACTGCCAGGCAACCGTTTCAAACTCCACAAAAACCTTTTCAATAAACTGATCATCGGCAGGATACCGCTCGATGGGCATGATGATTCGATACAGTAATCCAAAAACAATAGCCGCAAAGAACATTGCCAGCGACCATGTCATAATCTGTTTAAATGCTTTGTTATCCCCTTTATTTCCCACGCAAATGATGTTTTGGTTCCACAGATATGAGTTGCGGAAATATAAAAACTATACGTCTAAAAACCTGTTTGTTCTTGTATGCTTAGGGATCTGCCCGTAACAGACAGTTCGTTGCACCAGGTTACCGAGTCGGTTTGTGGTGAGCAGAGATGTGAATGAAATGGATCTGACCTATCCTGACCGGGACATGCAGAGCAGAAGAGGATGGTGGAGGGGAAGGGGGAGATAAATTGCGTACCGTCCCCCGTCTCGTAAATTTGTTCTGTAAAAAATGGAGGTTACTGGCGTACGGTTACGGATCCGCCCGATGTTCTGGCGTTGAGAAGCGGGCCGCCTTCACCGATTACTCCTTTTATGTAGTTACGCTCAACCTCACCGGTAAAATTCCTGAGCTGCATATCGACTCTGCTGCCTCTTAATTCAAGGTCATAGTTGTTTCGTTGAGGCAGGTCTATGTTGATATTTCCTCCGCTGGTTCTGAGTTCGATATCATCACTGAAATCAATGAATTCAGCGCGTATGCTCCCACCGCTGGTTCTGGCAGATATGCGCGCCGCTATGCCGTCGAGCCGAATGGATCCGCCCGAAGTTGAGAGTTCTGCCATACCTGTCAGGTTGGAGGCACGGATAGAGCCTCCGCTGGTTCCGGCAGACAGGGTTCCATTTATGTTCTCCAGGTTAATGCTGCCGCCTGAAGTGCGTAATTCAGCATTTCCCGATATGTTTGACGCGTTCACGCTTCCGCCACTTGTTCTAAGGTTGAGGGCATTCGACAGATTTTCAGCGCTGACGCTGCCTCCGCTTGTTCTGCCGTCTGCAGCTGAGCCTTCCGGAAGATAGACTTCGAAAGAGATCGAAATATTGTTATTCCTATTGAAGAAAGAGAATGGGCCATTGCCTCTTCGTCTCGCTTCTGCAACAATGCCATTGCCGCGCTGTTCGATGATGATGTCAAAGTTTTCAAGATCTGTATCAGATGGCAACAGATACGAGCCGTTTCTTCGGGCATACATGTAAACACGTACTTCATCACTGCTTTGCCCGTGAAATATGACCGAACCGCCCGAGGTACTTACCTGCACGTCGGGTGTGGACGAGGTCTGGAATGTTTCCGCTCTGAAAGGATCTCCGCTCTGCCGTGCAAGAAGATCTGTCATGGTAAACGTCAAAAGGGAGAGTATCAGAAGAATGAGTTTTTTCAGGAATTCAAACATGACCGTAATAGGTTTATATTATCAGATAAAGGATAGAAGAATGACGATGTAGAAAACCGCAAGTGAGACAGACAGTTTTATAAGATATATATGTCCTTTTCCTATTGTGTGGTAGTCATTCATTGTACTATAACCATAGCTTATCAGAAGTTTTAAAGCTTACGCAGGAGATGTACAGGATGTTTCAGCCCCGGAAAAAAAGGTGGTTGCAGATATAGTCTGCTGATGTATCTGACCCGAGAGTTTACTATTATTATGCCCGATTTCTACCAAAACAGGATAATATGCGATTGCCATTTGTATTTGCGAAACGATTTGTAGCCGGAGAGACATTTGAGGCCACGGTACCCAAAATCAAATCACTGAACGAGAAAGGAATCAGTGTAACACTGGATCTGCTTGGAGAAAATGTAAAGAAGCGCACCACAGCGGATGAAACAGTAAAGGAGTATATCCGTCTTCTGAATGATATTCACTCTGCAGGGTTAAAGAGCACCATATCGATCAAATTGACGATGCTGGGGATGGATATTGATGATGATTACTGCAGAGACAATCTTTACAGCCTGCTCGAGGAAGCAAAACGCCTCGACTCGTTTGTGCGAATTGACATGGAGGGATCGGATTACACTCAGACTACCATTGATATTTTCAGGGACGCCTTCAAGAAGTATGGAAAACATGTGGGTATTGTGATTCAGGCATATCTGCACCGCACAAAAGATGATATCCGAGATCTGGCTGAGCTGGGAGCTGATGTCAGGCTTTGCAAAGGCGCATATAAAGAACCCGAGCGAATAGCACTGCAGAATATGTCAGCCATCCGTGAGGCTTTCAAGGAGTACACAAAAATTTTACTTGAAAAAACGCCCTACCCCAGGATTGCAACTCATGACGATGAACTCGTAGAGTGGGTAAAAGAGTACACCGGTGAGCAAAAAATCGGAAAAGCCAGGTTTGAATTTCAAATGCTCTACGGGCTTCGGGAAGAGACCATGGAGCAATTGGTAAAAAATGGATACAATGCGCGTGTTTACGTACCCTACGGAACCATGTGGTTTCCATACTTCAAGCGCAGGCTCATGGAAAGGAAGGAAAATATCTGGTTTGTGGTGAGTACGCTGTTTAAAAAGTAGGGTTTAGTGTTTGGTGTTTAGTTGTTGATGCCTGAACAGGTGTGATCCATGATTGTTGCAGAGAGTCTGCTTTATTTCATCTTTGATCCACGAAAAGCTTAATACAAAAGAGCTTCCTTATGATGAAGCTGATCGGATTTTTAATACTTATCCCGTTGGCCGCTATGGCCGGTTACAGGTTTTTGCAACAGCAGCCGGATGGCTCTGAGCAGGATTCGGAGGATGTAGTACGAATCATGTCGTACAACATCCGGTTTGACAATCCGGACGACGGTATCAATTCCTGGCCCAACCGGTCACATCATGTGTCGCATTTGATTGAAGAGAAGTATCGCCCGGATCTGATCGGTGTGCAGGAAGCCCTCGTGCACCAGCTTGAGGAGCTTCAGGATGCGCTTGAAAACTATTTCTGGGTGGGAGCAGGAAGGAGCGACGGCAACAGAGGCGGGGAATTTTCGCCCATTTTCTATAACAGTAACAAATTCGGGCTTTTGCAGACCAATACGTTCTGGCTTTCCGAAACCCCGGATATTCCGGGCAGCCTTTCGTGGGACGCAGCCATCACGAGGGTTGTTACGTGGGCAAGGTTCAAAGAGAAAACAACCGGACGGGAGTTTATTCTTTTCAATACTCATTTTGACCACATGGGCACGGAGTCACGCAAAGAGAGTGCAGCGCTGCTGCTTAATGAGGCGAAACGAATTTCGGGAGGTATCCCGTTTGTGATTACCGGTGACCTGAATATCACTGAAGAGTCTGATGTGTATGAAATTCTGAAGAATGATCCTGCCGTGAAAGATGCTCGTTACGCATCCAATACGGGTCATCAAGGACCAACGGCTTCTTTTAACAATTGGATGGAACTTCGGGAACCGGAGTCACGGATCGACTATATTTTTGTGAAGAGCGATATTGAAGTTTTGAGGCATCAAATTGCCGATGATCGCTATAACGATCGTTTTCCCTCCGATCATCTGCCGGTTATAGCGGATATTCATTTGCCTGAAGTATCCCAAGAGAAGCGGTAGGTATGGTATGGCAATGATGCGAAACAGCCGAAAATCTGATTCTATTCACCGGAGCAGCTGCGAACGGCTTCCGCTACTGCCTCAGCCACGCCCGGTTCAAAGGGGCCGGGTATAATCTTATCTACATTTGGTTCCTTTACCGTTTTTGCGATGGCCCGCGCAGCTGCGATGTACATCTTATTGGTAAGTTTTGAGTACCTGGCATCGAGCAGCCCGCGGAATATGCCCGGAAAAGCAAGTACATTGTTGATCTGGTTGGGAAAATCGGATCGTCCGGTTGCGATAATTCTGGCTCCGGCCTGAGTTGCTTCAGCAGGCATAATTTCCGGCACCGGATTTGCCATTGCAAAGATAACGGGATTCTCACTCATCGTCCGAACCATATCGGCCTTAAGAACTCCAGGAACAGAGACTCCAATAAAAACATCAGCCCCTTTTATGGCGTCTTTCAGCCCGCCCTTGAGATTGTTCTTATTTGTCAGTTCTGCCACTTCCTGTTTAACGGGTGTGAGGTCGCCCCGTTCACTATGTATAATTCCGTGGCTGTCGCACATCACAATCTGCCTAACGCCAATTTCACGCAGCAGATAAATGATTGCAATGCCCGCGGCGCCGGCTCCGTTAATCACGATATTGAGGTCAGAAAACGTGCGCCCGGTAACTTTTACGGCGTTGAACATTCCTGCAAGGGTAACAACAGCTGTTCCATGCTGGTCATCGTGCATTACCGGAATGTCAAGCTCCTGTTTGAGGCGCCTTTCTATTTCAAAGCACCTGGGTGCAGAAATATCCTCCAGGTTGATGCCGCCGAATCCGGGAGCAATCATTTTCACAGTTTGTACAATTTCCTCCGTATCCTGGGTGGCGAGCACAATCGGGACGGCGTCTACACCGGCAAACTTTTTGAACAAAATTGCTTTTCCTTCCATAACCGGAAGGGAAGCTTCGGGGCCTATATTGCCAAGGCCCAGAACAGCCGATCCGTCGCTGACAACAGCAACCGTATTTTGTTTGCTTGTGTAGTCGTAGGCCTTTTCGCGGTTTTCAGCTATCTCCAGGCACGGCTGTGCTACACCGGGTGTATAGGCAATGCTCAGATCGTCCGGTGTATCGAGGGGCATTTTGGATTGAATGGCAACTTTGCCCCCGTATTTTTTATGTGCTTCTATTGATCGGGCTGCGTAGTCGTCAGTGCTGTTGGCAGACATAGGCTGGGATCTCCTTCAGGAGATGTTAAAATGAATTCTGTTATTTGTTGGCTTTTTCAGAGAGGCTGCAAGGGTTGGTTATTTCCTGCCTGCATCCTGTGATGAATCGGCATCGCTGACTGGTGCCCAGACATTATCATTTCGATTCACGTCTGCCATTCTCATTGAAGGATCAATTTCAACCCTGGCAATCTCATTAAGCGGCCGGTTTATAGACAGTTCATATTCCGGAAACACCCAAGGCCAGTCTTCAGAAGTGTTCCATGATGCGTCCGGGTATGGATTTTCTTTTTCTCCCCACATGATTCTGAGAGGGATGTAGTGCCACTCCTGTGATCCGTCCGTATAGGTTATCCTGACATCGAGAGGCATGGGCATAGTACTATTTTTTGCCAAGGTAATTACAGATGACTGATCGCTGCCGGTAACCTCCGCAACGCCGTAATCGATGGTTTGGGTTGTGGTAACCCAGTATTCATAGTACCATTTCAGATTCATTCCGCTCTCTTCTTCAGCAATGCGAAGAAAATCATAACCGGATGGATGCTTGAATTTCCATTCGTCATAGAAGCGGTTCAGCGTGTTTTTGAGTACTTCGTCTCCAATCACGTACCCCAGCTGATGCAGGAACATGGCACCCTTGGTATACGATGCCATACCATATGCGGTGTTGGTAACGTAGTGGTCGGAATGTTTGTGCATGGGCTCTTCAATTCCCGCCTGCACGACACGAAAATAACTGTTGTAACGGGAGAGCATGGGATCGCCTTCGCCGTTATTAAATAGATGATTTGTGATAAAGGCAGAGAAATAGGTAGTGAAGCCTTCATCAATCCACTGGTCGTATACTTCGTTGTTCCCGACGGCGCCTTCGTACCACGCGTGCACAAATTCGTGGACGGTTACACCGACGAGGCTTCTCAGTGAGCGGTTGCCCGTTATCAGCGTTCCCATGGTATACTCCATGCCGCCGTCACCCCCCTGTACCACGACGTACTCTTCGTAGGGGTAATCACCGTAGTTTTCACTCATATACCGGAATCCCTGTACGGTTAACTCCGGCAGGGCTTCCCAGTTATCCAGCAGCTGCGCCTGTTCATCATCGGAGGCATTTTCGGCCACCGTTTCGCTTTGATAGAAGAACCTGAGCAGGGGGCCTCCGGGAACCTGTGCGGTTGTATGGGTGTAATCCGGATCGGCAGCCCACATTACGTCATGTACATTTTCGGCCGTGAAGTGCCACGTTAATTTCTCACCGTCGGGCCGGTTCACTTCTATGCCGGGTGTTTCGTAGCCGTAACCCACCTCTTCTGGGTTTTGCAGGATAGATCCCGATGCTACAACGTAATCGCGGTCGATATGAATTTTTATATCGAATGTTCCGAACGGAGCATAGAATTCACGACCGATGTAGGGATTTGCGTGCCATCCCATTTCATCATAGGCCGCAATCTTTGGATACCATTGCGACATGGAATAACGAACTCCTTCCGCATTGTCGCGGCCCGACCTGCGGGTTTGCAGAGGAACCTGTGCATTAAAATCCATTTCAAAAACAACGGATTCGCCGGGTGCAACCGGCTCATTGAGATGCACTTCCATGATGGTACCCTCAATGGTGTACTCCACATCGCTACCGTTTTGCGTGAGGCGATCCACTCTTTGATAGCCAATCTCTGTTTCATCGTAATGGAAAATTCTGTCGCGGATGCGCCTGTCGGGGTCAGCGATGGTTCGGGAACGCACATCCATCATGCTGTTCGGCTGGAAAGCGTTGAAGAAGAGATGGTAAAAAACCCGGTTCAGCGTGTCGGGAGAATGATTGTGGTACGTCAGTTTTTGAAATCCGTCGAACCGGTTGGTTTCAACGTTAAAATCAATATCCATTTCATACTCCACTTCCTGCTGCCAGTACCCGGCTTGCTGGGCCCATGCAGTTGCGCTGCTTAGTATGAAAATTCCCAAAAGGCTGAGAAGTAATGTAAACGTCGTTTTATAGATTGTTCGAATCATAATCGTTTCGAGGTTGTGTATCAATTAATATTTAAAAGGCAGTGCGGCTGGCAAAAGCGCGGCTGAGAGTGGCTTCATCGATAAATTCGAGCTCGGTTCCCATCGGTATACCGTAAGCAATGCGTGTAACGCGTACGTCGTAGTTGAGCAGCAATTTATTGATATAGTAGCTTGTTGCCTCGCCCTCGGCGTCAGGATTGAGGGCCAGGATCACTTCCTGTATGTCCTCTTCTTCACTGTTTAATCGCGTCAGGAGTTCTTTGATTCGGATATCATCGGGGCCGATATTTTCGAGTGGTGAGATGATGCCGCCCAGAACGTGGTAACGTCCTCTGAACTCATTGGTTTTTTCAATGATGTAGACATCCTGGAACTCTTCCACCACGCAGATGGTACCGTTCACGCGTTTTGGATTGTTGCAGATGGGGCAGGGATCCCGGTCGGTAATGGTGCCGCAGACGGAACACCGGCTTACCGATTTTTTGAGCTGTATCAGGGTTTCGGCAAGCGTGAGAACGCGCTCCTCACTCTGTTTTAAAAGATGTATGGCAATTCGCTGCGCCGATTTTCTCCCGGTTCCCGGTAAACGGGCAAGCTCTTCAATTGCGCGCTCGAGCGCTTCTGAGGTTATCTGCATTTCAGATTGATGATTATTGGGTGTTGATTGTTGAATAGATATTCATCAATCGCTGGTTTGTCAGAGGCCGAACTTACTCATATCCATTCCGGGCAGGCCTCCGCCGGGCATTATGTCCTTATAAACTTCCTGCATCTTCTCCTTGCCGGCTGCTTCTGCTTTTTCGAGGGCTTTATTTACGCCTGCAACGATCAGATCTTCCAGCATCTCTTTATCGTCCGGGTCGATAACGTCGCGGTCGACATTGATCTGTAGAACTTCTCTTTTTCCATTGGCTTTTACGGTAACCATTCCTCCGCCTGCGTCGGCTTCAACAATGACTTCACTAAGCCGCTCCTGAGCTTCTTTCATTTTACTCTGGAGGTCGGAGATTTTGCCGAACATGTCGGCCATGTTAAATTGGCTCATAATGGGTGAGGGGTTAACTTATTAAGTGAAAAGTGGATTACAGGTTACGGGTTGAAGATTGAAGGTTGAAGATTGAAGGTTGAAGGTTGAAGGTTGAAGGTTGAAGGTTGAAGGTTGAAATAAGATTATAAAATACTGATAAATATTGATATAACTTAGATTAAATCGAACTTTTGCCATTTGCTCCCGAGGAATCGGGACCTTTTGCCTTTTGCCTAATACTCAAGTTCTGCCCCAAACAGTTCCACAATGGTTCTGAGATTGGGGTCCTTTTTTTGGAGCTCTTTAAAACGTTCATAGGGGCTCAGGGATTCCGATTTTTTCTTTTCAGAACGTTCCACAATGCATTTCATTCTCAAAAATGTGCCCGACACTTCACGAAACATGGAAGAGAGCATCTGCTGATTCTCCTCCAAAAGCCTCGTAGCGAACTCATTATCAGCTGATACAATCAGGTCGGTTCCCTTCAGTTCCTTGATTTCAACTCTCAGCAGCTGGAAGTACAGCATTTGCGGAGCGTTCTCTTTTATGTTGTTCAGAAACTGTTTCCAGTGCTTTTCGACGTCCCCGATTCCTGAGATAGTGTGACGCAAATCTTTATCATCTTCTGTCTGCTCCGCGACTGATGTTGCATCACCTTGTTCGGATACTGAAGCGGAGCTAATCCCCTGAGCATATCCCAGGCTGGGTTTCACCATAAGAAAATCATTGTCGGAAACGGAATCACTCTCTTCAGGATTGGGAGAAGACGGCAGACCGGATTTCACGTACTCAGACGAATCTGTATCAGCTGGAGGTTCTTCTTCTGACTCTGCATCACCATTAACCTGTGGCTTGATACTTTCGTAAGAAGATTCACCGGCGGTTTCGTCACCGGAAGAGGGGCTTTGTTTACGGGCCGGTTCAGGATTCGGTTCAGACTGCGCCGCATTGCCGTGATCGTTTGCAGTGGCTTTTTCCTGCTCTCGATTCTGCGGCAGAATTGACCCGTTTACACTATGGGAGTGACTAGCGCCGTTTTTTTTTATGTCGTCCAGCCCCTGAAGAATCTTACGGAGTTCAGGCGTTCGCCCCATATGGATCATCTTAAGCATCAGGATCTCAAAATGAACCCGCGGCTGCTGCACGTCCTTGATTTTGACCTGTGCTTCGCTGACCATGTGCAGCATTCGCATGAGGTCTTCCTCTGAAAAGGGTTTGGCACCCTCTTTATATCGTTGTTTTGTGTCGGGTGTGGCTTCAACCAGGTGCATCTGATTTCCCTGGCTGGCAACATACAGATTTCGAATGTGTTCGGTGAGCGACACCAGGTACTCCTGAATGTCGGCCCCCTCTTTCATTAGCTGATCAATGAGCCGGAGCCCTTCGGCGGTGTCCCGTTTTTCAACAGCCTGGGTAAACTCAAACAGAGAGTCGTGACCAATGACGTTGAGGGCTTTCAACAATTCGTCATAGTGGATTGTGGTACCGCAAAATGCAATTGCCTGATCCATAAGGCCCAGAGCGTCACGCAATGCTCCGTCGGCTTTTTTTGCAATGATGTGGAGGGATTCCTCATCTATTGAGATATCTTCTTTTTCACTGATATTTTTTAACCGGGATACGATTTCATCTACGCTGATGCGTTTGAAATCGAAGCGCTGAACCCTTGAGAGAATTGTGGGTAAAACTTTGTGAGGTTCCGTTGTGGCAAAAATAAAGATGGCATGAGCGGGTGGTTCTTCAAGCGTTTTAAGAAGCGCATTAAACGCTTCTTTTGTAAGCATATGAACCTCATCAATAATGAAGATCTTATAATTGCCGCTCTGCGGCGGGACCCGAATCACATCCTTCAGCTGGCGTACGTCTTCAATCTTGCGATTCGATGCAGCATCCATCTCAACAATATTGAGAGTCTGATTGAGCGCTTCACCGTCTACATTTTCCGGAATTTCGTTTACTGCCCGGGCGAGCACACGCGCCATCGTGGTTTTTCCAACACCCCGGGGGCCGCAAAACATATAGGCGTGTGAGATGCGTTTCTGGCGTATGGCGTTTTTCAGCGTACTGGTTACATGCTCCTGTGATACAATGTCGTCAAACGTTTGGGGGCGATAAGTGCGTGTAAGAGCTCTGTAGTGCTGGGCCATAAATCACGGATATTCAATTCAGGATAAAGGTACTAAAATTGTGCATTCCATTCAGGTATTTAAAGGGAATTATGAGGCACATACATTGAACGGATTGCTGGAGCAGTGGGCCGATAAGCCGGTACACGGGCTTATAACAAGATGAAATGAAGCGGGTGGCATTTATATGAAAATGCGTTAATTTATGGCACTTTATGGTTCAGAATAATTATTTCAAATATCTACTGCCGGTTCTGCTGCTGATCTTCTTCTCTGCATCGTTACAGGCACAGCCTCAGCGGGCCTATGAGCGAGGGCTTGAGGAGCTCTACAACGGTAATCGTACCCGTGCACTCGATGTGTGGTACAATGCGTATCAGACAGAGGGCGGCGTTGATGCGCGAATCGGTATTGAATACATCCGTGTTGTAACTGAAAACCGTATGAAAGAGTATTACGGGCAGGCGACACAGCTCTATTACAAAGCAGTTTTGGATCCATCCGGACCTGAAAGCCGTGTTGCAATTCGGCAGGAGATAAGCCGTTTAAAGCCCATTACCGGCCGGGGAATTTACAGGCAGTGGGTTGATTGGTGGGAGAACAAAGACAAACAGCTGGGAGCCGATATGCGGGGCTTCTGGGTTCAGGAAGACCCTACTCCTTCAGAAATATCAAATGAACGCCTGATTGAACACTGGATTCGGATTGCCGAAGCCAGGCAGCGCTACACAAAGAACAGCAATACGGTTTTTGGCACGGACGACAGGGGACTCATGTATGTTCGTTACGGAGCACCTGATCGTATCCGGACCGGAATCCTGACTCTGCAAAACCTCAATATTCAAAGCTGGCTGGAAAACCAACTGAACCCCTATGCAGAGAGCACGCAGAGTGAAGAGCGGCCTTACGACCGTGAACTTAGTGCTGAACAACAGATGGAGCTGTTCAACAGGCTTCAGGACGCCATATACGAATTTCATCGATACCCGGAATACGAGATTTGGTTTTACAATGACCTCAATCCCGGGGAAAATGCCCCCGTGATTTTTCTTTTTGGCACGAATGTGAACACAGGTGAGTTTTCGCATCGCAGCAGCGTAGGAGATTTTATTCCCGAACGTGCATATCAGTCGGTTGAAGAGCTTGAGGAGGAAGGAGTTGAATTTACACGTGCCGGATTTACACCTGCTTTGATACTGCAGCTTCTTTACTACGAACAGCTTGTGCAGTCTGATACCTATTTTGAAAACAGGTTGAATGAAATCAGGGGTGCGGTACTGGAGCAAGGGCAGGAGGTATTTCGCGGAATGGACCTGGCTGTACGTGCCGAGAGCAGGGAATCGCTGCAGCAGCGCAGAGCCCCGGCACCCGTAGAGCAGTCGACATATATGCAGCGAATGCCTCAAATACCGCTCTATGTGTACCAATACCGTTTTTTGGATCAGGACGGAACACCTTATATGCTCACGTATCTGGAAAGCCTGCCGCAGGAAGCTTTTCTGATCGACTTTAACAGGAACCACTACCCGGGCGAATCACCGGTTCGGCGTACAAATGTTCTGGAAGAGTATGGGAGCTATGATTTAACCCATTCGCTCCTTGAATATGATGAAGACTGGTCGATAGGTTCAACCTGGGAAGCCACCCCAGAATTAATTTTAGAACGGCCTTCGTCCGATGCCATTCCGTCTCGGTCACTATTCCGAACAAGCCACACCGGCCGAAGCCAGCGCTCTGCTTCGGTGAAACTTCTGAACTTTGACCCGGATGACACAAACCTGTTTGATACTCCCTTTGCTTCTGAGGTAAGAGGTCTGAACAGGATGCAATACAGGATCCCAAAACCGCTTGTAAGCCATACGGATTCGCTTGAAATGGCAGACCTGGTACTCGGTTATGAATCGGATGAGGCCGTAACGGAACCTTTTTCATTTCGGGTGGCAAATGATGGCGTAGTACCGTTTGAAACTACCCTTGTTCTTCATTTTGAAGTATACAACCTTGCCCGAATGGCTGACAACACGGGTTTTACACGGTTTGAGCTCACCTATCGCATCCTGCCCGTGGAAGAGGACGGAAGCATACGGACTGATGAGGCAGAATTTGTACTGACACTCAATTTCACCAACGAAGACCGGAATGTAATTGAGGATCTTGAAATTGAGACCGCCGATTTGAAGCCGGGACTGTACGACCTCAGGGTACAGGTTATCGATACCGTGACAGGGCAGCAGAAAGAGCGTAAAACACGTTTTGAGGTAGTGGAGTAGATAGATTTTTAGATGGCTCAGGGGTTGTGTTGGGCCGTATTCATTATCTGTGAGGCTGCGGAGCAGCCGGGTGGGCATCCAGAGTAGAACTGTGAATGAGGATGTGCAGAACTGTGGATGAGGATGTGTGGAGTTGTGGATTAGGATGGGTGGAGCTGTGGATGAAGGAGAAGGAGGGCTAGATCACTTTTCGCATTCTTTCATCAATCTGGTTGGATGCAATTACGAGCGGGCATCGGTGATGCGGGTGCTGCATGATATGCACCGGACAGTCGAACGCCATTTCGATGATTTCGGGTTTGAAGACTTCATGAGGCGACCCAAGCGCAAACGTTCTTCCCTCTTTCATCACATGTACCTCATCCGCATACTGGGCCGCAAGGTTCAGGTCGTGCAGTATCATCATGACGGCAACCCCGCTGCGTGACAGGCTTTTAACCAAATGCATCATGTTATGCTGATGAGCCAGGTCGAGGCTTGAAAGCGGCTCATCCAGCAGGAGGCAACAGGGGAGTTGTTGCTGAACCCGATCCCATAGCTGGGCAAGCATTCTGGCAAACTGAACGCGCTGTTTCTCACCGCCCGACAGAGTCGGAAAGGCACGGTCAGCCAGGTGGTCCACCCCGGCACGTTTCAGGCACTCCATCGCAATTTTCTGATCGCCGGCCGATTCAAATCCGCTTGAGTGTGGAGATCTTCCCATCAAGACCACTTCCAGAGCCGTAAATGAAAATGAAAGGTGCAGCTCCTGCATCATTACGGCACGTTTTCTTGCCAGTTTAACGGGCGATACGGAGTCAAGATTTTTCCCGTTCACCAGAACCATACCTTCGAAGGGCGTTATGTCGCCGGTAAGAGCTTTTAAGAACGTAGATTTTCCGGCGCCGTTTTTTCCCAGTATCACCGAAAATTTCCCCGGTTCAAGCCGCATGGATACATTGTTTACCAGGGTTTTGTCATCGATTTTTACGGTGATGTTTTTTGCGTCAATCATTTAGGAAAAGTGATAAGTGATAAGTAAAAAAGGGGGATATGGATTTTTATAAATATCCGCGCAACTCACGGTTTCTGAGAAGAAGCCATAGGAAAAAAGGAGCTCCTATCGATGCTGTTATCACGCCGATAGGCAGTTCGGCCGGTGCAACCATCGTTCGTGCTGCAAGATCTGATGCAAGCAGCAACAGGCCACCCAGGATGGCAGATCCGGGCATTAGAAAGCGGTGATCGGGACCTATCCACAACCTCAATATGTGCGGTACCACAAGTCCCACGAAGCCGATCATTCCGCTAACCGAAACTGCCGCTCCGACCGCCAGGCCCACAAAAATGATAATCACCTTTTTGAGCCGCTGAACCCTCACTCCAAGATGTCTCGCTTCTGCTTCGCCGAGCAAAATTGCATTCAGGCCTTTTGAAAGGCGCGGGAGAAAGAGAATGGCTGCCATCAGAATCGGCAGAACGATCCAGACCGATTTCCACATCGCCCCGCCGAGGCTGCCCAGCGTCCAGAAGGTGAGGTCGCGCAACTGGTCATCGTCGGCCAGAAAGATCATAAACCCGATCAGTGCTCCGGCCATCGCATTGATCGCAATACCCGCCAGCAGCATGGTGGCAACGTTGGTCCGGCCCCTGCTGGTGGAAAGACGGTAGACGAGAATTGTGGCTGATGTACCTCCTGCAAAGGCAGCGAGCGGTATGAGGGCTTCTCCCAGAAGGTCCAGAAAAGGCCATGCCAGGGAACTCAGCACCACCATTGCGATGGCCGTTGCGAGCGCGGCCCCGCTTGATACGCCAATCAGCCCGGGATCGGCAAGCGGGTTGCGGAAAAGCCCCTGCATGGCCGCTCCGGATATAGCTAGCGCTGCGCCTACCAATACAGCCAGGAGAACCCGGGGAAGCCGGATATTCAGTAGAATCGACTCCTGAACGCTTTCATAACCCAGTCCGGTCTCAATACCTGCCTGATTCAGGAATATTGAAATTACCTGGGAGGGTGAGATGGGTACCGCACCGATCCCAACAGATAGTATTATCAGCCAGATCAGTGTCAGAAAGAGTCCGCCAAGCACCAGTATCGATTGACGAAAACGAGGTACCGATTTCCAGATCGAGAGGGTTTGAGATAGTGAATTCACAGGTGCGTTCAGATTACGGTTTCTTTCTTTTTTTATATTTCCGCCTGAGGGTGGATTTTACTCATGAGATCGAGCACAGCCTGGCCCAATCGCGGACCAAACCCAAGCAGGTAGGTGCCTTCCATTGAATAAATTCTCCGGTTTTCTCCTGCCGAGGTAAGGCTGATGCCGGGTGCTCGCAACACACCCTGTTCCCCGCCTACACTTTCAACCCCGGAATTCATCATCAGTATCACATCGGGGTTTGCCTGAACCACGGCCTCTGCGGTAAGGGGCTTGTATCCGTCGAAGCTGTTGAATGCATTCACACCTCCGGCCAGATCAATCATGGCCTTGGCTGATGTGCGGTTTCCTGCTACCGTAAGATTGTTTGGTCCGCGCGCATAGATAAAAAGCACTTTGGGCCGGCTGCTGAGAGAGTTTCTGAGCCTTTCTGCCCGGTCCAGATCCGCTTGCAGGGCAGACATCACCTTAAGGGCTTCATTTTCGCGATTCAGGATGTCGCCAAGTTCACGAATTCTTTCCAGGGCTCCGTCTACGCTCTCATCGGCATTCAAAAGCAGCATGGGTGTTCCGGTACTCCGTATTTGCTGAATCGCCGTAGGCGGGCCGGCCGCACCGCTTGCCAGGATCAGAGAAGGAGCAAAAGATAGAACGCCTTCCGCTGAAAGGTTTCGTGTGAAGGAGACTTTTGGCAGCCGTTCAGCACCAGTGGGATAGGTGCTTGATTCGTCCACCGCAATGAGATAATCTTCAGCTCCAAGCGCAAAAATTGTTTCGGTCACTGCGCTTCCGATGGATACGATGCGTGTTTTGTCACTGATATCCACCTCAATGCCATCCGACCCGGAGTAAACCTGGCGGGCCTGCAGCGCGGAGGCGGTTAAAACAATCAGCAGAAACCCGACTATGCATGTTTTTACTGTTTTGAGGTCGATCAAAACCAAAGCCGGGTCACCGGTTGCTGTGGGTTTTGAAAAGGAATGGCCGTCATTGGAGTCAATAACGTTTACTTTTATCATTCTCATCCTTCTGCTCCTTCTTTTTTCAGTTCAGCGGTAATTTCTCTCCAGCCTTCCAGTTCCGGTTTCCCGGGTTTTCGGGCGCCAAAGAACGTGGCGATCTGCTCGCCTTCCTTGTCAAAAATCTCAACCGAGGTCACCGTGCCGTCTTCGGTTGGTTTTTCTACAATCCAGGAAGAGTGAATCATATCCTGGCGCAGGTGAAGGTTAAACCCGGGGTCGAGCACATTCAGCCAGTTACCCATTTCACGGATTTTTTTAACGGGCCCGGAGTGAATCTGAATCATTCCGCTGTTTTTGACAAATACCATAATGGGTACGTCCTGTTGAGAGGCC
This sequence comes from Rhodohalobacter mucosus, assembly GCF_003150675.1. Lineage (NCBI taxonomy): Bacteria > Pseudomonadati > Balneolota > Balneolia > Balneolales > Balneolaceae > Rhodohalobacter > Rhodohalobacter mucosus. Next base: position 22,728 of record NZ_QGGB01000002.1, on the reverse strand, counting down.
AACTCCAGCATCGATTTTGTGGTATTGTTATCAACCTTCCATGCATATTTTTCTTTTGCGAGTGCAAGCGCATCTGTCCGGCTTAGTTTGTACCTGCGGAGCATCGGATAGAAGTCGTGGGTATCTTTCAACTCAGACCATTCATTCAGAAATGCACCGGCGTCAATCTCTTCAAGCGGATTGTTGACTTCATTTTTGATCTCTTCGGTAAGCTCAATTCCGGGTGACTGGTCCTCGTGCCGGAAGCGGTCAACAAGCTGATGGTAAGCGCTCTTGCCGGCAGGGTCTTTCAGGTAGATTTTATGAGCAGCCTGTCCCTCCTTATCAAAAAACTGGAGGCTGAGAAGGGTTCCCCGTGGATTTTCAACAGGAACCGCAAAGGCAAACCCCCAGCGGCCATGGAACACCCGCAGATCGATTTGCTCATCAAGCACCAATCCGGCGTGTCCCTTGAAAGAGACATTGCGGTAAATGCCGGTTTTTTCGTGCACAGCCGCTTCATTTCGGGTTAGCGCCATCACACTGCCAAGAGATTCAAGGTTTTCAAATATCCCTGCCCAGTCTTCCGTAAGCCTTACAATTCTGTCGCCGTCACAGGCCGAGGCGACAAGTTCAGCTTCGCTGACCGAGAGGCGATCAGCAATATCCTTGGTTCGAAGCCGGGGTTCTTCTTCTTTTAGATCATTCCACCGCTTCTTCAGTGCAGCGGTTTCATTGTTAAGCATTGTGATGGATTCCATGTGCTGTTGATTGTTATATGTTGATGTTTAAAAAACAGAAATGCCGGGCCTGTACATTTTGCTATGTGTGCATGGTACAGGCCCGGCTCCCGTGTTAGAGGAATGTCAGTTCTATTCTGTGTTATTTATTCAAGGTCGCGAAGTCCTTCGGTCTGCTGAATCGCATACCTGAATGTGTAAAATCTGGACTCGGGGCGGGTGTTTGTATCCGCGAATTCATCGCTTCCCGTATCCGGATTTCCTTTGTAGTAGCTCAGTATTTCGAGTTTTGCGTAATGATTTCCGTCTGCGGTTTTCAGGACTATGGTCACGTCATCCATTGGAAGAATGGCGAAGGGAGGGTTGTTTCTTCCGGTATACGTATACCATCCGTTTTCGCTGCCGCCGGGTATTGCAAGCTGTTCATCAGAATCAACCGCATAACCGCTTTCAGGAGCAATGGATACATCATTAAATGGAACATCCAGAAGCAAGGCTCCGCCGTTGCCCGGGCCGCTCACACCGCTGTTTGTAATGACGCCGGTACCCCGGAAAGCAATATCCCAATCCGTTGAAGCAGAATCAGTAAGTTCAACCAGTTCGCCTGTACGCAGGCTGAAAAATGTATAGTTGCCCTCGGTACCTGTCGCATCGAGATCTTCAACGATCTCTGTTTGCAGATTCGATGTGATCACATCTTCTTCCACTGAGGATGTTAAATCGCTGCACGCCTGGAATAGAAGGACTGCAATGAAAAGGGTAAAAAGCTGGAATTTAAAATGACTGCGCATCGTAACTATGAGATTATTTTTTAGGTTTTTATTGAAGTAATTAAATGGTTTAGGTGATAAAGGTATCAGGATTCAGAACTGCACCGATAGCTGAGTGTACCAAAGCCTTCCTGCGAGGAAGGGCTGGTTGATGTTAGTGTAACCGAGTAGGTTATCCGCTCCGGCCTGCAGCCGTACCGAGTTGCCGAATGTTCGCGAAACAGCTGCGTTCCAGACGGTATAGCCTTTCTCATATTCATCACCGTCTACAAACCCGCTTCCGTTGCTGTCGAAGAGGCCAAATCTGCCGCGAAGTGTTCCCCGGACGTTGGCGCCCCACCCGCTGTCAGTTTCGTAGAAGAGCCGGATGTTTCCGGAGTGGCGTGACCGGTTGAACATGGGTTCGAACGATACGTCTGTTCTCTGTACAACTTCGCCCCGGCTGTCCTGAACCGTACGTTCACGTTCAATCCGGCGGTTTGCATCCAGGAACTGGTATCCCGCCGAACCGTTCAGATTCCGGCTGACGGACCATCGGATTTCCGCCTCCAGTCCCTGGGTAACCACTTCATCCACGTTGAAATAGGTGAATACGGACTGGCCATTGGTTCTGCGCGCGATCGGAGCGGTTTCAATCAGATCGGATACATTATTTCGGAAGAAGTTGATCCGCAGCCTGAGGTTGCGAAGGGGATCGACATCGACGCCTGCGTTGATCGCCCAGGAAGATTCAGCACGTATTTCTTCAAGATTTTCAAGCGGAATCAGTATCTGGTCGATGGTACCTTCATCCAGCTGCCTTGCGATGCCATCCGCAACCGTGCTGGATCCGAGTACGCTGTATCCCACGGTTGAGTTGGTGAAATCCAGGAAGAGCTGTCTGAATTCCGGTGCCTTGAAACCTCTTCCTGCAGATGCCCTGAACTGGATACGCTCGTTCATTCTGTATCGCGCGGAGACTTTCGGGCTCAGCTGAGAACGGTATTCACTGTGTGAATCAAAGCGGAGCCCGCCGGTAAGTTCTACATTGGTTGAGGGCGTCCAGCTGTGCTGGGCAAAAAGAAAACGGGTGGTGAAATCGGGCTGACCCGGATAACGTTCTGCTTCCAGCCGCTCGAAGATGGCGCCTGTACCGGCAATGGAGTGGTGCTGGTTGCTCCAGCGATATTCTCCCTGAAATTCCGGCCTGTTGAAATACTGGTTAAACTCGGTTGAATCGTATAAATCGCCGCTGTCGGAAATGAAAAGCTCCAGATCGGTACCGTAATGACTTGACAGCCAGTTGATCGTGAAATCCAGTCGATCGGCAGGGTTGAATGTAAGCACCGGATTTACCATAACGTCGCTTCTGCCTGCATAATCATTCAGCAGGAGGGCCCCGTTTTCAGTATTTACGGAGCTGTTGTTCTGTTGGGTTTCCGAGAACCATCTGAAATTTGCGTCGAGGGTAAGGCGATCGCTGATATCGACAGATCCGCTGTAATTCAACGTGTAGTTTTGATATTCGGGTACGGTTTGAGAGACGGAGCCCGGATTCAGTCGATATCCTCCGGAAGTGTTTCTGTTGATAAATATCCTGTTTTGAAAGGTTTCGCCAGCGTGCGAAATGTCGCCGCTGATATCGAGCGTTTTGTTGCCGCCGTATCTTGTAGTGAAGCCGCCGGACAGGCCTCTTCGTGCGGTTTCTGTAATTATATTGACGACACCTGCGAGTGCGTCACTGCCCCAGAGTGCGGATGACGGACCTTTAACTACTTCAATTTGCTCCACATTTCGGACAGAGATCCGGCTGAGGTCGAGTGTGCCGGCAGTACGGCCTATAACGGGATTCCCGTCAATCATGATGAGGGTATAGTCGGGATCAAAGCCCTGCACCTGAATTCCGGGGCCGTGGTCGCTGACAAGCTGCATGCCGGTTTGTTCGGCGAGCACATCGCTGAGGCGCATGTTTCCTGAATGCTGTATTTCTTCTCCTGAAATCACGGATACGGGAATGCTTACTTCTTCAATATCCCGCTGGGTACGGGTGGCGGTTACAACAACCGTCTCCTGCTGATAGATCTGCTCGGTGAGGACGATGGTCAGCTCTTCCGAAGAGATTGCAGAACCGGCGATTTGTAAAACTTCAGGCTTGTAACCAACCCTTGTTACATAAAGGGTTAAAGTTGATCCGGTTTCGGGTTCAATCGAGAGCTCAAAAGTGCCGTTAAGATCCGTGATCGTTGTATAATTGGTGCCTTGAACCTGAATCTTTAAGTGGGCATCCGGCAGAGGGTTGTTTTGCTCATCCGTTACAGAACCTGAGATAACCTGTGCCGCTGCGGGCGATATGCACAGCACAGTTATCAATACCATTAAATAAACCCTGAACATTCTTTACTGCTTGCGTTTTTAGCTGAGTGTTGGTAAATAGTGGGCTAAGTTTATTTAGACTTAATCTAAACAGCAAAGACAAACCCTCTTTCATGACTATCAGCAAGCACATTTTTTATAAGAAATCTGATCATGAACAGAATAAAGCTCTATTGGTCTGTATAAAACATTGAGCAATAATGAATAACAAGTATGTAAACCGTGCAAAAATTTCGGAAGCGAAATTCAGGGAGCTCGTGCGCTACTTTGTTCTGGATCTGAATGCCAAACAGATTGCAGAACTGACAAAGCTGAACCGAAATACCGTTAACAGATACCTGACAGAAATTCGCCGGAAAATAGACCGCTATTGCACTGCTACATCTGAATTGCCGAGAGTTCAGTCCGGACCCCCAGATGCATCGAAAGGAGCGGATATCCAGTACGTATTGATTCGCTATTATCGGGGCAAGATCATAACGGATCCGGTTTTTGGGAGCGGGAATCGTTCATTAAATGATCAGACGTGGGTTAAAACAAGTTCTGAAACCGGATTCAGCCTCGTTATTGATCCGGAAACCGGGACAACCGTGCCGCTTACACAGGATAGCGCAAGGGATCAGGGTGATACGGGCATGAACCGCGTGAAAAGTTTTTGGGCCAACGCCAAGACAAGGATGGCTAAGTTTAAAGGGCTGCACCCCTCCACCTACCGGTACCACCTGAGAGAGTGTGAGTTCAGATTCAACAACCGCGACAAGGATCTTTACCAGCTGCTGCTGAAAATCCTGAGAAAGGATCCCCTGTTTTAGTCAGGATCAGGAAATAGTGGGTATTCATTTTTTTATTTCATGACTAGCAGGGGTAGAGGTTGGTATTGGATGGGCAAGGCAGCGGAGCTGCGAGGGGGCATATCCACAGTGGAACTGTGGATAAGGTGGGACTGTGGATGAGGTGGAACTGTCAGCGGAGCTGCGGGGGGCATATCCACAGTGGAACTGTGGATAAGGTGGGACTGTGGATGAGGTATGGAACTGTGGATATAGGTGGTACTGTGGATGAGGGTCCTGGATTATGGAGCTAATATGGTGTTAGACCTGAAGAGCATGTCGGCGCTTTGCAGTATTTTCATTCGGAGCTGCTCGTTATAACCGGGTCGCTCATTCAGGAATGTGCGCACGGTTTCTACGGCGTTATCGGAAGAGTGGTTTGAAAGCGTGGCGTCAAGCCAGCGGCTGGGAAAGAAAATATCCCCCGTAACCTGAATCTCCTCCAGCAGTTCAAGGCTCGGAAGAATGTATTTTTCGGAATGATCAGTACGCAAGGGGTGGTGAAGGTAGTTGAGTGAACTTATAACCCAGGATTCGATTTCCCTGTTCTCCGGGTTTTTGAGGCTTTCAAAAAACTGATCGCGCACGGACGGATCCGCTGAGAGTGCGGGCTGCAGAAATTCGAACCGCCTTTTTCTGTCGCTGTCCTGAATGTTGTCAAGCTGGATACGAAGTATGTCCTCAGCACGGGGATGGGATTTGACTGCGAGGATTGCCGCTATTCCCGTCAGGTCATTATCGGAAAGCGAAAGTCCCTCAATTTTCGTATTTCCGGCCCAGACGTCATAAAGCCGCTGAACACCGTTTTCCGTTACGGCAACATTCCGGTACGAATCGAAGAAAATCCTCTTGCGGCTGGCATCCGGTTGCTGCATCATCAGATTCCATAACATCTCTTCCAGGCCGGGTGCCGCACTTTCCCGTTCTTCCTTACTCATGAGATTCCAGTAAATCGTACCAAGGTAGCTTAGTGCCCGGTTCAGCAGTAGCTGATTGCTTTCGGACCGAATTATGTTCAACAGTCTGCCGTAATAGTCAGCCGGATCAACCACACCCTCCAGCATGTTTTCATAAAGATTGATCAGCTCGGAACCTTTGGCGGTATCGCCAAATTCCAGCCAGGCTTCCAGGTTATCGGGCGAGGCAGGAAAGAGGCCGTATCCATACCCATTGGCATTGTAGATTCTGTTATTCCCGAGAGCCTGATCCAATTCTGTGGCTGCACCTTGCGATGTTACCAGCCGGGTTTGCGTTCCGGAGGGCGAAAGTTCAACAATCGAAAATTGCTGCGGCCAGAAACGGCTCCTTTGTCCGGCGGGATCTGTTTGAAGCAGGGATGCGGAACCATTTCTCACGATGCTGAAGTGTGGCCTTCCGGGCGTGTTTACCCACACGTCACTCCAGGCAGCAAGGTCGGTGGATGTTTTTTGATCCAGGATCCGAATCAGGTCAGGCCATGTGGCATTTTCAAAAGCATACGAGCTGAGATATTCACGTATTCCCTCCCTGAAAAGATCATCCCCCAGAAGCAGCTCAAGCTGTCGCATCATAATCGGAGCCTTATTGTAAATGATGGGACCATACATCTGCCCGGCCTCATTCAGGTTTGCAAGGTTCTGCCGGATAGGATTTGCACCTTCTGTTCGGTCAACCGAGTATGCAGAGGGGTGGTGCCTCAGAAGGAAATTGAGCTCGTGATTGATATCCGGAAATTCCGGATTCATAATTTTGGCAGCCAAGAAGTTGGCATAAACCTCTTTGGTCCACACGTCATTGAACCATTTCATGGTAACCAGATTGCCGAACCACATGTGTGCGGTTTCATGAGCAATCAGTGATGCCCTGCTGAGTAGCCGGGAGTCGGATGGATCTTCATCCAGAAAGAGGGATCCTGCACGGTATTGTATAGCGCCGACATGCTCCATGCCCCCGTATGGGAAGGCGGGGATCAATGCAAAATCAAATTTTTGAAAGGGGTGTTCTATGGCGGTATACTCTTCAAGCCACTCCAGGGAGGCAGCATGAAGTTCAAAGATGTCGTCCAGGTTTCTTTCCACTTTTTCCGGATCCGACTCGCGGTGCAGCATGGTCATCTCCACACCGTTCACCGTTCGGGTCACCTTCTCAAAGCGGCCGGCCACAAATGAAAAGAGATAGGAGCTGAACCTGTCGGATGGTCTGAATTCAAGGATTTTGGTGGAGTCTTCTTGAATTACATCGCTTAGAGCTGCATTGGATACAGCTTCCCATTCTGATGGAATTTCCAGCGTTAATTTATAAACGGCTTTCAGATCGGGCTGATCGAAAAGAGGAAATGCGGTCCGTGCGCGATCGGGCACAAAGAGTGTAAAAAGGTAGTCAGGATTGCGGTTGAGTGACGATTCACCGGCAATCAGTTCAATATCCACCTGATTCTCTCCCGGATGCAGCATTCCTGCCGGAAGCAGGATGTGTTCATTTTCATATATAATCTCCGCAGATGTGCCGTTTACAGTGAGGGACCGGAGTTTATCAGCCGATTCACGGAAATCGAGCGGAATGTCATATCCTTCATTATTCAGGGTAAACTTTATTGAAACCGTTGCAGGAATCGGCATTTCCCGCCGTTCGGGGATGTTGAAATAGAGCGTGTACTGAATGTCGGAGAGCAGTGATTTTCTGAATTCCGCCAGCTCAAGAGAAACACCCGGTTCATTCGGTGGTACAGACAGGGATTTGCCGCATGAGATGAGACCGGTTGACAGCACAAAGGGGAGAAGAAGGAGTAAGAGGAAAGCAAAGCTGTAACGGTGCATGATTTGTATTTACTGTGGTAAGAGGATAGTGATATGAGTGTTTGGGTATTTGGATGATACAAAGATTATGGAGAGTTCGATAGTTGAAAGTGGGTGTATGGCAGCAGAGCTGCCAGCTCCTTCTGCGCAGTGGAACTGCGCAGAAGACTCGGTAGCGGAACTGCTCAGGAGACTCGGCAATGGAACTGCGCAGGAGGCTTGGCAATGGAACTGTGCAGGAGATTCAGGTGCATATTCATGGTTCGAAAAGCGTAATGGGTATTAATGCATCCAGTCCGAGATAATTTCGGGCTGATGAGTATCGCCAGTCCTCCTGGTGGTCCACATACCCCCGCTGTACAGGGTTCCGGTGAATATATTCGATTTTTTGGATCATCATGCGGTCACTGTAAATATGAACGGGATGAAAGCCTTCCTGCCACAGCTGATGGATGGAATCCGTATGTGAGGGATTCTTTGCCCGTTTCAGTTTTGACAGGTGGAGGTACCGCCCGATGTCTGCAAACAGATCAATGATAGAACGGGCAGTCCATGATTTGAAGGCCTGAATATTTGAGGAAAGTTTATTAGCCTGAATCACCATGTGAATGTGATTTTCCATGATGACATACGCATAGAGTCTGGCATCACGCTGTTCCTGCAGAAAGCAGAGTGCATTCAACAGAATATCTGCTGCAGGCGGGTTTGCGAAGATCGGATAACCCTCAACCACAGAACTTGTGATAAAGTAGGGGTATGCGGAATCGTATACGCGGTTTGCCGAACGGCCCATGTTGGAGAGTTTCTGTCCTGGTTTTATGCGATAACTTTCTTTTTAGGTATGAACCGGACTTTTGTGATTCCTTACAGGGTTTTTGGATTTTTTTTCGAATGGCAGCGGAGCTGCCGGGGGGCATGCGCAGTGGAACTGCGCAAGAGGGGGTGGAACTGCGCAAGAGGAATGGAATTGCGCAAGAGGAGTGGAACCGCGCAAGAGGGGAGTGGAACTGCGTACGAGGGGTCAGGAGGGCGGATTGCCGGGATCGGATTTTCTGGGGATGCGGATCTCCTCAATCATCTCCTGGATATCCTGCGGAGGATTATCGGAGAACCGGCTTACCGTGAGGGCGACGATCAGGTTGAGAGCCATGCCGAGCGTGCCGATTCCTTCGGGCGAAATCCCGAACCACCAGTGTTCTGCATTGTTGAGTTCCGGGTTTATATAGGTAAACCAGACAATGTAGGCTGCCGTAAAGAGGATACCGGTAATCATCCCTGCGATGGCTCCCTGCTTATTCATCGTTTTGGAGAAGATGCCGAGCAGTATAGCCGGAAAGAATGAGGCGGCGGCAAGGCCGAACGCAAATGCAACGGTTTGCGCAACAAACCCGGGAGGATTTACGCCAAAATAGCCGGCTACAATCACAGCGCCTCCTGCAGCCACCCGGGCGAATATCAGTTCGCGCTGATGGGTGATATCGGGTACGAAGGTGCGCCGTATCAGGTCCCGTGCAACGGATGTGGAGATAACGAGCAATAATCCGGCAGCTGTAGACAGGGCTGCAGCCAATCCACCTGCAGCCACCAGACCGACCACCCAGTTGGGAAGCTGCGCAATCTCGGGATTCGCCAGTACCATAATATCCCTGTCGATGGTAAGCTCATTGGTTTCTTCGTCCGGAGAGTAAAAAACGATTTCATCTGCGTTCTTGTCATCGAAATGTATCAATCCGGTATCCTCCCACGTGCTAAACCATTCAGGCAGTTCTGAATAGGGCTGATTGCTCACGGTTTCGAGAAGGTTTGCACGGGCAAAAGCGGCAACGGCCGGCGCGGTGGTGTAAAGAATTGCGATAAAAAGCAGAGCGTAACCGGCCGAAACCCTTGCATCTCGAACCCTTTTAACCGTAAAAAAACGAACGATTACATGAGGGAGACCGGCCGTACCGACCATCAGCGCGGCTGTAATAAAAAAGACATCGATCGTTGATTTGGTGCCGCTGGTGTAGGGGTCAAAACCAAGTTCGGTACTCAGGCCGTCCAGCCGGTCGAGCAGGTACGTACCGGGCTGCTCTGCAAGGGTTCCCCCAAAACCTACCTGCGGGATGACGTTGCCGGTCATTAGCATAGAGATGAAAATAGCCGGAACCAGGTATGCAAATATTAATACGCAGTATTGAGCCACCTGGGTATAGGTAATGCCTTTCATTCCGCCCATAACCGCATAGAAGAAGACAATGATCATACCAATAAAAACACCAGTCTCGATTTCCACACTCAGAAAACGGGAGAAAACAATCCCCACTCCGCGCATCTGTCCTGCTACGTAAGTAAATGAGATAAATACGGCACAGACTACGGCAACAAGACGCGCGGTCTGTGAGTAGTACCGGTCACCGACAAAATCCGGTACCGTAAACTTTCCAAATTTTCGGAGATAAGGGGCCAGAAGAAGTGCCAGAAGAACATATCCTCCCGTCCAGCCCATCAGATATACCGACCCGTCCCTGCCAACGAAGCTGATAATACCCGCCATGGATATGAATGACGCCGCAGACATCCAGTCAGCGGCCGTGGCCATCCCATTGGCGAGCGGGGATACGCGTCCGCCCGCAACATAGAACTCCTTGGTGGATGCGGCCCTGGCCCAGACGGCAATGCCGATATAGAGTAAAAACGTAAGTCCGACAATCAGAAATGTCCACGCCTGAATGCTCATTTTTCGGACTCCTCCAGTTCGTCAAAATCATATTTTTTGTCAAGCCGGTTCATCAGCCAAACGTAGATGAAAATGAGAATCACAAAGACGTAGATGGATCCCTGCTGTGCAAACCAGAATCCCAGCTTGAAACCGCCCATTCGGAACTGGTCGAGCCAGTCGACAAACAGGATGCCTGCACCATACGACACGATGAACCAGACCGCCAGAAGGGAGGCGAGGTAGATCAGGTTCTGCCGCCAGTATTGTTGAGCTTTGTTGTTCATGGGTTTCAGCTAACGGCTTATTATAGCCAATGGAGCATGGGAAGGCAATTATTTTTCCATCAGGGTGCAAGGCTCATGGTACAAGGCTCAGGGGGGCAGGCAGCAAGCTGCAGGATTCAGGGTGAGGGGTTTAAGGTTTAATGTTTGAGGTTTGAGGTTCAGTCATTAAAATCCCGTCTCCCGTCTCCCGTCTCCCGTCTCCCGTCTCCCGTCTCCCGTCTGACTTCTGACGTCTCACGTTTGACATTTTACGCCCAGATAAATCAAAAATTCCACTTGAGGGAGGCGGCGACAATACTGCCGGCATTGGCGAAAGCGGATGATTCGCCGCCGATGAAGATCTGGCTCAGCATGTTGAAATCCGTATTTTGTCCTACGGACCACGTGACGGAGGGTGATACAAAAAGAGCTTCTTCATCTGGATACCAAATGGCAGCCAGAGAACCGTTCCAGACAGGAGAAAACGGATAGCTTGCGCTTGTGGTAAACTGATAGCGCGAAAAAGAGGGATTATCTGCAGCCAGCGGTTCGCCCAGCAGTACAAACCGGTCGGATCCCCCGTCTTTATTGTAGAGCCCCTCTATAATCAAAAAGAGACTGTTGTCGAACATGTGGTCTGCAGAGACAGCGGCCACCAAATTGGTTGGACGATCCCCGGCCGAATTTTCTTCCAGATCCGTGAAAAGCATCACTTCTCCCTTAAATCCGGATTGGCGGATGCTGCCTGCCCAGCCTCCGCCGACCCCAAGACGGTCCCGGTAGTAGCCCGTTATCACCTGTATATCATAACCGCGCGTATTGAACACATACATGGCCGCAGCAACAGAATTGCGGACCTCTTTTGCCGGGCTCCAGGCAAGTTCTATGCGCGAAGCCCAGTCGATGAAATGCTGTATTCTGACCGCATCTGTACCGGGACGTTCCGGATAGTCGAACTCATAGAACGAATAGATGTTAAAGAGGTCGTTCGGATTTGTAACCGTATTGATACCCCAGTTAATTCGCTGCCTCCCGGCTGTAATTCGCCATTCGTCATTGTACCAGTCCAGATTAAGACGATCGGGGATGTAGTGCAGCAGCCAGCGGTCGCGGTCGGCAATGACCCACGAGAGATTTACAATGCCGTCGTCCACGTCGATCAGATCCCGGTAACCCGGACCGGGGAGGTCATTCAGTTCGCTTACTAATTCACCCGCAAAAAAGCGGGTGCGCATTTCCCAGTTCAATGAGAAATTGGATGTAAACCGATATTGCAGGTTGAGCCGGTTCTGAAAACGGTGCTCCCAGAAAGAGTCCTTTTCGAAGAGTGCCGGCAGATCCGCATCGATATAAACCGACATGGCCTGAATATAGCCCGACAGTCGGAAATCGTCACTTTGGGCACGGATGGAACCTGAAGCCCAGAGCGTCAGAATTGATATGAAAATAAGTTGTTTCACTTTTGCCTTCTCCCTTACATACCGAATTATTTCCTCTCGTCCTTATCGATGGCTCCGTCGACCATGGTGATCACCCTTCTGGCCCGATCGATCACCCGCTGATCGTGGGTGGAGAAGATAAAGGTCATATGTTCCTCTTTGTTCATCTTTTCCATGAGATCCAGCAGGCTCATGGCAGAGTCAGTGTCCAAGTTAGCCGTCGGTTCATCGGCAAGTATAAATCTGGGCCTTGAGGCCAGTGCCCTCGCCACGGCAACCCGCTGCTGTTCTCCGCCCGAAAGCTGCTTGGGCCTAGAATCCATTTTGTCTTTCAAACCCATGGCGGTCAACAACTCTTCGGCTCGCTCATTCATCTTCTTTTTGTCCCACTTTTGCAGAAGCATGATGAAATTGACATTTTCGAATGCCGTAAATACGGGGATCAGGTTATAGGCCTGAAATACAAAGCCGATATTGTGAAGGCGGAAATCGATCAGTTTGCTGTCTTTCATTCCGGTAATCCGTGTTCCCTCAATCTCCACGTATCCATCGCTGGGTTCATCCAGACCGCCGATCATATTCAAAAGCGTGGTTTTGCCCGAGCCCGACGGACCCCGAACCGTTGTAAATTCTCCTTTTTCGAATTCAAGATTCACATCCCGCAGAGCATGCACGGGCACCGTTTCAGGATTGTAAACTTTTGAGAGATTGTGTGTGGATATAATGGACATTTTTTTCAGTGTTTCAGGGCTACAGTGAACAGAGTGTCAGTTGCAAGGCAGAAGGCAAAAGGCAGAAGTGAAAAGTGGGTTGCATATTGAAGCTTAAAATACTGATATAATTTGATATAACTACGATAAAATCGAACTTCTGCCTTTTGCCTTTTGCCTTTTGCCTTTTGCCTTCTGCCTTCTGCCTTATTCCCTCACCACTTCACCCGGATTCAGGCTTAATGCCTTGATGGCCGGATAAACGGCAGCAAGCAGGGCGGTCAATATTACAATTATCGCTGTATTGACAATGTCAGCACCGGTAACAAATGGATATATCACAGAGTCATAGCCAAATTCTGCCAATGAATCACCCCCTACCGCTGACAGGTCCAGTCCGTTTTCACTCATCATATTGATACTTACATAGCCGAGAACCATTCCGGCAGCGGCGGCGAGAAATGTCAGTACAACAGATTCTGTCATAATCATAGAAAAGATTCGCGTTTTACTCATTCCCACAGCCATGAGCATTCCAAGTTCGCGCATCCTTTCGAATATGGCCATGAGCATGGTATTCAGAATACCGAATGCAAGCGCAAGCATAATAACAATCATAATATATACGGTCATCGTATTGCCAAAATCGTTCAGATACCGCAGCTCGGGAGAGAGTTCATACCATGTTTCAGCGGATATCCCATCAAAGCGATTGTTCAGGTCGGAGGCGACTTCATTGCTCATCTCTTCATTCTGCAGCATCACGGCGATTTCATGATAAATCTGCTGCCCGGCCAGGATGGAACTCAGATCATCAGATCTCACGAATACGACTCTTTCGTCCTGGGGACCCGAATTGGTTCTGAAAATTCCGCTGATTGTAAAGGCTGCAGATGAAAGTTCACTGTTCACATCCTGAAAGGTCAGCACAATGCGATTGCCGATTTGCACATTTAATTTCTCAGCCAGCCTCTTGCCAAGAAGAATCGGATTTCGAACATCGGAGTCCAGGTAGTTGCCATAGATCAGGTTTTCATGAAAAGTGGTTGTTTCGGGTTCCCTCACCGGATCTACGCCGCGTACGGAAACACCGGACGTTGTGAGAGACGACTGAATCATTCCGTCGACAAGTGTTCTTGCCGCCGCGCTTTCAACCCGGGTATCGTTTTGAAGGTACTTCAGGATAGAGTCTGCATTCGGCATATACATGGCAGGCTCTCTTTCGGTGAGAAATTGAGGCTGATGTACCTGCAGGTGTGTGAGATCTTCCTGAATCATGTTGGCAAACCGCTGATCAATCATACCGTTGGTTAATGCGGAGAGGGTCATACCTGCCCAGATACCTGCTATAATAGCACCGAGCAGTACACCGCTGCGAGCCGGATGCCTCCAGATATTTCGCCAGGATATGGATAAAATCAACTTCATAAATTACTCTTTGGAACCGGTACAGCAGGATGCATATCTAAGGAGTTCATATAATCAGTTATGTTCTGGAAGCTTCCAGGATGTTCAGGGTTGCAATTTTAATAACAGGATAGAGACTGATAAAAATTGTAAGTGTAAAAACAACAAGCCCCTGCCATAGAAAGATGTCACCGGCAATCGCTGTTGGCATAATGGGCTCCATCCCGTAGTCTCTGATAATTTCGGCTGCATCACCTGTTATTCGAATCGGGTTTTCACGGAAATACAATAAAATGATGCTGCCCAGTGCAAAGCCCGCAATTACGCCCAGGATGCTCATAAAAAAGGTTTCCAGAAAGACAACGGAAGCCAGCCGGATGCGGTGCATGCCAACGGCAAGGAGAATGCCGAATTCCCTCATTCGCTCCAGGGTCATCGTCAGGATAGTTCCGAAGATTCCGAACCCGATGATGACATAAAGTATACCCATGTAGAGCTTGGTGCCTGCGCGGTCAAATTCCAGCGCTTCAACCAGTTCAGGAATCAGCTGTCTCCACGTCAGAATGTTGTAGTTCTCGCCATCAAACTCGCTTCTGAGCGACTCTGCAACTGTGAACGATTCGCTGACGCTTTCCGGCATCACCAGCAAGGAGGTGATCTGGTCTTCAGCGGAAGTAAGCCATTGCGCATCCTGCAGGGAGAGGTAGACAAGCTGATTACTCATATCCCGAACCGGATGATTCACCAAACCGCTTACCGCGAATTTGCCCGCTGCAGTCATTCCAAAACGGCCCTGACCAAGCAATACCAATGTATCACCGACGGCGAGCTCAAGCCTCGAAGCAATACCTTCAGCGAGCACGGCAGAACCGTTTCCGGATGAAAAAAACTCACCTGCGGTAATGCGGCTGCGGAGGTCATTCATTTTATCTTCCGCGTCGGCTTCAATACCCAGCACCATGGCACCGCGGGTTTGCTCATCGCCTGCTGCGAGCATAAAGGTTTCAAGACGGGGCACCGTGAACTCTATGTCGTCTGAAACGGAGGCAACCCGTCTAACCAGTGACGAATCGTAGGTAATGGTGTTGTCGAGAGAGGGTTCATCTTCAAACCGGGAATCCTGAATTTGTATGTACCCTGTGTGAAAACGGGTCATGTTGTCTACCATCAGGTTGTGGCCGCCGCGTTCCAGCGACTCCAGGGAGAGTGCAAACACCACGGCAAACATGACTGAACTGACGGTAATCAGCGTCCTTCGCTTGTTTCTCCAGATATTTCGCCAGGCCAGTTTGAGGAACATGGTTTAGATTTTCAGTGGTTCAGTGGTTCAGTGGTTCAGTGTGTCAGGCAAAAGGCAAAAGGCAAAAGTGAAAAGGGAAAAGGGAAAAAAGTCGCCCGACCGGGCAACCAATAAAGTAAATTTGCTGAACTACTTTAACACCTAATCAGATTAACACTTTTACAACCAATGGACCAGCACACTGGCCACTTGCTCACAACTTCCTTCGCATATTTTGGAGTGAAAAAAAGGACTGCTCCGGAGAGATATTGAATTCAATCTCCCGGTATTCCAGAACGGTCTTATGGTCTGGTTTGTCGGCCGGAGTCAGAGTCATTTTGGCGGGAAGCGTTCGTCCCCCCATTTCACGGATATCGGTCAATTCGATTGTGCTGGCCGGTTCACCCTGCTGATCATAGTTTTTCACTCGCAGCTGGATATACTCCTCTTTATCCACCCATAGCAGCACTTTACCGTATACCACCGCGGCTTCCGGCTTTGGAATCAGTTCCAGCACCCAGCTTTCCCTTCCACGCAAGGTATCCTCCCTGAGGATGCTGTGTTCATAATCCTCGGTTATGGAGCTTTCACGTACCAGGTCATCGTTCGTAAAGTCGGACCCCATCCACGACTGCGACATCATAGAGGGAGGCATTTTAATGGTTCTGTCGATGTTGGGAACGTAATTCCAGATTTCATTTTCCCGCTTGAGGTAGGCCGTACCCTCATCACGGGCCGGTTCTGTAATTTTTATCAGTGAATAATCATCCCCAAGCGACCAGGCTCTCATTGAAACCTTTCGCGTGTACCTGGGTCGTTCGATGGTCATGGTCATCTCGGCATAACTCGATTCACCTCGCATCACCTGATCAACACGCTCAATAATTTCGGAAGCGTCCTGAGCTATCAGCCCCGCAGGCAACAGAATCAGAAGCAGAATTCCCATAAATAAAAAAGGAACCGGCGGTGAGGTGATGCACTTACGCATGCAATGGATTTCAGTCATGGTGATGTGTCAGCCTTTTTCATTTGAAACGCGGTTTGCCGGTTTGCAGAACCGTTCTATTAATATATAAAACAAAATGATGGTATTATATGGGGGAACACCTGAATGAGAGTGCTGCAGTACCGTCAGGATGGTTTGCTTCGCCGGTGAACCTGTATAAAGAACAGTTGAAAGTATGGGTGAGGGAAGTGCGGGAATAAAAAATGCCGGCTGAGATCAACCGGCATTTAAAAAATCAGCAGAGGCGGCTTACTTCAAATGCTCCTCAAAAAATTGAAAGATCCGGAAATACTCGTCATACCACGAATCCGGGTCGGAAAAGCCGTGCCGTTCGGATGGATAAATCATCATCTCAAAATTAGTGTTGCCGCTCTGAACCAGCTCCTCAGCATACTGAAAGGCATCCTGCGAACCCACGTTGTCATCGATAAGCCCGTGGAGCAGGATAACGGGATGCTGCAGTTCGGACGCATAGGTGAGCGGTGAGCTGCGATCATAATGTTCAGGCACCTCCTCCGGATTTCCCAGTCGCGGCAGCGTGTACCAGGGATTGGCATAATAGTAATTCCTCCAGTTGGTAACTTTTCTGAGCGCAGCTGCGGCATGAAACCGCTCCGGTTCAGCTGTTACGGCATAAAGTGCCATAAATCCTCCATAGCTTCCACCATAAATCCCAACCCGGCCGAGATCGAGTGCGCCATCCGTATGATTCTCCACCCAGTCAAGGCCATCCACGATATCTTCGGTTTCATATTTACCCATCCAGTTGGTGACGTCTTCACGGAATTTGCGGCCATAACCGGTACTGTGCCTGTAGTCCACTTCAATCACTACGTATCCGTGCTTCAGCAGATACTGGTTGAACATGTACTCGCGCCAGTAATTGTTCGACCAGCCCTTGTACACATTCTGAAGAGAGCCTGCGCCGTGAACAAAAACCACAACCGGGTACTCGGTTGCTGAATCCCTTGTGTCGAAGCCTTCCGGATAGAGTACCGACATGGAGAGTTCCGTTTCTCCATCGCGGCCGGTAAATCGTACATACTGCTCATCCTGCCAGTTGTAGTCGTAAAAGGATCCGGGCACGGATTGAGTCAGCTGATTTTCTTCCGGATCTTCAGCCGTGAGGTCGATCATATAGAGGTCATACGGCCGGTTGAAATCGGTCTTTGCATAGATCAGATTTTCATTGTCGGGCGAGAGAACGAACTGATACCTGTAGGTGTCATCGGAAGTAAGCTGCCGTGCGGTGCCTTCCCTCAGATTGTGTATGAATATATGGCGTTCACCGTAATCGGCTTCATTGCTTACATATAGTATGGTCTGATCATCCAGCCAGCGCGACCATGTAATTTCAAACTCTCCGCTTGTAAGCTGCTGAACATCGCCGGTGAGCAGGTTTGCCAGATAGAGATGATTCCACCCGCTCTGTTCGGAGGTAAAAAGAAGGCGGTCGGTACGGGGGGCAAACCGGATGGACGTGCCGCTCAGCCATCCGTCCGTGGTGTCTTCGAAAAGAATGGATTCGGAATTATCACGAAAGTTGTAGACAATGATCTCACGGCTCTTAAGCGAGTCGTCTGCGGCATCAATTACGGCAAAATTGCCTGAATAGCTGCCGGCCGCAGAAGACCGGTTCCATCCGGTGAGCAGAGTATCGATCCGGGCTGAATCGATGTGAGCTGAAAAAAAGGTGACATCCGGAATGCCTCTGCTGGACGCACCGGGCACCACAAATTCATCCGCATATTCAGGGAAATAGATTGTTCGTGAATCGGAGAAGTCCGACTGACTTAGAATGAGCCTGCTGCTTCCTGCCCAGCCGCGAATGGAAAAGCCGGGCTCATCGCTGTCCCGCGATGTAACCTGAATCAGTTGAGGAGTTACAACGTCCGTCACCCAAACATCACCCGACCTGATAAAGGCCAGTTTTCTGCTGTTTGGAGACCAAACGGGACTTACATCGCGCTCTTTTGTAGCGATAATCCTGCGAGCAGCAGACCCATCTGTACGGGATACGTACAAGTCGCCCTCTTCGGAATACACCATGAAACGGTTATTCGGAGAGACAATAGATCTTGGAGGAAGTGCCTCTTCATCTGCTTTTACGGGGTCTCCGCCGCTCAAGGCCATTTTATAGAGCCCGGTATCGTAGTATGAAGAGTCATTCCATGCAAAATAAAGGGTGTCGCCGGTTGCGTTGAAATACCTGAACTGCGGACGAATACCCGGAATCACAGGTTCGTGGAAAATCTCTTTTAACGTCAGGCTTTCAGGAACATCCTGTGCGTCAGCGGGTAAGGAAATCAGGAAAAAAAGCAGTGATAAAGCTGTCAGGCAAAGAAATCGCATGGACATGTACAATTTTGGGTTTTTGGATTGCAGCTTAAAATAGAAAAAACCCAAATAACAAAGATAGAGATCCGGAGTTACATTCAGGGCAGATTGCGGCCCGGGTGAAATACACCGCAATTTGGAGTATGCATGGTTTTTTTAGTACAACCGTGTATCGCGATCAGCAGTGAACGATCGGGATGCTACATTCGGGATCGTTTACCCTCAGACTGTAACATTTTCTTCGAAAGCCGGTTTCTTAAGCGCAATGGGTTTGATCGCTTCAAATGCAGCCAGGGTTTTTTCAATGTGTGCATCGGTGTGACCCGCCATTGGAATAAGGCGAATAAGAACCACGCCTTTGGGTACAACCGGGTATGCTACACCGCTGACAAACACGCCGTGCTCTTCGCGCATTTCACGCATGATGGTCTGGCAAAGATCCGTACTGCCTGCTGTTAGAACGGGTGTGACCGGACTTTCGGATGGGAGGACATTATACCCGATATTAATCAGACCCTCACGCAACTTGCGAGTATTTTCCCAAAGTTTTTCTCTCCACTGCGGATTCTGCCGAATCAGTTTCAGACGCTCTCTTGCAGATATCACAAGCGCCGTTGGAAGCGATTTGGCAAAAATCTGGCTTCGGGTGTTGGCCTTCAAAAATTCAATAACGCGGGGTTCCGTAGCAATAAAAGCACCGATGAGCGCAACCGCTTTTGCAAAGGTTCCAAAATAGATGTCAATGCCATCGTGGCAGCCCAGCTGGGTTCCGGCGCCTGAGCCGTCATGGCCGAGCGTACCAAAACCGTGTGCATCATCCACGAGGAGCCTGAACGGATACTTTTCTTTCAGGGCAATAATCTCCCTGAGTTTGCCCAAATCGCCTGTCATACCGAACACACCTTCGGTTACGACCAGTATGGATGAATTGGGCTTCATTTTGGAGACAGCGCGTTTGAGCTGTTTTTCGAGGCTCTCCATGTCATTGTGCTTGAATACAGACTTTTCAGCCATGGCCAGTTGCTTGCCATCTACGATACAGGCGTGGCTGAGCTCGTCGTAAATCAGGAAATCATTGCGGTCGACGAGCGCATGAATCACGCTCATTATCCCCTGGTATCCGTAATTGAGAAGGAGGGATTTTGGCTTGTGCATGAAATCGGAAAGCTCGCGTTCGAGGGCCTCATGCTCATTCGAATTTCCGGTCATCAGCCGTGCACCCATGGGGTTACTGAAGCCGTATTGTTCAGCTGCTTTTTTGTCGACTTCACGGATATGGGGGTGATTCCCTACACTGAGGTAGTCGTTTACACTCCAGACAACCATATCCTTGCCGTTGAACTTCATTTCAGGGCCAATGGGACCCTCAAGTTTTGGGAATGTGTAATATCCGTAACCGTCGGATGTAAATGCTCCCAGAGGTCCGGGGCGACCTTCCAGCTTATCAAAAAGATCCATACAAGGAGGAGATTAAGTCAGTAATATTCAAAAAGCTCTTTTCTAAAGAGCACCATTGTGTCGAAAATGGGGTGTGAAAATGATTTGAAAATGTAAGGAAAATGGCCCTGTTGTCAAAAATTCATCTTTACATCAAATTATGCGACTGGATGCCCTCTGGAAGCCTCCAGAATCCTGAACCAGTCCTGTTTTTCCATATTCAGGGAAAGGGCGTCGGCTGCTGACCGGATTCGTTCTATTTTTCCTGTTCCCAGTACCGGAAACGGACTGCAGGGCAGTGCCATAAGCCAGGCCAAGGCAAGCTGATCGATGGAGGCGCTGTATTTTTCACTAAGCTTAAAAAGGACCTGGCGTACTCTGTGGGGTGCGTCACCGCTGCCGGTAAAAAGCCTTCCGCCGGCAAATGGAGACCAGATCATGGGTGAAGCATTATATCTCTGTGCCTGATCAAATGTGCCGTCAAACAGAGCGATTGTGTGCAGAACAGAGCATTCCACCTGATTGGTGACAAGGCATTCGTCCATGGCAGATTGCAGCAGGTTGAATTGTGAAGGAGTGAAGTTTGAGACGCCCACATAGCGCACCTTTTGCTCATTGATCAGTTTCAGAAACGTGTTGGCTACCTCTGAGGCATCCATGAGTGGATCCGGACGGTGTATCAGCAGAAGGTCAATCCGCTCTGTATTCAGGTTTCTGAGTGAATTCTCCACCGACATCCTGATATGCTCTTCACCCGTATTGTAGTGTTGTATCGCGTATTCCGGTTTTCCGGGTACCGGGAGACAGATTCCGCATTTGGTTACAATTTCAATCTTATCCCTTAGGTCGGGCCTTTCCCTGAGAGCGTTTCCGAACAAGGCTTCATTTCCGTAATTGCCGTAAATATCGGCATGATCGAATGTAGTAACCCCTGCCTCAACACACTCTTCAATAAACCGGATCAAATCGTCTGTGCTTAAATCCCATTCATGCAGCCGCCACATGCCGGCCGAGAGTGTCGATAATTCGGGGCCATCGGGGTGAATTGGTTTTTTCATATTTCTTTAATTTGTTGAAATTCATGAAGATAAAGAAACTATTTGACGGCCTAAATCGTTATATAACCGAGTATAAACTTGATTTATCTCAATAATCTCTCATTTTATATAGTGTAACCAAATAACTCAATTATGTCTGAAGAAAAGAAATTTGAGGAGATGATTGACAATCCGACCAAGCATCAGCTGAAGGCCATTCACCATGCTCGTGAACGGGCCTGCATAGATGCCATGAAGTCGTCTACCTCAAAAAATCCGCATAACAAGGGGTCTGATCTTGCGGGTTTGTGGGAATACGTCTATGAAGAATACTATGCCATTCAGTGACCTGCAATGACCGGCAGAATACCCCTCTCAACGGTTATGTAAAGATTGTGAATCTCCGTTCCCAGCTGCTCCCCGTCTGCGTGAACAGCCACAGCTGTTTCTGCATGAACGTTAAGTGATGTTACTTTTTGCGTATTCAAAGCGTTCATCCAAGTTGCAGGACCATTTTTAAAACAGGACATATAGAGCAAAATTTTTGGAACGGATATCTTGTCCACCGTCACCAGATCCGCCCGGCCATCGAAAAGGGTTGCCCCGGGCGCAATATAGAAAGTGCCGCCTTCCCATTTCCCATTGCACACCGTTACCATTAAAAATTCACCGGAGAGATCCTTTTTTTCGGGTCCGGAAGTTATAGAAAACAGCGCACCGCGGAACTTGAACGATGCTTTTAATGCTCCCATGACGTAGATGATGAATCCTTTTATCCGGTGAAAGGATTTTGAGTAGTGATTTGCCAGTCCGTCCAATCCAATTCCCAGCGTGTTGACGCACCAGCCCTCCGAATCCCCTTTAAATCGTATAAGGTCTGCATTCTGAAATTTATTTTTTTGGATGAGATCCAGAATGGCTTCGCGGCTTTCAGGAAGATTCAGTGATTTGGCAAAATCATTGCCCGTACCCACCGGCAGAACGGCAAATCCCGTTCCGATACCCGCAATTCCGTTTACCACCTGGTGAACCGTACCGTCGCCCCCGCAGGCCACGATCACATCAAATTCGGCCGCTTTTTTTGCGGCAAGCTCCTTCATCGGCTCATCCGGTGTTGAAAGAACGACTTCAAATCTGTGCCATCGCTGCTCCGCCTGCCTTCGGAGCCATGCTGCATGCCGGGCCGACCGGCTTTTATCGGCTGCGGGGTTCAGAATAAAACAGACGGAGGTTGGGCTTTTTTCCATGAAGTGGAAGTAACGAATTCGGAATTCAAATTACCAACTTTCAGGCAGAAGGGAAACGTCAGGCGTCAGACATGAGACGGGAAAATTTCGATTGGTCCCGATCCCGAAAGCTTTCGGGACGGGAGCGATTTGTGATTTGTGATCTCAGAAGTATCTTAGTATTGAGTATTGAGTATTGAGTATTGAGTATTGAGTATTGAGTATGAAAAATATACCCTGCCTTTGCTGACCGCTGACCGCTGACTGGCGATGAGTGATTTGCGATTTCAGAAAAATTTACCATCCTGCACCCTGAAGCCTGAAGCCTGAAGCCTGAAGCCTGAAGCCTGAAGCCTGAAGCCTGAAGCCTGAAGCCTGAAGCCTGAAGCCTGAAGCCTGAAGCCTGAAGCCTGAAGCCTGAAGCCTGAAGCCTGAAGCCTG